>NZ_LGHK01000142.1 GCF_001908235.1 Bradyrhizobium sp. NAS96.2
CCGATCATTTGGAGGGACTCGAAAAATTTGAAGCCGGGCTCTGGAAGATCGCCGACAATCTGCGGGCGAACTCCAATCTGGCGTCGAACGAATATTTCATGCCCATCATGGGGCTGATTTTTCTCCGCCATGCGACGAACCGCTTCTACCAAGCGAAAGCCGCAATCGATGCCGACAAGGCGGCAGGCCAGATGCCAGACCGGCAGCTGGTCGACGCCGACTTCACCCGCCGCCGCTCGCTGAACCTGCCCGAGGGCGCACGGTTCGACATCATCTTGAAGACACCCAAGGGCGGCAAGCTCGGCGCGGCGCTCAATGACGCCATGGAAGCGATCGAAGCCGCCTTCCCGCCGCTCGCCGGCCAACTGCCAAAGGATTACGCTCGCTTCGAGGACGGCGTCCTCGAAGAGATGATGCGCATGTTCGACTCGGAAGGCCTTCGTAAAGCCTCTGGTGACGTGTTCGGCCGCATCTACGAATACTTTCTCGCCGAGTTCTCAAAGCAGGGCGCGCATGACAATGGCGAGTTCTTCACACCGCCATCGATCGTGCAGACAATCGTCAACGTCATCGAGCCGGATCACGGGATCATCCTCGATCCTGCCTGTGGCTCGGGTGGCATGTTCGTGCAATCGAGCCACTTCATAGAGGACGAAGGCTTGGACACGATGAAGCGTGTCACCTTCTACGGCCACGAGAAGAATGAGACGACGGCACGGCTCGCGCAAATCAACCTCGCGGTCCATGGCTTGGAAGGCACGATCCGGGCCGGCAACGAAGCTATTACCTATTACAAGGACCCGCACGAACTTGCCGGCAAGTGCGATTTCGTGATGGCCAATCCCCCGTTCAACGTGGACGAAGTGGACGCCGACAAGATCAATGGCGACAAGCGCCTGCCGTTCGGCCTGCCTGGCGTCAACAAGGCGAAGAAGGTCTCGAACGCCAACTATCTCTGGCTTTCCTATTTCTACAGCTATCTGAGCGAAACCGGTCGCGCCGGCGTCGTGATGTCGTCGCAAGCGTCGAGCGCCGGGCGGGACGAAGCAACCGTCCGGCAGAAGCTAGTTGAGACCGGTGCGGTCGATGTGATGATCGATGTCCGCGGCAACTTCTTCTACACCCGCACGGTTCCCTGCCAGCTCTGGTTTTTTGATCGCGCGAAAGAGAAGGACGAGGCGAGGGCCGACCGTGTGCTGATGCTCGATGCGCGCAACATCTTCCGCAAGGTGTCGCGCTCGGTCTGCGACTTCAGTCCGGAGCAGCAGAAGAACATCGCGGCCATCGTCTGGCTCTATCGCGGTCAGCAGGACCGCTTCCTCAAGCTCGTCGAATCCTATCTGGCGCAGGCGATCAACGGTGGCCAGGCGGCAACCAATCCGCTCGCCACCTTCGAGGAGGCACTCGGCAAGCTTGTCCCCCTGATTGGCTTCTTCGCCAATCTCAAGCGTGAGAACGATCCGCTGGCGGAGCCCTGGGCCGAACTAACCGGCACCAGTAAAGCTTTGACGGAGGATATCGGCACCTTCGGCAAAGAGACGGCGACGCAAGCGGCCGCTTGGCGGGTCACTGACCGCGATAATACAGGTCTCAATGCGGCGCGCCTTGCCCTGCATCCGCTGGCGGACCGATGCCGCGACCTGACCAAGCAGATCGACCTCGCGGCGAAGCTCGCGGGTCGCACGATCGATATCGCCGTGAAGGAACTCGATGCGCGAGATTCGGAGGCATGGGACAATGCCGACGTGACCAGGGCACGAAAGGCGCTGGAGGCGGCTCGCGCCGACGCCGTCGAGGCGCTGCGGGTCACACGTTACTTCGTGCGGCAGGCCGACTGGCTTCGCGAGCGCTTTCCCGAGGCGGAGCTGCGCGACGTGGAAGGTCTGGTGAAGCTTGTCGATCGGGCGACAATCGAGGCGCATGATTGGAGCTTGACGCCGGGGCGCTATGTCGGCGTCGCTCCCGAGGAGCAAGATGAAGATTTTGATTTCGAAGAGGCACTACGTGCAATCCAAATCGATATCATGAGCTTGAATCATGAAGCGGTGGAATTGGCAGCCCGTATTGCTCGCAACTTCGAAGAGTTGGGAGCATAGCATGCTGCCTTGGCGAACCGTGGCGTTCAAAGAAATTGTTTCCCACAGCGCATTTGGGCCAAGGTTTAGCGGGGACCTCTATTCTGAATCAGGAAATGTCGCCACTCTCAGGCAGACTGATATAGGAGAGCACGGCGAGATTTCATATTCATCTATGCCACTCGCCATTATAGATGAAGACAGGTTTTGCAACCATTTCCTGCTCCCTGGTGATCTAGTGATCTCTCGATCAGGAGCGGGCGTCGGCACGACAGCCGTTTTCAAGAATTATCATCGACCGGTCCTCCCAGGCGCATTCTTGATCCGGTTCCGGTTCAACGCAAATGCTTGCCCGGATTTCTATCGTTACTATTTCAATTCCAGTGTTGGACGCCCGGTAATATTATCGGTTGCGCGCGGCGCGGCACAGCCGAACATCAATATCTCTAACGTTGAGCTAATCAATGTTCCTTTGCCGCCAAGGAGAGTACAAGACTCCATAGTCGAGATTCTCTCAGCCTACGATGACCTGATCGAGAACAACCGACGGCGCATTGCACTGCTGGAGCAAGCGGTGCGGATGCTTTATCGCGAGTGGTTTGTTCGTTTCCGCTTCCCCGGCCACGAGCACGTCAAGATCATCGATGGTATTCCTGAAGGGTGGGAGCGGCGGACCTTCGATAGTGTTTGCGAGGCGGTAGGTGGTGGCACGCCATCAACCGCTAAGCCTGAGTTCTGGGATGATGGCGATATCCCCTGGTACACGCCGACCGACATCACGCGGAACTCATGTCTGGCCCTGCTTGATAGCAACACGAAGATAACCGAGGCCGGATTGCGCGGATCCTCTGCGAAGATGCTTCCTTCTGGCACCGTCCTGATGACGAGCCGAGCGTCAGTCGGATTCTTCGGAATCATCGATGGGCCGTCCTGCACAAATCAAGGCTTCATTAGCATTCTGCCGAAAGACCCACGCTCAAGGATGTATCTATTGTACAACTTGATGGACCGCGTCGAAGAAATCCGATCCCACGCCGGCGGCGCGACTTATAAGGAAATCAGCAAGGGCAAGTTCAAAGCCCTTCCGGTCGTGATACCCGACATGTCCCTATCGCGCGAGTTTGACCAACATGCTTCGGACCTTCATGAGCAGGTGCGAACGCTTCACACCATGAACAAAAAACTTGCTCAAGCTCGCGACCTCCTCCTTCCACGGCTCATGAACGGCAAGATCGTCGTATGACTTCCGAGGGTTGCTGATCATGGCGCACACTCCCGTCAACAGCGAGGACCGGCTGGTGCAGGCGACATTCGCCGGGCACCTCAAGGACAAGCTAGGCTGGGATAGTGTCTATGCCTTCAACGACGAGACTTTTGGACCGGACGGCGCGCTGGGACGGAAGGACACCACCGAAGCGGTGCTGACCCGCGACCTCCGAGCCGCATTGGAGCGTCTCAACGTCGACCTGCCACCGTCGGCCATCGATGACGCCGTGCGGACGTTGACCGCTCACGATTTCAGCCGTTCGATGGTGCAGCACAACTGGGATTTTCATCGCCTGATCCGCAACGGCGTCCCAGTGTCCTATCGCGATGCCGCGGGGCATTTCCGCAACGCTCGTGCCCGCGTGATTGACTTCGACAACAAGCCGGGCTCGAACCGGTTCCTCGCCGTTCGCGAATTGAAGCTCACCGGGCTGCGGACGCCGAGCTACAACCGCCGCGCTGATCTCGTCTGCTTCGTTAACGGGCTGCCGCTCGTCTTCGTCGAGCTGAAAGCGGTCCACAAGAACATCCGCGCTGGCTTCGACGGCAACCTCTCCGACTACATGGACGAGAATGTCATCGCGCATGCCTTTCATCACAATGCGTTCCTGATCGTCAGCAACGGCGACCACGCCCGCTACGGCTCAATTACCAGCGGATGGGAGCACTTCTACGAGTGGAAACGCCTCGACGAGGCCGACAAGGGCAAGGTCGATGCCGAGGTGCTGCTTGATGGCATGCTGGCGCATGACCGGCTGCTCGACATCGTCGAGAACTTCATCCTGTTCGACGAGAGCAAGCCGGGCTCGACGCGCAAGGTGGTGGCGCGCAATCACCAGGTCCTCGGTGTCAACCTTGCGACGTCATCGGTCGAGCGGCAGGAGGCATTGAAGCGCGAGTTCCCCTTGGAAAAGAGGCTTCGGCATCGCGTCATCGAACTACCGCTTGAGAAGCGCCCGGCCGGTGTCCGGCGTCGCCTGCCTGCGCCGTTCGGGATGGAGGAAGCTCCTCAGTCGCCTTTCATCCCAGAAGGGCCGGTAAGCATCGTCGAGCGCGCACATCCCGAGCTCGGCCGTCTCGGCGTGTTCTGGCACACGCAGGGTAGCGGCAAGTCCTATTCGATGGCCTTCTTCGCCGAGAAGGTGCGGCGGAAAGTAGAAGGCAATTTTACCTTCCTGCTAATGACCGACAGGCACGACCTCGACGACCAGATCTATAAGACGTTCGCGGGCAGCGGCATCACCGGCAAGGAGACGCCGCGCGCCGCAACGGGAGACGACCTTGAACGCCTCTTGAAGGAAAACCATCCGTACATTTTCAGCCTGATCCACAAGTTCAATAGAGATGTCGACCCCAAACACCCCTACAGCGAGCGCGACGATATCATCGTGATTTCCGACGAGGCGCACCGCACGCAATCGGGACGCCTGGCGCGCAACATGCGGCTCGCGCTGCCAAACGCCGCCTTTATTGGGTTCACTGGAACGCCGCTGTTCAAGCAGGATGAGATTACCAAGCGAATCTTCGGTGATTATGTCTCGCGCTACGACTTCAAGCGCTCGGAGGAGGACGGCGCCACCGTCAAGCTCGTTTACGAGAACCGCGGTGAAAAGCTTGGCGTCGCGCGGCAGGATCTCAACAGCCGCATCGCGACGAAGATCGAGGAGGCCGAACTCAATCCCGACCAGATGACTTTGCTCGACAAGCTTCTCGGCAAGGATTACGAGATTATCACCGCCGACGAGCGCCTCGATAAGATCGCGGCGGATTTCGTCGAACACTGCGCGACCCGATGGGAGTCAGGAAAATCGTTGCTGGTCTGCATCGATAAAATCACCTGCGCCCGCATGCATCAGCGCATCATCCCGCTCTGGGAGGCGAAGGCGGCACAGGTGCGGCTTGCCGGCGACGCAAAGCGGGCGGAAGCGGCGGCAACTGCCGACGAAGCGGCGCGCGCCGTGCTACTCGAAGAAGCGGCGAAACTGAAGCGCCAGTCGGACTGGATCAACGAGACCATCATCGAGATCGTCATCAGCGAGGCACAGAACGAGGTCGCCGACTTCAAGAAATGGGACTTCGATATCATTCCGCATCGTGCTCTGATGAAACAGGGTTTCGAGACGAACGATGGTAGGCGTGTCGATGTCGAAACGGCCTTCAAGACACCGGAACATCAGTTCCGTGTAGCGATCGTGTGCGCCATGTGGCTGACGGGCTTCGACGTGGAGTCTCTGTCAACTCTCTACATCGACAAGCCGATGAAAGCCCACACCCTGATGCAGGCGATTGCACGGGCGAACCGCGTCTATCCAGGCAAGGATTTCGGCCTAATCGTAGATTATAACGGGATGCTGGCAAGCCTGCGCGCCGCATTGGCACAGTACGCGCTCGGCGAAGACGGCGCTGGCGGCGAGGACATTCTCGCACCGATCGAGCAGCGGGTGCAGGCGCTCATCGAGGCCATCGAAGCGACCGAGGCGCATCTTCGGAACCTCGGCTTCGAACCCGGCTCACTCATCGGGGCCAGGGGATTCGCGCGAATCCGAGGGTTTGCCGATGCAGTGAATGCCGTCTATTCAAGCGACGACGCCAAGCGGCGGTTCGAAATACTGGCGCGGCAAGTCTTCATCCGCTTTAAGGCGCTGCTTACGGAGCCAACGGCTTTCGCCTACGCCGAGCGGCACGACAACATCGAGGCGATTTACAAGAAGCTGACCGAACGCCGCGACACTGCGGATGTGACCGATCTGCTCAAGGAACTGCACCGGATCATAAACGAGGCGATCCGGACACAGGTGCCAGGAGAGGACCAGACCGAAGGGCTGACGTTCGATCTCAGCCAGATCAATCTGGAAAAGCTGCGTGAGGAATTTGCGAAGAAGGTTAGTCGCAAGGCGACAGCGATTCAGGACATCCGGGACATCGTCGAACAGAAGCTCGCCGAGATGCTGGCTCGCAACCCGACGCGGATGGATTACCAGCGCAAATACGAGGATATCGTCGCCGACTACAACCGTGAGAAGGATCGCACGACAATCGAAGAGACCTTCCGCCGGCTCGTCGAACTGGTGAACAGTCTCGACGAAGAACAAATGCGTGCAACGAGGGAGGGGCTGCGCGAGGATGAGTTGGCCTTGTTCGACCTGCTCCAGAAGGAGGGTCTCGACAAGACGTCCCGCGAACGAGTGAAGCAGGCCAGCCGCGAGTTGCTTGCCTCGATCAACGCCCAGCTGGCGGGACTCGACCGCTTCTGGGAAAAGGAGCAGACCAAGGCGGATGTCGAGGTCTTCATCCTTGATTCAGTTTTCGCGCAGCTACCTAGCCCTCCCTTCACAGCCGGAGAGAAGGAGACCATCGCCGCAACCGTCTACGGGCATATTTTCCAGCGGGCGTTGAATGGGCAATTTGTGAGGGCTGCGTGATTGTGGGCGGCCAAGCCATAGTTGCGCGCATTTACTTGGCTGAGCGAGAGAGATTCAAAACCGGCCCTTATGAGGGCTTTGTTCTCCGCGAAATGCCGTACCGTGCCAATTTCCGGCGTTCTAGGATTCGGAGAAAAATGCATTCTCCAGGCCCATCCACGGTTCATTTTTAGTACGGCCGACATTCTCCAGCGCGAGAAAATGCACGAAAACGGCCGAGTTTTCGGGCCTGTCTCCGTTTTGAGGTACGAAATGGCGGGGCGCGGTGGCGGAGAGAGTGGGATTCGAACCCACGGTACGGTTTCCCGCACACACGCTTTCCAAGCGTGCGCCTTAAGCCACTCGGCCATCTCTCCGGGAGGCCTCTCTTGAAGGGCTGAGGCGGATTTTGCAAGGGAGCGCGGGGCTGGCGCGCGAAATTTCCCCAATTGATTGAAAATATTGGGTAAATTGGCGCCGAGATCGACCGCGTCTCGCCGTCTTGCTGGCCACCGCACGGGATTTTTGCCGGTGGCTGGTCACGGAGTGCCGCAAATCAAGCGATGCAGCCGATCTGGCGATCCCCGCCATTCCTCGGTGCGCAACCGCGCAGTGCTTAGGGCACAAGCCATCGCACGGCGGCCGACAACCCAATCGGTGTCGTCCCTGCTTTCGAAAGCAGGGCCCCCTAATCACCAATGCAGATTGTTGCGCGGCGGAACGACGAGTCCTATTCGCAACACCCGCCGCGGAGTATGGGTCCCTGCTCCCGTGCGCAATTGCGCACTAGGCAGGGACGACACGCGGGAAGGGCCGCGGCCTCTCGCTTCAAGCATCGCCGTCCCTGGAATACTGGATCACCCGCTTTTCGCGGATGATGACACCGAGCAAGTTGTTTGACGTTAGAACCGGAAGACAACCGACAGCGCAACGAGGACGGGCAGTGCTGCTACCCATCCTCCGATGCGAATGCGAACCGGTGCTCGCTCAGTGATATCGCGCGGCAAAATCCGCCGTGCGGCGCGGCCACAGGGTTGGTGGCTCCGGCAGCGCCGCGGCACCCGCATTGTGCGTATCCTGCAGCGCCTCGATGAAATCGGCGAACCATTGCTGGATGGTGCCGCTGTTGAGCTTCTCCATCATGGCTTCCCAGCGCATCCGCCGCTCGGTCAGCGGCATCGCGAGCGCGGTTGCCAGCGTGCGCGCCATGCCGTCGATGTCGTGCGGATTGACCAGCAGTGCGGCGTCGAGCTCGTTCGCCGCGCCCGCGAACTTCGACAGCACCAGCACGCCGGGATCGGCCGGATTTTGCGCGGCGACATATTCCTTGGCCACGAGGTTCATGCCGTCCTGCAGCGGCGTCACCACGCCGACCTGCGCGGTGCGGTAGAGCCCCGCGAGCACGCCCTGGCCAAAGCCCTTGTTGAGATAGCGGATCGGGGTCCAGTCCACCTCGCCATGCACGCCGTTGACGTCGGTGACGAGTTTTGCCACCTCGCTCGCGAGATTGCCGTAGGCCTCGATCGCGCCGCGCGAGGGCGTTGCGATCTGCAGCAGCGACACCGAACGCTTCAGCGCCGGGTGCAGCATCCACATCTTGTCGAACGCCTTGATGCGGTTGACGAGGCCCTTGGAATAGTCGAGCCGGTCGACGCCGATCGCGAGCTTCTCGCCGTTGAGGCTGCGCCGCAGCCGCGTCACATCGGGATGCGTCATCGCCTTGGTCGCCTGCTGGGCGAACTTCCCGGGATCGATGCCGATCGGAAACACCGCGGCGCGGGTGCGGCCGAACGGCGAATTGATCACGCCGTCGCGCACCTCGAATTCGAGATCATGCTGCACATAACTCAGGAAATTCTCGCAGTCCTCATCGGTCTGGAAGCCGATCAGGTCATAGGACAGCATCGCCTCGATCAGCTCACGATGATTGGGCACGCCTGCGATCACCGCGCGCGCCGGCCACGGCGTGTGCAGGAAGAAGCCGATCGGCTGCGTGACGCCGAGATCGCGCAGCTCCGCGCCGAGCGCGAGGAAATGATAGTCCTGGATCCAGAACACGGAATCCGGCTTGCGGAAGCGCAGCAGCGCGCGCGCCATGAACGCGTTCACTTCGCGATAGCTGGTGTAATCCTCATGCGAGGCACGAATCAGATCGGCGCGCGAATGCATCGCGGGCCACAGCGCCGAATTGGCAAAGCCTTCATAGTAGCCGCCATAATGCGCGGCCGGCAGATCGAGCATCGCCAGCGCGCCCGCACCGAGAGCTTCGACCTCTGCAAAAGGTTCCTTCAGGTTCCCGTCGCGGACCCGTCCGCTGGAACCAACCCATATTGCCCCTGTCTTTTCCACCACCGGCAACAATGCCGCTGCAAGCCCCCCCGTCATGGGTTCATTGGGTTTTCCGCGCGAAACGCGGTTCGATACGACGACGAGGTTCACCAGGTCCCCTCCTGTTGGTCAACTCGCGTATTAACAACCATTCATCAAGATGGTTCCTGATCAAGGAATCTCCCAAATGAAACCAAATTCTGGCGAAGCGCGAAGGAACTCGCGGGAACTCGCGAAAAGAAAATTGCGCGCGAGGTTGACGCCACGACGCAAAAGCACCGCATTCGATTCGAACCCGCGATGCAGTTGATCTGGTTAGGACAGCTTCACGTCCCTATCATCGTCGAGCAGCCGCGCGAGGAACGCGCGCACATCGCCCGGCCCGTCGAAATGTCCGGCGACACCGGTCGCGCGACGTCCAACGGAGAATGCGAGCCCCTCATAGTCAGGCATGATCGCGAACACGGTCTCGTCGGTGACGTCGTCGCCGATGAAGAACGGGCGGCGTCCCCTGAACGGCTCATGCGTCATCAACTCGAGCACGCCGGTTGCCTTGGTGAAGCCGGAATGCTTGATCTCGCAGACGCTCTTGCCCGGCAGCACCTCGATCGGCGCGTTCGGCAACTCGGCGCGGATCAGCGACACCGCCTCATAGATCGCCTTCTCTGCCTGCGGCGCCAGCCGATAATGCAGCGCCAGCGAGTAACCCTTGTCCTCGAGCAGAATGCCGGGGCTGAGCTTTGCGATCGCGGCGAGGCGACGCTTCAATTCCTTGTCGAGCGGCGGCGCGTGCGCAGCGACCGCCTCGCTGTCCGGCTGCAGCCGCATCTCTGCGCCATGGCCGCCAATCGCGGGGAATACTTCCGGCGCGAAGATCAGGTCGATGTCGTTGAGCGAGCGGCCGCTGACCAGCGCCAGCGCGCCGCCCGTGCGCTCATGCAATTGCTTCAGCGTGGTCGCGAGCTCCGGCGGCACCCACACCTCGCGCGGGGTCGGTGCAAGATCGAGCAAGGTGCCGTCGATGTCGAGCAGCACCGCGGTCCGATCCAGCGGCGGAATCAGCGACGCCGGCGCGCTGCCGGTCGTCGCGTCAGGGGTGATGTCGTCATCCAGGGGCATTTCGGCCAATTCATGCTTCGTCATAGTCTACTCCACAAATGCCAAAGGCCGCGCGACGGATTCGAGCGATTTTCGCTCGGCCGCGACGGCATAGCGCCACGCGACGGCTGCGGCGGCGATCATAAGTACCGCTCCCAGGAGGTAGCCGGCGAAAACGCTGTTGCGCGATCCGGTGTCGATCAGTACGCCGAACAGCGCCGGTCCGATCACGCCGCCGATGCCGGTGCCGACAGCGTAGAAGACGGCAATGGCAAGCGCGCGGACCTCCAGCGGAAACATCTCGCTGACGGTGAGATAGGCGGCGCTTGCCGCCGGCGAAGCGAAGAAGAAGATCACCATCCACGCGATGGTCTGGGTCTGTGCGCTGAACACGCCGATCGAGAACAGATAGCCGGACAACGCGAGCAGCACGCCCGACACGGCGTAGGTCAGCACGATCATGGTGCGGCGGCCGAGCGTATCGAACAGGCGGCCGAGCAGGAGCGGCCCGAGGAAGTTGCCGGCAGCGAACGGCAAGATGTACCAGCCGACATTGCTGGCGGCGATGCCGAAGAAATCGGTCAGGATCAGCGCGAAGGTGAAGAAGATCGCATTGTAGAAGAATGCCTGCGCGGCCATCAGCGTGAGCCCGACCAGCGAGCGCTGCCGGTAGGTGGAGAACAGCGTCACCGCGACCTCGCGCAGCGGCGTATGATCGCGCATCCGAAGCTTGATCTTGTCAAAGTCATCGCTCGACTGCTGGTGGCCGAGCACGGAAGTCTCGATACCGGCGACGATCCTGTGGGCCTCGTCGGGGCGTCCATGGATCATCAGCCAGCGCGGGCTTTCCGGGATCCACATCCGCATCAACAGCACGACGAGGCCGAGCGCCGCGCCGGTGAAATAGGCGATCCGCCAGCCATGATCGGGCGCAAGGAACGCGGGATCGAGCAGGACGATCGCGCTCACCGCGCCGATCGCTGCACCGATCCAGAAGCTGCCGTTGATGACGAGATCGGTCCAGCCGCGATAGCGCGCCGGCACCAGCTCCTGGATGGTTGAATTGATCGCGGTGTATTCGCCGCCGATGCCGGCGCCGGTGAGAAAACGAAACACCGCGTAGCTCGCGACATTCCACGACAGCGCGGTCGCGGCCGTCGCCGAGAGATAGAGCGCGAGCGTGATGAAGAACAGCTTCTTGCGCCCGATCCGGTCGGTGAGCCAGCCGAAGCCGAGCGCGCCGAGCACGGCGCCGGCGAGATAGGCGCTGCTGGCGAGGCCGACATCGGCATTGGAGAAGCTCATTGTCGGGCTCTCCTTCAGCGCGCCCGACAGCGCGCCGGCCAGCGTCACTTCGAGCCCGTCGAGGATCCATGTGATGCCGAGCGC
This sequence comes from Bradyrhizobium sp. NAS96.2, assembly GCF_001908235.1. GTDB lineage: Bacteria > Pseudomonadota > Alphaproteobacteria > Rhizobiales > Xanthobacteraceae > Bradyrhizobium. The sequence continues at coordinate 11,558 of NZ_LGHK01000142.1, forward strand.
CAACACGACGCGGGTGTGAAAGCCGCTCCAGCGGAGATTGTCGAGCCGAAGGGGGATCGAGGTCTCGATGATGCGGTCGTCATTCGCGGCATCCGGCGACGCCGTCCTGTCGGCCGTTGTCGCAGAGCTGACCTGTGTCTGCTGCAAATTCATCAGATTAGACCAATGAGAAAATCCCCGGAACGATACGTTCCAAGGTTCTCCCTCCCAGGATCGCGGCAAACGGAGTGCCCGCCACGCAATGTCAACGCCGCAGACCGGCAAGGGTTCCCGCAATGCGGCATAGGAACCGCGATCGCGGCAGATTGTTCTCGGCTGAAAATCCATGGAGCTATCGATGGCCGCACGCAAGGGAGCGGCGCGCAAGACCGCACGAAAGTCAGCACGAAAATCGACCGCACGATCGGCGAGCACGGCAAGCCGCAAGCGTGGAGCGAAGAAGACGACCTCGAAGCGCTGGTCGCAACGGGTAACAAAGGAGAGCGACGCCCTCGACCTCAAGCGCGGTGTCTTCAAGCTGACGAGCGCGAAGAAGATCGCGGCATCGCTGAAAACATCCGCCGAGCACAGCACGCGGCGCAAGAGCGGCGCCTATCGTTCCGCGCTGTCGATGCTGACCTTCTACATCAACCGCGCCGGCAAGACGCTGCCGAAGACCGAACGGTCACGGCTGGAACGCGCCAAGGTCGAATTGAAGCATCAGTTCGGGCGGGATTAAGATTGTCGTCCTGGCGCCAACGGCGTCGTCCCGGCGCAGGCCGGGACCCATACGCCGCGGCCATCGGAAGGGGCAAGCGGCGAGTTGTCGGCGCACCAACGAACAGCGGTGGTTATGGGTCCCGGCCTGCGCCGGGACGACGATCGTTGATAGACCGGCGTCCGTTACGCCGCGCGGATGTTCGCCATGAAGCGGTCGAGCTCCTCGCGCAGCCGGGAGCTTTCGACCGACAGCGAGCGGGCCGAATTCAGCACCTCTTCGGAGGCGGCTCCCGTCTCGGTGGCGCCGCGATTGACCTGGGTGACGCTGGATGCGGCTTCCTGAGTGCCTTGCGCGACATTCTGCACGCTGCGTGCGATCTCCTGCGTTGCCGCGCTCTGCTGCTCGACCGAGCTCGCGATATTGGTCGCGATCCCGGAGATCTGCCCGATCGTGTCGCCGATCTCCTTGATCGCGGCAACCGATTCCTGTGTCGCGGCCTGCATGCCCGAGATGTGGGTGGAGATCTCGTCGGTGGCTCTCGCGGTCTGGCTCGCCAGCGATTTCACTTCGGCGGCGACCACCGCGAAGCCGCGGCCCGCATCGCCGGCGCGCGCGGCCTCGATGGTGGCGTTCAGTGCCAAGAGGTTGGTCTGCTCGGCGATCGCCGTGATCAGCTTGACGACGTCGCCGATCTCCTGCGCGGCGCGCGAGAGCTTGCCGATCCGCGCGTCGGTCTGTTCGGCCTGGCGCACGGCGGAGTCGGCGATCTGGCTGGATTCCTTGGCGCGGCGGCCGATCTCGTCGACCGACGCCGACAGCTCCTCGGTCGCGGAGGCCACCGACTGCATGTTGCTGGAGGCCTCCTCGGAGGCGCCGGCGACCTGGCTCGACAGGTTCTGCGTGGTCTCCGCGGTCCGGGTCAGCGTACCGGCTGCGGATTCGAGCTGCACGGCGGACGCCGATACGTTGGAGACGATCGAGCCGACGGCGGATTCGAATTCGTCGGCGAAACGAATGAGCTCGGTGCGCCGCGCGGCGGCACTCGCCTTGTTCTGCGCCTCCTGGGTCGCGGCATCGCGCTCGGCCTTGGCAACCGCCTGGACCTTGAACTCCTCCACGGCACCGGCCATCTCGCCGAGTTCGTCGCGGCGGCCGAGGCCCGGCAGCACCACATCGAAATTGCCTGCCGCGAGCTCGCGCATCGCCGCACACATCGCCGCGATCGGCCGTGAAATGCCCTTGCCGAGCAGGAACGCCCACACCAGCCCGAGCACGAAGCTGCCGGCCGCAAGCATCAGGATCAGCTGCTCGGTTTCGCCGATCATGGCATGCGATTCGTTCTCGAGCCGCTTCTGGTCGGTCAGCAGATCGGACTTCATCGCCGCTGCACCCTGGCTGATGGCAGCCGCGGATTCGGTCATCTCAACGGTCAACTCGTCGATCGACTTGGCATTCGCGATCAGCTTGGCGAGCGCCTCGCGGTACTCTCCTAGCAGCGCGGTGATGTCCTTCACGCTTTGGGTGATCCGCTCGTCCTTTGAGGTGATGCCCTTCACCAGATTATCGGCGAATTTCAGCCGGGCGAGCGCGCTGGAGGCGACCGTCTTGTCGCCATTGACGACGAAGGTGTTGACGGCGCCGGTGATCGACTGCAGCTGGTCGGCGACCTTCTTGGCGCCGAACTGGATCGATTGCAGCTCGGAATCGTCGGCATTGCTCGGCAGATCGTCGAGCTTGTAGCGCATCGAGGTCGCGCTGCGGGTCAGCTTGTTCTGCGCGACCTGCGCGCTGTCGTCCTTGATGCGGACGATCTCGGCAAAGATCTTGGTGAAGGCGCGGAATTCGCGTTCCAGCTTGGTGACCTGCTCGAGCCGGGCCGGATTGGTGGTGCCCTTCATCGACGCCACGATGGCGTCCTTCAGGCTGGCCTCGGCGGCGAGCGCGGCCTTGGCGTCGTCCTCCTTGCCGGTCGCGACGTAGTAGCGCGCCAGCGAACGGTAGGAGATCATTTCGCGATCGATGTTGCGGGCAAGATCGGCTTCCGCGACGCTCTGGCGATAGGAGCCGACGCCGGCGGAGACCCGCTCGAAGCCCATATAGGCGAAGCCCATGGTGGCTGCCGAAAGCGCCAGCGTGACGGCAAAGCCGACCATGATCTTGGCGCGAAATCTGAGGGTTGGGAACCTGATCGACGACGATCGCTTCAGTCCCGGCATTCCAACCCCCCGTCTTCATTCTGAAAACCACGCGAGGTCCGGCAGCAACCCGCCCCAGTCCCCGGAGGGCAAAACTAAGGCAGAATCAATAAGGCCCGGTAAATAGGCAGCGGCCGCCGGCTTCGGTCCGATACTACCTTGGTCGGCCCGGGGGTGCGGGCAAGGTGATTGACGCGCGGGTCCGGCCCGATACTTTAGAACCGATCAAACCTGTCCCTGCCCGGGCCAGGAGAACACATCGGGAGGTGTCCCATGTCATCGCGTCGAGCGGCGCCGTTGGCGCTTGCGGCGAGCATAGCTGCCGGCGAAGTCGCCCGGCCAATGACATTCCCCCTCACGACCTAGAATATAGAGAGGGCCGGACCGCGAACCTCGCGGCATGGCGCCGACACTCTTGCGACCCGCGCGGCCGACCGCGCCAAGAAAAGCAAAAAATTCTGGTCAGGGAGAACGCCTTTGGCGAAGCAGAACGGCAGCGCCACCGACAGTATTGTCGTGGTGCAGGCAAAGACCACCGGGCCGCGGGAGGCCGCCGACGAGATCGCGCGCCAATTGGCGACGGTCGATCTCGCCATGCTCGTGGTGTTCGTGTCGCCGTTCTATGACCCGCAACAATTCATCGCCGAGCTGTCCGGCCGGATGCCCGACATCCCGATCTTCGGCTGCACCACGGCGGGAGAACTATCGCCCGGCGGCTGGGAGGAAGACAGCGTCGTGGCGATGGGCTTCGACGCGGCCGATTTCGTCATCGCGGCCCGGCCGCTGTTCGACCTCGCGACGTTTCGGGTCGACCACGGCCGTTCGATCTGCACCGAGTTGCAGAGCGAATTCGCGCAGCGCACCGAGCATTGCGATCACACCGACGATTCCTTCGGGCTGCTGTTCATCGACGGCATGTGCCAGCGCGAGGAAACCATCATGTCGGCGATCTACGCATCGCTCGGCGACATTCCGGTGGTCGGCGGCTCCGCCGGCGACGGCCTGCGCTTCGAGAAGTCCTGGGTCTTCCACGGCGGCGAGGCCCATACCGACGCCGCCGTCCTGATCCTGATCCGGACCCGGCTGCCGTTCCGCCTGTTCAAGTGCGACCATTTCGAGCCGACCTCGACCAAGATGGTGGTGACCGAGGCCGACATCGAGCACCGCATCGTCAAGGAGTTGAATGCCGAGCCGGCCGCGCTGGAATATTCCCGCGCCGTCGGCCTCAGCGACAGCAAGCTCGAATTGTTCTCGTTCGCAGCACACCCGGTGCTGGTCCGCGTCGGCGGCGCCTATTATGCGCGGTCGATCCAGCGCACCAATCCCGACGGGTCGCTGCAATTCTTCTGCGCCATCGACGAAGGCATGGTGCTGACGGTGGCGCGCGAGCGCGACCCGATCGACGTGACGAGCCGCCTGCTCAAGGAGCTGACCGAGGATCTCGGCGAGGTCTCGATGTTCATCGGCTTCGAATGCGTGCTGCGCCGGCTCGACGTCGAACAGCGCCAGCTGTCGCGGGAGATGTCGGAGCTCTATCGCCGCAACAAAGTGATTGGCTTTCAGACCTATGGCGAGCAGTATCGCTCCATGCATGTCAACCAGACGCTGACCGGCATCGCCATCGGCAAGCGGGCTGTCGCGCCGCAATGACCGACAGCAAGACCACGCGCATTGCGGCCCTCGAACGCGAAGCCGAGAAGCTGCGCAAGATCAACGCGGCGCTGATGTCGCGCGTCGAACGTTCGACCGACCAGCAGCTCAACGCCTTCTCCCTGTTCGAGACCGCGATCGCGCTGGATCAGCAGGTGCGCGACCGTACCCAGCAGCTCAAGCAGGCACTGCAATCGCTGGAGAAGACCAACGGACGCCTGCTGCAGGCCAAGCAGCAGGCCGAGGCGGCAAGTTCGCTGAAATCATCGGTGCTGGTTTCGGTGACGCACGACCTGTTGCAGCCGCTGAATGCCGCGCGGCTGACGCTGTCCGCGCTGACCGAGATGGCAAGCGAGCCCAAGAGCGTCGCGCTGACCGACCAGATCGACCGCTCGCTGGCGACGCTCGAGGACATGCTGCGGACGCTGCTCGACATCTCGAAGCTCGATGCCGGCGTGCTCAGGCCCGAATTCGGTCCGGTCGCGATCGCCTCGCTGTTCGAGCCGCTTGAGCAGGAATTCGTGGCGACCGCCGCCAAGCGCAACCTCGACTTCCGGATCATGCCGTCATCGGCGGTGGTCCGCTCCGATCCGCTGATGCTGCGCCGGATCCTGCAGAACCTCTTGGCCAATGCGCTGCGCTACACCCAGCGCGGCACCGTGCTGATGGGGTGCCGCCTCAAGGGCGAAAATATCTGCATCGAGGTGCACGACACCGGGCCGGGCATCCCGGAAGCCCAGCGCGAGGCGATCTTCGTCGAATTTCAGCGCGGCGACGCCGGCGCCGGCGACAAGGCGGGCATCGGGCTCGGTCTTTCGATCGTGCGCCGCTTTGCCGACCTGCTCGGCCATAACATCAGGCTGAGTTCGCGCGCCGGCAAGGGCTCGGTGTTCTCGGTCACGGTGCCGCGCACCCTCGATCCGGTTGCGATCCCGGTGCGCGAACAGGCCAGCGTCGACTATCGCTATGGCGGCATGGAGGGCGCGAAGATCCTGCTGATCGAGAACGATCTCTCGAGCGCCGAGGGTCTCGCCCATCTGCTGGAGAAATGGGGCTGCGACGTCGCCGTGACGATCTCGAAGACCGAGGCGCTCGAACGCATCCACGCGCTGGACGGCATTCCCGACGCCATCATCGCCGACCTGCATCTCGACAATGGCGAGACCGGGATCCAGGCCGTCGACGTGATCCGCGGCGAGATCAACGCCAAGGTGCCGGCGATCATCGTCACCGCCGACTACTCGGCCAAGGCCGCCTCCGACGTCTCGGCCTTTGGCCACGAACTCCTGAAAAAGCCGATCAAGCCCGCCGAGATGCGCTCGCTGCTGTCGTTCCTGCTCGCAGCGGAGCAGTCGAACGCGCGGTTATGACCAGCGCGTTTTCGAGCGAAGTGGATACCGGTTCGCGTGAAGAAAACGCGTCAAGACAAAGACCTGGAGCCCCGTTCCGAGTCCATCGGAACGGGAAAGGCTCTAGTCGCCGCGCGACGGCGAGGCCGTCACCGGTGCGTGGTCCTGCTTGCCGAAATCCAGTTTCGACAGCGCGATGATGGCCTCGGTCCGGCTGCGCACGCCGAGCTTGCGCAGGATCTCCGAGACATGCACCTTCACGGTGGTGACCGAGATATCGAGCTGATAGGCGATGTGCTTGTTCTGCAGGCCGCGGCAGATCATGTCGAGCACGCGCAGCTGCTGGGCGGTGAACTGGCCGAGCTGCTGCACCAGCTCCTTGGTCTCGGCCTGGCCCTTCCGCGCGGCGGCCGTGTCGCGGAAGCGCGTCGGCAGGAATACCTCGCCTTCGAGGATGCCGCGCAGCAGGCGCGCCAGTTCGGCCTTCGGCGTCGACTTCGGAATGAACCCGGAAATGCCGAGCGAGATCGCGCCGCCGATGATCCGGGAATCGTCATGCGCCGATACGATCACCAGCGCGCTGCGCGGCGCCGCGGCCCGGACCCGGTAGGCCCCGAGCAGGCCCGTGGTCCCGGGCATCGACAAATCGAGCAGGATCAGATCAAGGCCATCGCGCGCGGCGATCACATCAAGCGCGCCGTCGATCGAGGTCGCCTGCAGCACCTCGGCATCGGGAAATTCGGCCCCGATCACGCCGATCAGGGCGGCACGGAATAGCGGGTGATCCTCGACGATCAGCAGTCGAGGCGCACCCGCCTCATCGAGAGGCGGCTCGTCCGCCAGGGGCGCGGTCGTGGTCAATGCTGCGCCGTCCTCCCTCGGATCGCTGATGACAGCCATTGTGTCCACGACATTATCTCAAAGCTGACCGGCAGCCTATAGGTAGCACCCCGGATGCGTTCGCCTCGCAGCGCAGCAAGGCTAGGGGGCCTTCTCTGCCTTCGCACCTGAGCCAGCTTCAAGGACCGGGAGCGGAATCTTGCCGAGCTCGATGATCGCCTTGTTGCGGCTGAACAGCTTCAGCTTGCGCAGGATCTCGGTGACATGCGCCTTGACAGTGGATTCCGCGAGCTTCAGCTCGGCGGCGATCTCGCGGTTCTGCAGGCCGCGGATGATCAAGTGCAGCACGCGGATCTGCTGCGGCGTCAGCTTCTGGATCCGCTCGCGCAGCGTCCGTGCCGTCTCGGACTGGTCCAGCGCGCCGACTGCGACGAAATCCCGCGGTGCCGAGACCGATCCGCTCAGCACGCGCGCGATCGCCTGCGAGAGTTCGCCGAGCGAGGTCGATTTCGGCAGATAGCCGACCGCACCCATTTCCAGCGCCTCGCGGATGGTGTGCTTGTCTTCTTCACTGGAGACGATGGCGATCGGCAGCCGCGGGTAGCGGTCCCTGATCTTCTGGAAGCCGGAGAAGCCGACGACGTCGGGCAGCAGCAGGTCGAGCAACGCGAGATCAATATTCGGCTCGTTGGCGAGGATGCCGAGCGCCCCCTTGATCGAGGTCGCCTCATAGATCCGGGCATCGGGATGCGAGATGCGGATGGCGTTGCCAAGCGCCTCCCCGAACAGGGGGTGATCGTCGATGATCAGGAACCCCATCATGAGGACCCTCGCACTGCTCTTCGCCTAGTTCCCGCCGGTATCCTGCACACTCTGCAGATAGGCATATACGTTTCTGAGCTCGTCGTCGCTGAAGACGTCCTTCCAGGCCGGCATGCCCTTGGCTGGCCGCCCGTCATGGACCGTCTTCCAGAATGTCGATTCCATATCGTCAGCATAGCGCTTCTTGAGCAGCCGGAGGTCGATCTTTCGCTCGGCCTGCACCGCGTCCGGACCATGACAATGGGCGCAGGTCCCGTTGAAGACCTCCCGCCCCGCGGCGGCATCGCCCTTGGCGTCCGCTTTGGCATCCCCGGAGGTCGTGGCGGTTTGAACCGGCTTCTCGGCCGTAGTCGCCTGCCCGACCGTGACCGGCTCGCTGGCCCCCACGGACGATGTCGTCGCCGGCGCCGCCTGGCCGAACTTCACCGGAGCGCCGTTCGGAACACCATATTTGGCAAACAGGGCGGAAATCTCCGGCTGCAGCGACGGCAGAACGCCGTCGACCTCATCGCGCAGCGCGCCGGACGCCTTGGCGAAGCCGATCGCGGTCGCCCAGAGCAGGCCGTCGCCCTCGGTCGACACGATCTGGTACTTGTCGCCATAGCTGGTCTTGTTGAGCCAGCCCGCCACCGGCGCCCAGATGAAGGCGACATCGACCTTGCCCTGGTCGAGGGCCATCATGCCCTCCTCGGGGCTGAGCACGGTGACCTTCTGGATATCGTCGCGCATCGCCAGCAGGTTTTGCGGCGTCGATTGATACTGCACCGCAACCCGCAATCCCGTGAGATCGTCGATGCCGGCGAGCTTGCTCTCCTTGGCGCCGACCAGCGCGTAGCCTTCATGAGCGATCGGCTTCGAGAAGATCACCGCCGGCCCCATGAAATCGTCGATCAAAGGCAGGCCGACCATGGCGTCGCACTGCTTGCTGAGCAGCGTCTCCCGCACGGTGCGCTTGCCGAAATAGGACTTGTACCAATTATAGCTCACCGTGCGGCCGAGCCTTTGCGCCACCGCCTGGCCGATCTCGAGATAGAGACCGGGCTTGCCCGGTTCGTCGCTCGAGAACGGCAGGTTGGTCGGGTCGGCGCAGAGTCGCAGCGGCGGCCTGGCCTCCTCCGCGCCGGCCGACAAGGCCGGCGCGAGCAGCGTGGCGGAGAGCAGCACGGTCCTGATCGCCTTTCCCAACTGCACGCTGCGCGCAGAGCTGGGCACTTCATTCAACTTGATAAGGGACACGGACAATGCTGCCTCCTCGTGACGGTCGTTATTGCAGGGCGAACACGAACAGCGAGCCGCCTTCGGGCGCCGCGGCGACCATCTTCTTGCCGATGTCGCCGAGGAAGGCCGGCAGCGCCGCGGTGCGTCCGACCACGATCGCGACATATTGCTTGCCGTCGACCGAATAGGTCACCGGACCCGCGCCGATGCCGCTGCCGAGGTTCTTGCTCCACAGCACCTTGCCGTTCTTGGCATCGATGGCGCGGAAATCGCCGTGCAGATTGCCGGAGAACACGAGGTTACCGCCCGTCGTCAGCGTGCCGCCGTTAAAGGGCAGGTCTTCCTTGATGCTCCACACCTTCTTGTTGGCCACGGGATCCCAGGCCACGAGTTCGCCGAGGAAGCCGCCGGGACCCGGCTTGGTCGGGAATTCGGCGCCGAGATAGAACACGCCGCGCTTGTAGTTCACGTCAGAGACCGACCAGTCCATGCAGACATTGTTGCTCGGGATGTAGACGAGGCCGGTCCCAGGGTTGAACGACATCGGCTGCCAGTTCTTGCCGCCGATCAGGTTCGGGCAGATGTCCTTGGCGGGATGGCCAGGGCCCGGACGCTTGTCCGGATCCTCTTCCGCCCGCATCGTGTTGATGTCCCACTTCTTGGCCCAGTTGGCGAAGACGTACTTCTCGGCCGAGATCATCTTGCCGGTCTCGCGGTTGGCGACGAAGAAGAAGCCGTTGCGGTCCGCCTTCATCAGAACGGGGGTTTCGGCGCCCTTGATCTTGAGGTCGGCGAGCAACAGCTCGTTGACGCCGTCATAGTCCCAGGCATCGGCCGGCGTGCCCTGGATGTGCCACTTGATCTTGCCGGTGTTGGGATCGATCGCCAGCGTCGAGGCGGTGTAGAGGTTGGTCAGCTTGCCGAAATTGCCGTCGCCGGTGGAGCGCACGCCGGTATTCCACGGCCCCGGATTGCTGGTACCCCAGTAGACCGTGTCGGATTTGGCGTCGTAGGAGCCGACCAGCCAGGCGGCGCCGCCGCCGTGCAGCCCGGTGTCGCCCTTCCAGGTCTCGCTGCCGGGTTCACCGGGCGCCGGCACCGTGAAGGTCTGCCAGAGCAGCTTGCCGTCCTTGAGGTTGAAGGCCTGCAACGCGCCGCGGACGCCGTATTCGCCGCCACCGAAGCCGGTGATGACCTTGTCGCGGACGATGAGCGGCGGCGAGGTGATGACCGAACCCTGCTTGTAGTCGACGACGGTCGAGGTCCAGAGCTCCTTGCCGGTCTCGGCATCGAGCGCGGTCAGCTTGCCGTCGAGGCGGCCGACGAAGATCTTGCCGTCGGCGTAGGAGACGCCGCGGTTATTGACGTCGCAGCAGGCGTATTGAAGCACGTCATCCGGAATATCCGGCTGCCAGGTCCATTTGCGCGCGCCGGTCGCGGCATCGACCGCATAGACGTATTTCGGACCCCACGAGGTCGACACGTACAGCGTCTTGCCGATCACCACCGGCGACGATTCGTTGGAGCGCAGCGAGGCCAGCGACAGCGAATAGACCAGCTGCAGCTTGCCGGCATTCTCGGAATTGATCTGCTTCAGGGGGCTGAAGCGCGTATTGCCGTAATCGTGGCCGGCGATTGCCCATCCGTTCGGATCGGACACCGCCTTTGCGACGGAATCATTCGCCCTCGACGCACCAATACCTGCCATGACAATGGCGACCAGCGACACGCCGGCAAAGAAAATCCCGCTCCTCAGCTTCATTGGCTTCCTCCAATATGGTTTCGTTGCCGCGATGGATGCATCGCGCGCCCGTCTCACTACCCAATTCGTGAACCAGCGATCTTCGGTCGCTATGTGCGATGAAAATGCCAGCTAAGCTTTTTTGTCGTTATAGGCGGAAGGTAGTAGCAATCGCCGCGGCGGCTTTTGACATGCCGCAAACCATATTGGCCGGCGGAAAATCCGTTGCGCTGCCGCGCAATTTCGTCGTGCCGGAGTACGCCAGAAGCAGCTTGCAAATTGCCCCTCGGACGGCTGCCTGCTAGGATCGCAGGCGCAGCCCGGAGCCTTCGTGACAGGGCCGTAACTACGACTTTGATCGCGGTTACGACCCGTAAGAAGCGTGGTCTACTGGGCCCATAACGAAGCTATTGGGAGAAACGCGTGTCTACAGTCAAACTGACGGTAAACGGCAAGGCGGTCTCGGTCGACGTTGAGGACCGAACCCTCCTCGTGCACCTGCTGCGCGAAAACCTCAACCTCACCGGCACCCATGTCGGCTGCGATACCAGCCAGTGCGGCGCCTGCGTCGTCCATGTCGACGGACGGGCGGTCAAATCCTGCACCATGCTGGCCGGCCAAGCCGCGGGCTCCAACGTCACCACGATCGAAGGCCTCGCCAAGGGCGACGAGCTGCACCCAATGCAGGCGGCGTTCCGCGACAATCACGGCCTGCAGTGCGGCTATTGCACCCCCGGCATGATCATGTCCGCGGTCGATATCGTGCACCGCCACGGTGGCAAGCTCGACGAGGAAACGGTTCGCCACGAGCTCGAAGGCAACATCTGCCGCTGCACCGGCTACCACAACATCGTCAAGGCGGTGCTCGACGCTGCCGGCCGCATGAAGGTGGCGCAGGCCGCCGAATAGCAGCTGACGCACCGCACACGATCAAGCTCATCACCGCCGGTCTCGATGGAAACGGCGGCAAATCGAATCTCCGGTCGGGAGGACTAGACCATGGGTGTTGAAGGAATTGGCGCACGTGTCGTGCGCAAGGAAGATCGCCGGTTCATCACCGGACAAGGACGTTACGTCGACGACGTCAAAATGGTCGGCATGAGTTACGCGCACTTCATCCGCAGCCCGCATGCCCACGCCAAGGTCAAGGGCATCAACTCAGCCGAGGCCATGAAGATGCCCGGCGTGATCGCGGTGCTGACCGGACAGCAGATCGTCGACGACAAGGTCGGCAATTTGATTTGCGGCTGGGCAATCACCTCCAAGGATGGTTCGCCGATGAAAATGGGCGCGTGGCCGGCGATGGCGCCGGAGACCGTGCGCTTTGTCGGACAGGCGGTCGCGGTCGTGATCGCGGAGACCAAGAACCAGGCCAAGGACGCGGCGGAAGCCGTCGTCGTCGATTACGAAGAGCTTCCCGCGGCGGCCGACATCAAGACCGCGATCAAGCCGGGCGCGCCGCAGCTGCATCCCGAAGCCCCCGGCAACATCGTCTATGACTGGCATCTCGGCGACGAAGCCGCGGTCAAGGATGCGTTCAGCAAGGCGGCCAATGTGGTGACGCTCGAGCTCACCAACAACCGCCTGGTGCCGAATGCGATGGAGCCGCGCGCAGCGGTCGCACATTACGACCAGGCCGAGGAGCACTATACGCTCTACACGACCTCGCAGAACCCGCACGTCGCCCGCCTGGTGCTGTCGGCGTTCTACAACATCGCGCCCGAGCACAAGCTGCGCGTGATCGCGCCCGACGTCGGCGGCGGCTTCGGCTCCAAGATCTACATCTATCCGGAAGAGATGGTGGCGCTGTGGGCCTCCAAGAAGGTAGGGCGCCCGGTGAAGTGGACCGGTGACCGTTCGGAGGCCTTCCTCACCGACGCGCATGGCCGCGACCATGTCTCGAAGGCGGAGATGGCGTTCGACAAGGACAACAAGATCCTCGGCCTGCGGGTGAAGACCCACGCCAATTTCGGCGCCTATATGTCGCTGTTCTCCTCGGCAGTCCCGACCTATCTCTACGCGACCCTGCTGTCGGGCCAGTACGTCATTCCGGCGATCTACGCCGAGGTGATCGGTGTCTACACCAACACCACGCCGGTCGACGCCTATCGCGGCGCCGGCCGTCCCGAGGCGAGCTATCTGATCGAGCGCATGATGGAGACGGCGGCGCGGCAGTTGAAGGTCGATCCGGCCGAGCTGCGCAAAAAGAACTTCATCACCGCGTTCCCGTATCAGACGCCGGTCATCATGGCGTACGACATCGGCGACTTCCACGCCTCGATCGATGCCGCGATGAAGGCGATCGACTATGCCGGCTTCCCGGCCCGCAAGGCCAAGGCGAAGGCCGACGGCAAGCTGCGCGGCATCGGCGTCTCCTGCTACATCGAGGCCTGCGGCATCGCGCCGTCGAAGGCGGTCGGCAGTCTCGGCGCCGGCGTCGGCCTGTGGGAGTCAGCGGAGATCCGCGTCAACCCGGTCGGCACCATCGAGGTGCTCACCGGCTCGCACAGCCACGGCCAGGGCCATGAGACGACGTTCTGCCAGATCATCGCAGAACGGCTCGGCGTGCCGATCAGCCAGGTCTCGATCGTCCATGGCGACACCGACAAGGTGCAGTTCGGCATGGGCACCTACGGCTCGCGCTCGCTCGCGGTCGGCGGCACGGCGATCGTGAAGGCGATGGAGAAGGTCGAGGCCAAGGCCAAGAAGATCGCGGCACATGCGCTCGAGGCGTCCGAGAGCGACATCGTGATCGAGAACGGCGAGTTCAAGGTCACCGGCACCGACAAGTCGATCGCGCTGCCGATGGTCGCGCTCGCCGCCTACACCGCGCACAATCTGCCCGACGGCATGGAGCCCGGCCTGAAGGAGACGGCGTTCTACGACCCGACCAACTTCACCTTCCCGGCCGGCGCCTATATCTGCGAGCTCGAGGTCGATCCGGGCACCGGCAAGACCTCCTTTGTCAACTTCGTGGCGGCGGACGACTTCGGCCGGCTGATCAACCCGATGATTGTCGAAGGCCAGGTCCATGGCGGCCTTGCGCAAGGCATCGGCCAGGCGCTGCTCGAGGGTGCGGTCTATGACAATACCGGTCAGCTCGTGACCGCATCATTCATGGATTACACCATGCCGCGCGCCGACGACCTGCCGTCGTTCCAGCTCTCCCACACCACGACCCTGTGTCCGGGCAACCCGCTCGGCGTCAAGGGCTGCGGCGAAGCCGGCGCAATCGGCGCCTCTGCTGCCGTGATCAACGCGATCACGGACGCCATCGGCAACAACAAGCTGGAAATGCCGGCGACGCCCGATCGCGTCTGGCACGCCATTCACGGTTGAGGGAGGATACGATGTACGAGACCAACTATCACCGCGCATCCTCGATCGACGATGCCGTGGCGCAGTTTGCCAAGGGCACGGACTCCAAGTTCCTGTCCGGCGGACAGACCTTGCTCCCCGTGATGAAGCAACGCCTTGCGGCGCCATCCGATGTGATCGACGTCGCCAAGATCAAGGACATGATCGGCATCGACGTGTCCGGTGACACCGTGACCATCAAGGCGGCGACCACGCATTACGACGTCGCGCAAAGCGACGCCGTGCAGAAGGCGATCCCGGCGCTCGCCAATCTGGCGTCGATGATCGGCGATCCCGCCGTGCGTCATCGCGGCACGATCGGCGGTTCACTCGCCAACAACGACCCCGCGGCGGACTATCCGGCGGCGGTGCTGGCGCTTGGCGCTGTGGTCAAGACCAACAAGCGATCGATCGCGGCGGAGGACTTCTTCAAGGGCCTGTTCTCGACGGCACTCGAGGATGGCGAGATCATCACGCAGGTGTCGTTCCCGGTCCCGGCCAAGGCGGGCTATGCGAAGTTTCCGAACCCGGCCTCGCGCTTCGCGCTGACCGGCGTATTCGTCGCCAAGACCAAGTCGGGTGACGTCCGCGTCGTCGCGACCGGCGCGTCGCAGAGCGGCGTCATGCGGGTGGCGCCGATCGAGCAGGCGCTGAAGGCGAACTGGGCGGCGTCGGCGCTCGATGCCGTCACGATCCCGGCAAGCGGCCTGCTTGCCGACATCCACGGCTCGGCGGATTACCGCGCCAACTTGGTGAAGGTGATGGGACAGCGGGCGGTGACCGCCGCCGGCTAGCCCCTATCCTACCGGAACCTATGCAGACGGCGCGCAGCGATGCGCGCCGTTCGCGTTTTGCTGGCATTCCAGCCGAAAGGGCTTGCCACATCCCGCATTAGGCGAGAGAATTTAGCTAATCAGCTAATTAAAAATACCGTCAGACGGACGGCCCGCGGGGAGAGGACCCATGACGTTCGGCAGACCAAACGAGCCCCCATTGCCATGGCTAGCGACGGCCAGGCCGCGCCTTTGACGGCAGCGCCGATGCGATCCCCTGGCGCGTCGGACAAGTGAACAAGACCCTTCGATTACTCCCCTATAGCAACAACGGAACAACAACGTGCTCGACAAGCCCGCCTCCCAAACCGCCGCTCGCACCTCGGGTCCGCTCACAGGCTTCCGCATCGTCGAATTCGCCGGCATCGGTCCCGGCCCGTTCGCCTGCATGCTGCTTGCCGACATGGGCGCCGAGGTCATCACGCTGGACCGGGTCGGCGCGGGCAAGAATTTGAAGGCGGTCGCGACCCGCGGCCGCAAGGTCATCGAGCTCGACCTCAAGAACAAGGCGGCGATATCCGAAGTGCTCGACCTGCTGAGCCATGCCGATGCGCTGATCGAGGGCTTCCGCCCCGGCGTGATGGAGCGCCTCGGCCTCGGCCCCGATGTTGTGCTCGCGCGCAATCCGAAGCTGGTCTACGGCCGCATGACCGGCTGGGGCCAGGAAGGCCCGCTGGCGAATGCCGCCGGCCACGACATCAACTACATCTCGATCACGGGTGCGCTGGCTGCGATCGGCACCAAGGAAAAGCCGGTGCCGCCGCTCAATTTGGTCGGCGATTTCGGCGGC
Organism: Bradyrhizobium sp. NAS96.2; assembly: GCF_001908235.1. Classification (GTDB taxonomy): domain Bacteria; phylum Pseudomonadota; class Alphaproteobacteria; order Rhizobiales; family Xanthobacteraceae; genus Bradyrhizobium. The sequence goes on from NZ_LGHK01000142.1 coordinate 27,053, forward strand.
GGCGCGCTGTACCTCGTGGTCGGCGTGCTCGCCGCGCTCCTGGAAGCGCAGAAGTCCGGCAAGGGCCAGGTGGTCGACACCGCGATGTGCGACGGCGCGGCCTCGCTGATGTCGATGTTCTACGACATGGCCGCGCAGGGCCGCTGGAGCGGCGGGCGCGACCAGAATTTCCTCGACGGCGGCGCGCACTTCTACGGCGTCTATGAATGCGCCTGCGGCAACTTCATCTCGATCGGCTCGATCGAGCCGCAGTTCTACGCGCTGCTGCGCAAGCATGCCGACCTGACCGACGCCGACTTCGACGCCCAGATGGACCGCAAGGCCTGGCCGGCGCTGAAGGCCAAGCTGGAAAAGGTGTTCAAGAGCAAGTCGCGCGCGGATTGGTGCACGATCATGGAAGGCACCGACATCTGCTTCGCGCCGATCCTGACCATGGAGGAAGCCCCGAAGCATCCGCACATGGCGGCGCGCCAAGTGTTCGTCGAACGCCACGGCGTCACCCAGCCCGCCCCCGCGCCGCGCTTCTCGCGCACGCCGTCAGCGATCCGCGAGCCGGAGCTGGCGAGCATTGGGGATGTGACGGCTGAGTGGAAAGCGACGAAATAAATCTCGCTGTCGTCCCGGCGAACGCCGGGACCCAACCCCGGAACGTCGTTGTTGCGCACGACCGTTCCGCGGGACTGATATCCGACGCTCTCGATGGATTCCGCGGTATGGGTCCCGGCTTTCGCCGGGACGACAACTGTTGGTTTTGCGCTAGCGTGGCTCTACGACGCGCTTACGCCGCGTGATCGACCTTCAGCACGCCGCGGCGGATCTGGTCTTCCTCGATCGATTCGAACAGCGCCTTGAAGTTGCCTTCGCCGAAGCCGTCGTCGCCCTTGCGCTGGATGAATTCGAAGAAGATCGGCCCGATCGCGTTCGCCGAGAAGATCTGCAGCAGCACCTTGGTCTGGCCGCCGTCGACCACGCCCTCACCGTCGATCAGGATGCCGTTGGTCTTGAGCCGCGCAACGTCCTCGCCATGTTTCGGCAGGCGGGCGTCGATCCGCTCGAAATAGGTGTCGGGCGGCGACGGCATGAACGGCAGGCCGTCCGCGCGCAACCTTTCGACCGTCGCATGGATATCGCGGGCGCCGCAGGCGATGTGCTGGATGCCTTCGCCGTGATAGACGTTGAGATATTCCTCGATCTGCCCGGAATCGCCGGCGTCCTCGTTGATCGGAATCCGGATCTTGCCGTCCGGACTGGTCAGCGCGCGGGAGAACAGGCCGGACGCGCGACCCTCGATGTCGAAGAAGCGGATCTGGCGGAAGTTGAACAGTTTTGCATAGAAGCCGGTCCAGACATCCATGCGGCCGCGATGGACGTTGTGGGTGAGGTGATCGACATAATAGAGACCCGAGCCGACGGGGCGCGGGTTGGCGGCCCCCAGCCATTCGAACTCGGCATCATAGGCCGAGCCCTTGGCGCCATAGCGGTCGACGAAATAGAGCAGGCTGCCGCCGATGCCCTTGATCGCGGGGACATCGAGCGCCTTCTCCTCCGATGACACATCCGCCGGCTCCGCACCGAGCGCGATCGCGCGCTCATAGGCGTGCTTGGCATCGACCACGCGGAACGCCATCGACGGCGCGCAAGGGCCATGCGCGGCGACGAAGTTAAAGCCGTGGCTGCCAGGCTCCTCATTGACGAGATAGTTGATATCGCCCTGGCGATAGACCGTGATCGCCTTGGTCCGGTGACGGGCGACCGCGACGAAGCCCATCAGCTTGAACAGAGCGTGCAGCTCAGCCGGATTGGGATGAGCGTATTCGACGAACTCGAAGCCGTCGGTGCCCATCGGATTCTCAGTGCTGATTTCAGCGGGCGGCGCATCGTGCGGAAACGGACCCATGGCGGTAACTCCCTGATTTGTCTGGAGATCAGTTTCCGTCATCTGCTGTGCAACGTGCGTGCAAAATGGGACTCGTTTTGCTAATATCGCGCACGATCTGTGCATGAAATGGACATTTGACGCATGCCTGAAGTCGACGCTTTCGACCTCAAAATGCTCGCCGCGCTGCAGGATGACGGCCGGCTGACCAACCAGCAGCTGGCCGACCTGGTCGGGCTTTCCGCCTCGCAATGCTCGCGACGGCGGATGCGGCTGGAGGAGGAGAAGGTGATCGCCGGCTACCACGCCGACCTCGCCGGCGAAGCGCTCGGCTTCGCCCTGATCGCCTTCATCCACATCACGCTGGCGACCCACTCGCCCGACAACGCCAAGCGGTTTCGCGAACTGGTCAACCGCGTCGACGACATCCAGGAGGCCTACGCGCTGACGGGCGACGCCGACTATGTGCTGAAGGTGATGCTGCGCGACCTGAAGAGCCTGTCCGACATCGTCAACAACGTGTTGATGCCGCACCAGAGCGTGGCCCATGTGCGCTCCTCGATCGTGCTCGATCGCCTGAAGGAGAGCACCAAGCTGCCGCTGAAATCGCTACAAGCGTGATGGCTCAAATCGAGGGAATTCCGTCATTCGCTTCGATGGCACGACCTGCGATCATTCGGCCAACATCCAGCAAGAGAGACGACCATGGCGCTGCAGCTGCGACCGAACTGCGAATATTGCGACAAGGACCTGCCACCGAGCGCCACCGACGCGCGGATCTGCTCCTATGAATGCACATTCTGTGCAGATTGCGCGGAGACCAAGCTCGGCAATGTCTGCCCGAACTGCGGCGGCGGCTTTGCGCCGCGCCCGATCCGCCCGGCCAAGCCGTGGCGGCCGGGCGTCTGCACCGTGAACCAGCCACCGTCGGACAAGCGGGTGCATCTGAAATACAGCCTTGAGGACTGCGCGGCGAATACGGCGCGCTTAAGGGATATCAACCCGGAGGAGCGGTGATCCGTGAGATTGCCCCCCTGCCGCCCGGCTCCTTCCCCCTGAAGGGGGAAGGTGGGATGGGGGTCAGCCGCGGGCGCTGGCGTTCGTGGAGAGATGATCCCCACCCGATTTGCTGCGCAAACCGACCTCCCCTTTTCAAGGGGAGGTGAAGCAGCGGAATGCGCGGAGAGCTACTCCGCCGCGACGATCGTGCCCTCGACCTCACCGAAGCCGACACGATAGCCGTCGCCCTGACACCAGCCGCGCATGACCAGCGAATCGCCGTTTTCGAGGAACGAGCGCGTGACGCCGCTCGCAAGCTCCACCGGCTCGGTGCCGTTCCAGCTGATTTCGAGCAGGCTGCCGCGCTGATGCTTTTCCGGACCGGAGATCGTGCCGCTCCCTAAGAGATCGCCGACATTCATCGCACAGCCGCTGGAAGCGTGGTGCACCAGCTGCTGCACCGACGACCAATACATGTATTTGAAGTTGGTGCTGCAGATCGTCTTCGCCTCGTTCATCGCGCCGGCGCGCAAGCCCACGTCGAGCTGCATGTCGTAATTGTTCGGCTGGGTCTGCTTCAGGTAAGCCAGCGGCTCCGGCTCCTGCTTCGGGCCCTGCATGCGGAACGGCTCCAGCGCCTCGCGGGTCACCACCCACGGGCTGATCGAGGTCGCGAACGCCTTGGCCTGGAACGGACCGAGCGGCACGTATTCCCACTGCTGGATGTCGCGCGCGCTCCAGTCGTTGAGGATGACGAAGCCGAAGATCATCTCCTCGGCCTGCTTCTCGGTCAGCATCTCGCCCATCGCTGACGCCTGCCCGACGACAACCCCCATCTCGAGCTCGAAGTCGAGCCGCTTGCAGGGGCCGAAGCTCGGCACCTCAGCGGTCGGTGGCTTGAGCTGGCCGCGCGGCCGCTTGACCTTGGTGCCGCTCACAACGACGGTCGAGGCGCGGCCATTGTAGCCGATCGGCATGTGCAGCCAGTTCGGCTGCAGCGCGTTGTCCTTGCCGCGGAACATGACGCCGACATTGGTGGCGTGCTCCTTCGACGAATAGAAATCGGTATAGCCCGAAACGGCAAACGGCATATGCAGCCTGACGTCAGCCATAGGCACCAGCACCCGCGCCCGCAATTCCCTGTTGTCGCGCAGCTCCGGATGATCTGATCGTAACAGCTCGCTGATCCGCGCCCGCGTCGCCGACCACACCTTTGGCCCGAGCGCCATGAAGGCATTGAGCGACGGCTGCGAGAACACGCCGAGCGGCCCGACATCGAGCCGGGAATCCTGCTCGAGCTCCCAGAGATCGAGCACATAGTCGCCGATCGCAACGCCGACGCGCGGAGCCAGTCCATTCGCGGAGAACACGCCGTAGGGCAGGTTCTGGATCGGGAAGTCGGAGGTCGGCGCGACGTCGATGAAGGAGCGGAGTTTGGGGTCGTTGGGGTGGGGCATGGGGGTTCCGATGTGCAATCTTGGTGCAACAGCTGATCTTCTTCACCCTCCCCTGGAGGGGGAGGGTCGACGCGAATGAAATGAGCGGCGGGGTGGGGTGACGGTCTATCCGCGAACACACCGCCCGTGTTGAGAGATCACCCCACCCCGTTTCGCATTCCGCTTCGCTGCATGCGAACCGACCCTCCCCCTCCAGGGGAGGGTAAGATCACGGCTTGTTCGGGTCGAACTTCTTTTCCAAACCCTTCCAGCAATCCGAGTAGTCATCCTGCAGCGTCGACGACTTCGCCGCATGCTCGGTCACGCGCTGCGGGAAGCGCGTCTCGAACATGAAGGCCATCGTGCCGGTCAGCTTCACTGGCTTGAGTTCACCGTTGCTGGCATGCTCGAAGGCTTCGCGATCAGGGCCGTGCGGCAGCATCATGTTGTGCAGCGAGATGCCGCCCGGCACGAAGCCCTGCGGCTTGGCATCGTAGACGCCGTAGATCAGGCCCATGAACTCGGACATGATGTTCATGTGATACCACGGCGGGCGGAAGGTGTTGTCGGCCACCATCCAGCGCTCCGGGAAGATCACGAAGTCGATATTCGCGGTGCCGGCGGTCTCCGACGGCGAGGTCAGCACCGTGAAGATCGAGGGATCGGGATGATCGAAGGCGATCGCACCGACCGGCGAGAAGGTGCGCAGGTCGTATTTATAGGGCGCGTAATTGCCGTGCCAGGCGACCACGTCGATCGGCGAATGCGGCAACGTGGTCTTGAACAGCGCACCGCCCCACTTCACGTAGAGCTCGGTCGGCGTGTCCTTGTCCTCGTAGGCCGCAACCGGCGTCAGGAAGTCGCGCGAATTGGCCAGGCAATTGGCGCCGATCGGGCCGCGCTCCGGCAGCGTGAAGGCGCCGCCGTAATTCTCGCAGAGATAGCCGCGCGCCGGGCCATTCGGAATCTCGACGCGGAATTTGACGCCGCGCGGGATCACCACGATCTCGCCCGGCTCGGCATCGATGCGGCCGAACTCGGTGACGAGACGCAGATTGCCCTGCTGCAGCACGAACATCATCTCGCCGTCGGCATTGTAGAAATGCTGATCGACCATCGATTTGGTGATGAGATAGACGTGCGCAGCCATGCCGGCCTGGGTGTTGGCATCGCCCGCCGTGGTCATGGTCTGCACGCCCTGCAGGAAGGTCATGTCCTCCTTCGGGATCGGCGCCGGATCCCAGCGCAGCTGCGCGATCGGCATGTCGTATTCGTGGCACGGCGCGGTGCGCCACAGCCCGGCATCGGCCTTGGCGAAGCGGCCGGAATGCCGCACCGACGGGCGGATACGATAGAGCCAGGAGCGCTCGTTGGTGCCGCGCGGCGCCGTGAACGGCGAGCCGGACAATTGCTCGGCATAGAGCCCGTAGGCGCAGCGCTGCGGCGAGTTGCGCCCCATCGGCAGCGCGCCAGGGAGTGCCTCGGTCTCAAAGCTGTTGCCGAAGCCGGACATGTAGCCCGGGGTCACCTGCCCCGAGCTGCGCACGATCTGATCAGGCGAGGTATTGATGTTCATCACTATCCTCCTTGCAGGGCGGCCCACATTTCCTGGTCGCGCTTGTCGGTCCAGATCACGGGGTCATCGATCCCGGACGCCTCGTCGTAGGCGCGCGAAACGTTGAACGGCAGGCAATGCTCGTAGATCGCGAACTTCGAGAATTTCGGATCCATCACCTCGCGCGTCGCCGCCATCGATTCCTTTAAGGAGCGGCCCTTGGCGACGGACGATTCCGCCGCGCCATAGAGCGTGGTGACGAAATCGCGGGTCATCGCGATCGCATCGCGCCCGGTCTCGAGGCCCTTCAGCGCGTCACCACGGCCTGGCGCGATCGCCTTCGGATTGAAGGCGCGGATCTCGTTCAAGGTCATCGGCCATTCGCGTAAGTGCGCGTCGCCGCAATAGCAGGCCGAGTGATATTCGATCAGGTCGCCGGAGAACATCACCTCGGCGTCCGGCACCCAGGCGACGATGTCGCCCGAGGTGTGGCCGGCGCCGAGCTGCATCAGCCGCACCTCGCGCTTGCCGAGATAGATCGACATCTCGCCTTCGAAGGTCAGCGTCGGCCAAGTCAGGCCGGGGATGCTCGCGGCATCCTGGAACAGCCGCGGGAAGCGGCCATATTCGGAATCCCAGTCCTGCTGGCCGCGTTCCTCGATCAGGCGATAGGTCTCCTGCGAGGCCACGATGCCCTGCGCGTGATAGGCCGAGGCGCCGAGCACGCGCACCGCGTGATAATGCGACAGCACGACATACTTGATCGGCTTGTCGGTGACGGTCTTGACCCGCTCGATCACCTTGTTGGCCATCGCGGGCGTCGCCTGGGCGTCGAACACCAGGCAGCCGTCGTCGCCGACGATCACGGCGGTGTTGGGATCGCCTTCGGCGGTGAAGGCATAGAGATCGGTGCCGATCTCGGAGAAGGTGACCTTCTTCTCCGCGAGATCCGTGGTCGATGCGAAACCTTTGGCCATCAGTTCAATCCTGTCCGTTTGATCAGTGCTATTGCTATTGCTGTTGCTGTTGTTGCTGCTGGCTTGCATCCAGCGTCCGTCGTTTCGCCAGCGCGATCGCCTCGCGCAGCACGTCGAGATCGCCGATATGGTTGGCGAGCACCAGAACCAGCGCGGCATCGAGATCGGCGCTCTGCGCGTCGGTGAGGCCGCGATGCGCCTCAACGATGGCGCGGAAGGCGTCATCGGGCTTTGCGAAGTTCGAACTGGTCGACAGCGCCATGACGGATCCTCAGTTCAAGCCGGATGCGCGCGCCAGCGCCGCGTCGAGTATCGGCCGCGCCGCGTTTCGGAAGCGCGCCGCGACATAGCCGTCCGGCCGCAGCAGATACGCGGTGCCGGGTGCGGCATCGTAGCGCTGGCCGGCTAGGCCTTGCGCGTCGACCAGCCCGCCCGCGCCGCCGACCCTGATGGTGCCGACGCCTTCGGGCACATCGACATCAGCGCCATTGCCAAACGTCAGCAGCGTGAAACGCGTTCCCTGCCTGATGAACGCGTCGGTCAGATAGCTGGAACCGCCACCCGGCTCCGTCACCGGGGCATCCAGCATCGAGGCGCCCGGCCGCGGGCCGCCGCGCCAGTCGTCGCGATCGCCGCTCGACAGCGGCGTGTCGTAGACCGACGGCACCGACAGGCGGCCGCCATTGACCATACGCTTGCCGAACTCGGTATCCTCCGCGAGCGACAGCACCGCCTGGCGCAGCCGCGCTTCCTGCTTCGTCGCCGGCGCCATGAAATCGGTCGAGCGGGTGGACTCGCGGATGTTCTCGTCGGCCGCCGCGCTGCGCTCGATGTGATAGCTCTCAAGCAAGCCTTCGGGCGACAGCCGGCGCAGCACGCGGTCGAGCTTCCACGCCAGATTCTCGGCGTCCTCGAGCCCGGAATTGGCGCCGCGGGCACCAAACGGCGAGACCTGGTGCGCGGAATCGCCGGCGAAGATCACGCGGCCATGGATGAATTTTGCCATCCTGCGGCACTGGAACTTGTAGAGCGAGATCCATTCGAACTCGAACTTGTCATGCCCGAGCATGCGCTCGATCCGCGGCCGCACGTTCTCGGGCTGCTTCTCGGCTATGGGATCGGCGTCCGGATTGAGCTGCAGATCGATGCGCCAGATGTCGTCGGGCTGCTTGTGCAACAGCGCCGAGCGCCCGGCATGGAACGGCGGATCGAACCAGAACCAGCGCTCGGTCGGGAACGCCGCCGTCATCTTGACGTCGGCGATCAGGAACTGATCCTCGAACACCTGGCCTGCGAACTCCGCGCCGACCATCTGCCGCAGCGACGAACGCGCACCGTCGCAGGCGACGACAAACGACGCATGGACCTGGTACGAGCCTTCAGGCGTCGCAATGGTCAGCGCAACGCCGTCGTTGCGGCTCTCCAGCGCAATCACCTTGTTGCGCCAGCGCAGGTCGATCTCAGGCAGCTGCTCGACCCGGTCGACCAGATAGGCCTCGGCGTAGAACTGCTGCAAATTGATAAAGGCAGGCCGCTTGTGGCCTTCCTCCGGGAGCAAATTGAACTGGTAGAGCTGCGAGGCGCCGTGAAAAATCTTGCCGACGCTCCACACCACGCCCTTCTCGACCATGCGGTCGCCAACGCCGAGGCGATCCCAGAATTCCAGCGAGCGCTTCGAGAAGCAGATCGCGCGCGAGCCCTCGCCGATCCGGTCGGCATCGTCGAGCAGCACCACGCGCTGGCCGCGCTGTGCAAGATCGATCGCGAGCGACAATCCCACCGGCCCTGCGCCGACCACGACGACCGAATGCTCCGCGACGTTGGCGCCCGACCGGTCCTGGTCGGGGTGGCGGCGATAGCCGAACTGGGTTTTGGCGTGTGCCGTATTGGCTGATGCCATTGCGTGACCCTGGATGCTCCCTCGAGCCTTGTCCGTTCCGATTTCATCGGAACGGGGCTCTCGATTCTTGTTTTGACGCGTTTTCTTCACGCGAACCGGTATCCACTTCGCTCGAAAACGCTCTCGTTCTGCCGGCCTTTGGCTGCGGCTTGTTTGACTGGCTTGCGACAGGACCTTGCGGGTCGGCCGCGACCTTGCTAAATTAGTCTCACTTGCAACTATCTTAAACTCCCAGTCGGGCCCGACGTCAACTCAAATTGGAGGAATTTTTGGCCAGGACCTCCGCAAGCCAGCCTCCAGTCCGGGCGCGCGCCGCCGTGGAAGCCGACGCGCGCGACGATGCCGCGCCGGCGAAGAAGCGCCTCGATCTCTTTCATTTCATGCCGTTCCGCCTGAACCGGCTGGCGGCCGAGGTGTCCTCGGCGCTGTCGAGCGAATATCAGGCGCGCTACGGCCTCGATATTCCGGAATGGCGCGTGCTCGCGACGCTCGGTTTCCGCAGCGATCCCTGCAGCGCGCAATACATCGCGCACTGCACCCGCACCCATAAATCCACCATCAGCCGCGCGGTGTCGGCCTTGATGGAGCGCGAGATCGTCGAGCGCGTCGAGAACGCCGACGACCGCCGCGAATTCCGCCTGCGGCTGACCAAGAAGGGCCAGGCGCTGTACGAAGAGCTGATCCCGCGCCTGTTGCGCAAGGAACAGGAGATCCTGTCCTGCCTGTCCGCGCAGGAGCGCCGCGATCTCGGGCGCCTGCTCGGCAAGGTCGAGAGCAGCCTCGAGCTGGTGCAGACCAGCGAAGAGGCCGACGCGAAGGACGCGTATTAGACACGCACTCCGCTTTGGACACACACTCCGCTGTCGTCCTGGCGAAAGCCAGGATGACGCTGGAGTTGCCTCACCGCCCCAGCCGAGCATGGCTGCCAAACCCGTCATCCTGAGCAGGCGCGTCAGCGCCGTCTCGAAGGATCCACGGCCGCAGTCGGGCCGTCGTGCTTCGAGACGCGCGTTCCGCGCTCCTCAGCATGACGGTGATGGAGTTACGCGCAACTACGCCCTGTCGATATGCTTGGCGATCACAGGGAAATAATAATCCTTCGATCCCTTGTCGATCGCCTCCTGCAGCACGGTGCCGATCAGCTCCGCGCCGCGGATTGTGATGCCAGCGTCGGCGGCGAGTTCCAGCGCGTAGGACAGATCCTTCAGCGCATATTCGGTCGAGAATGCGCGCTCGGGAAACACGCCGGGCACGATCGCCTTCATGCCGTGGTTGCGCAGCGCGAAGCTGTCGGCCGAGCCCTTCGACAGGGTGTCCAGCAGCAGTTTCGGATCGACGCCATTGTGCTTGGCCACCGCGACGGCTTCGGCCAACGCATTCACGGTCTCGAACAGCACCATGTTGTTGAGGATCTTGGTCACCTGCCCGGCGCCGACATCGCCACAATTGGTGACGTCGGTGGCAAAGCAGCGGATCAAGGGCTCGATCGCGGCATAGAGCGCGGGCACCGCGCCGACCATCACGCTGAGCGTTCCGTCCTGCGCCGCCTGCCGGGTGCGCGCGATCGGCGCATCGGCCCAGGCCGCGCCCTTGGCCTTTAGCTGCCCGGCGAAATCGCGGGTCTGGCTGACCGACGACGTGCCGAGATCGACCACGACCTGGCCGGCCCTCGCATTCTTCAAAATGCCGTCGCCTTCGAACACCGCGCGCACGTGTTTGGCGCTCGGCAGGCAGAGGAACAGCACCTCGCTCTGCTTGATGACATCGGCGACCGAGCCGGCAATCTCGGCACCGTCAGCGCGCAAGCGCTCCAGCGGTTCGGCCGCGAGGTCAAACACCACGACGCGCTTGCCGCTCTTCTTGACGAGATTGCGGCAGATCGGCTCACCCATCACGCCAAGGCCGATGAACCCGAGAGTCTTGTAATCAGTCATATCGCTTCTTCTTTTGACGTTTCTTGACGTGTTGCAGATGCGCCTCGCCCGGACCGGCGAGGCTATTTCGCAAACGATCGCGACGGCGCCAGATGCAGCGCGAACGCATCGACCTTGTCGCTGGCGCGCGGATAGATCTCGCTGACGATCGGATCGTGACCGGGGATGAAGCGGTCGGGATGACCGGCGAGCCGCTCGACGGTCTCCCAGCCCAGCGCCATGTCGCCGACATTGTAGACGATCGGGAACGGGCTCTTCTTGTGCAGGTTCGCATAGTAATGCGCGGCATCGGACGCCAGCACGACCGGGCCGCGCGCGGTCTCGACCCGCACCACCTGCAGGCCGTCGGAATGGCCGCCGACACGATGCACCGTCACCCCGGGCGCGATCTCGCCGTCGCCGGAATGGAAGGTGACGCGCTCGCCATAGACATGGCGCACCATCTGCGTGACGTGTTCGATCGAGAACGGATGGCGCAGCATGCCGTTGCACATGCAGCGGCCGGTTGCGTAGCTCATCTCGCGTTCCTGCAGATGGAATTTGGCGTTCGGGAAGCGATCCAGATTGCCGGCGTGGTCATAGTGCAGATGGGTAACGATGACATCCCTGATACTGTCGGCACTGACGCCGAAGCCGGCCAGCGCATCGACCGGGTTGAGCGTCAGCTTGCGGGCGCGCGCCTTGGCCTCCTCGGCGTTGAAGCCGGTGTCGACCAGGATGTCGCGGCCGTGGCCGCGGATCAGCCAGACGAAATAATCCAGATCCTGCGCCGTGGTGTCGTGCGGATCGGGGACCAGGAAGTTGAGGTGGGGGGTGCGCGGCGACATCGTCGCATAACGCAGGGCGTAGATCTCGTAAGCGTTTCCCATCGGTTTCGCTCTTGTTTGCGGTCTTGTTTGCAGGTCTTTTTTGAATGGCTTGCCGTCCTGGCCACAAAGCCATCGCCTCGCGCAAAGGTCAAACCGCGCGGAGTACGACGAGTGCTTGACAGGGCGGCCGCAGCCTCTGTGAATGCAATCACATTACCGGCTCGCCGGAACCAGCACCATGCCAGCACGGCGATGGCCGCCATGACCGCATGCTGTTGCACTGCGGCCTTACGATCGTCAGCGCGATAAACGACGGCGCTGCAAGCCGTTGACGGAGGTTTGGCGGTGGTTTGATAATGGGTTTTCGTTAGAGCGTTTTCGAGCGAAGTGGCTACCGGTTCGCGTGAAGAAAACGCGTCAAAACAAGATTCTAGAGCCCCGTTCCGATTTCCATCGGAACGGAAAAGGCTCTAGAGTAAGGTTCCCGAGGCGCAGGCTGGAAGCGGCGCCATTTCATTGGAATGCCGCGATCTGGATTTGCCGCGATTATGAAAATCCGCCTTGCCTTGCTCGCCACGCTGATTTTTTCAATCGCGTCGCCCACCCTGTCCTTCGCCGCCGGCGATCGCTTCGCGCTGGTCATCGGCAATGCCAAATATCCCGATGCCGATGCGCCGCTGAAGGAGCCGGTCAACGACGCCCGTGACGTCGCCGACGAGCTCAAGCGCGACGGCTTCACCGTCGAGGTCGGCGAGAACCTGACCGGCGACGGCATGCGCCGCGCCTTCGACCGGCTCTATGGCAAGATCAAGCCGGGCTCGGTCGCGCTGATCTTCTTCTCCGGCTACGGCATCCAGTCGAACCGGCAGAGCTACATGATCCCGGTCGACGCCCAGATCTGGGCCGAGGCCGACGTCCGCCGCGACGGCTTCAGCCTCGAGACCGTGCTCGGCGAGATCAACAGCCGCGGCGCCGGGGTAAAGATCGCCCTGATCGATGCCTCCAGGCGCAACCCGTTCGAGCGCCGCTTCCGCAGCTTCTCGGCAGGGCTTGCCCCTGTCATCGCGCCCAACGGTACGCTCGTGATGTATTCGGCGGCGCTGTCGTCCGTCGTCTCGGACAATGGCAGCGATCGCAGCCTGTTCGTGCGGGAACTGCTGAAGGAGATCCGCACCCCCGATTTGATGGCCGAGGAGACGCTCAACCGCACTCGCGTCGGCGTCACCCGGGCCTCGCGGCAGGAACAGGTGCCGTGGATTTCGTCGTCACTGGCTGAAGATTTCTCGTTCATTCCAAGCGGCGCAGCCACTCAAAGCGGCGCGCCGGGATCGCCAAATGCTGCGCCTGCGCCGACCGCATCGCCATCAACCGAGGTAACTACGGCACCGCCGGTCGCGCCCCCGCCGGCACCGCCCGCAACAACGCCAGCGCCGCCCGCGGTAACGCCGACGCCGGCACCGGCGCCTCCTGCGGCGACAGCACCGACGCCACCACCGGCACCGCCGAA
>NZ_LGHK01000143.1 GCF_001908235.1 Bradyrhizobium sp. NAS96.2
GTCAACGGCCCGGCCGTGACCTATTCGCTGACCGGCGACACCTCCGGCGGCGGCTTCACCATCAACGCGACCACGGGCGTCATCACCGTCGCCGACCCCACCAAGATCGATTACGAGACCAGCGGTTCCACCCACGCCTACACCGTGACGGCGACTGCCAGCGATGGCACGCTGACAAGCTCGCAGACCTTCACCATCGACGTCACCGATGTCGCGCCGTCGACCCCGGTCGACAGCGACGGCAGCGCGAACCGGGTCGCGGTCGGCGGTCCGGCAGGCAGCTATGTCCACCTGACAGCGTCCTCGATCGACGTGAACGGACCGCCGGTGACCTATTCGCTGGTCGGCGACACCTCCGGCGGCGGCTTCACCATCGATGCCACCACCGGCCAGGTCACGGTTGCCGATCCCAGCAAGATCGTCTTCAATCCCGCCAGCCCGTCCTTTGACGTCACGGTCGATTCAAGCGACGGGACGCTGCACAGCCAGCAGACCTTCACCATCCAGGTCGTCGTCGACCAGGCACCGGTCGTCACCGCCGGCCACACCCTGAATTACACCGAGAACCAGGCCGCGACCGCGATCGATTCGGCGATCATCGTGACCGACGCCGACGATGCCAATCTGGCGTCCGCCACGGTGCAGATCACCGGCGGCTACGTCAGCGGCGAGGACGTGCTCGGCTTCACCAACCAGAACGGCATCAGCGGCGCGTTCAACGCGGCGACCGGGACGTTGACGCTGACCGGCTCCTCCAGCGTCGCGAACTACCAGGCCGCGCTGGACTCGGTGACTTATTTCAACACCAGTGACAACCCGTCGGGCGCACCGCGCACCGTCACGATCACCGCCAATGACGGCACGCTCGACAGCACGCCGGTCACCGACACCATCAACGTCACGCCGGTCAACGACCCGCCCGTGGTCACCGCCGGCCACACGCTGAACTACACCGAAAACCAGGCCGCCACCGCGTTCGACCCGGCGATCACCGTGTCCGACGTCGACAACACCACGCTGGCCGGCGCCACGGTGCAGATCACCGGCAACTACGCCAACGGCCAGGACGTGCTCGGCTTCACCAACCAGAACGGCATCACCGGATCGTTCGACGCCGCGACCGGAACGCTGACGCTGTCCGGCACCTCCAGCGTCGCCAACTACCAGGCCGCGCTCGCCTCGGTGACCTATTTCAACACCAGCGACAACCCGTCGGGCCTGGCGCGCACCGTCACCATCATCGCCAATGACGGCGCGGCGAACTCCACCGCAGTCACCGACACCATCAACGTCACGCCGGTCAACGATCCGCCGGTCACGACCGCCGGCGGTACGCTGAGCTACATCGAGAACCAGGCCGCAACCGCGATCGACGCGTCGGTCAACGTGACCGACGTCGACAGCGCCAACATGGCCAGCGCGACGGTGCAGATCACCGGCAACTATGTCAGCGGCCAGGACATCCTCGGCTTCACCAACCAGAACGGCATCACCGGATCGTTCAATGCCGCGACCGGGACGCTGACCCTGACCGGCTCCTCCAGCGTCGCCAACTACAAGGCCGCGCTCGATTCCGTCACCTATTTCAACAACAGCGACAACCCGTCCGGGGCGGATCGCACCGTCAGCTTCACGGTCAATGACGGCTCGCTGAACAGCAATACCTCGACCTCCACCATCCATGTCACGCCGGTCAACGATGCGCCGGTGATCAGCTTCGGTGCCATCACCGGTTTCTCCGAGCCGCCGAACGGCACGCCGGCGGCGAATTCGACCCCGGTCACGATTACGCCGAATCTGACGATCACGGACGCCGAAGGCAACAACCTGACCGATGCGACCTTCGTGCTGAACGACCTGAAGCCGTCGGACGCGCTCTCGATCGCAGGGCATGCCGGCAGCAGCGGCGATATCGGCGGCATCCACTTCGATATCACCAGCACCGCCGGCACGGAAACCATCAGCTTCACCGGCACCGACACGCTTGCGCACTACAATGCGGCGCTGGACCTGATCCAGTTCAACAACACCAGCGAGAACCCCGACACCACCGCGCGTTCGTATAGCCTGACCGTGCACGATGACGGCGGCACCGCGAATGGCGGCAACAACACCGGGACGGCCTCGACGACGGGAAGCGTGACCGCGGTGGACGATGCGCCCACCGCGACGGTGCCGGCGGACAATTCGATCGGCACCGCGTTCTCGCACACCAATCTCGCGATATCAGGCCTGTCGGTCGCCGACGTCGATTCCGACCCCAGCACCGTCACTGCCACGATCTCGACGCTCCATGCGAATGTGAGCTTCGACACCACGGGCCTTGCTAGCTTCACCAACAACGGCAGCCACACCGTGACCCTCACGGGCACGATCGCACAGGTCAACACTGCGCTGGCAACGCTGACCTACAACAGCGACGACGGCTTCACCGGCACCGACACCGTCACGCTGAATGTCAGCGACAACGGCCACACCGGCACCGGCGGGCCGCTCTCGTCGGGCAATCAGACCTTCCATGTCGGCGTCGTGCCCCAGGTGTTCTACATCGACAACTCGGCCGCGGGCAGCCACAACCTCGGCACCCAGGCCGACCCATACACCTCGATCGCGGCCTTCAACGCGGCGAACCCGGCAGGCTCCGGCGACTACGTCGTGCTGGAGCACGGCACCGGCACCTACAGCGAAGCCACCGGCATCAATCTCGCCAACGGCGTCAACCTGATCGGCGGCAGCCACACCCTGCAGTTCACCAATCCGGTGACCGGCGCGACGGTCATCGCCAATGTCGGGTCCGGCACCGATCCGGTCATCCACGTGACCGGCGCCGACAACGGCATCGACCTGCTCGGCACGACGGGGCATACCATCACCGGTGTCAGCATCGACACCTCGGCCGGAACCGGCATCGGCATCAGCGACGACGGCAACAATGTCGGCACCGTCACGATGTCCGACATCACGATCAAGACCGCCAGCGGTACCGGCATGAGCTTCACCCACGGCGGCACCATCACGCTGACCGGCACCGCCAACTCCATCACGTCCACGACCGGAACCGCGCTCGATGTTGAGAACACCAACATCGGCTCGTCCAACCTTATCCTGAAGAGCATCACGTCGAGCGGCGGGTCCAACAACGGCATCATCCTCTCCAACACCGGCACCGCCGCCGGCAATGGCGGCCTGCACATCACCGGCGACGGCTCAACGGCGGGCAGCGGCGGCACGATCGCCAACAAGACCGGCGCTGACGGCAGCACCACGCAGGGCAGCGGCATCTTCCTGAACAACACCAAGGATGTTCAGATCTCCTACCTGGCGATGCACGACTTCCAGAACTACGGCATCGTTGGCACCAACGTCACCGGCTTCACGCTCGGCAACACCACGGTGACCGGCACCAACGGCGACAATGTCGGCGGCATCGGCGAAGGCGACGTCTACTTCACCGGCCTATCCGGCACGGCTTCGGTGACCAACTCGACCTTCACGGGCGCGGCGCTCGATGCGTTCCATGTCTTCAACAACTCCGGCCAGACGCTCAACCGCATCACCATTACCGGCTCGACTTTCGCGACCAATACGGCGGCGGGAAACCAGTCGGGCGATGCCCTGGTGTTTCAAGCCACCGACGGAACATTCAACGCGACGATCCAGAGCTCGACATTCACGTCGGCGCGCGGCGACCTGTTCCAGCTCGATCTGCATGGCGGCGTCAGCTCGGACCTCGTGCTGGGCGGCGCGAGTGCCGGTCTCGGCAACAGCTTCTCGAACAACAACCAGAACATCGTCTCGGGCGGCGGCGGCATCACCATCAGTTCCGGCGGAACCGGCGACCACGCCAACCTGACCTTCAACATTGCAAACAACACCATGCGCGATGCCGTCGGCACGGCGCTCGGCATCAGCACCGGATCGGGAGCAAGCTCGTTCACCGGCACGATCGATTCCAACACGATCGGCGTGGCCGGCGTCACCAACAGCGGCTCCTCCCAAGGCAGCGACATCGGCTTCATCACCGACGGCGGCGCCAATTCCAGCGTCACCATCACCAACAACCATCTGTATCAGTACAATAACGACGGCATCCAGGTGCAGACCGGCGACGCTGTGGACGGCGGCAACGCGCGATTGACCGCGATCGTCATGGGCAACACGGTGTCCAACCCCGGCACGTTCGGCAATCATGGCTTCGAGCTCAACGCGGGCACGGTAACGGGCGATGCGCAGAGTGTCTCTCTGACGATGGGCGGCACCGGCACCCAGGAAAATCAGTTCCTGGGTTCGGGCGCCAATGGCGGCACCGATATCCGGCTGCGCGATCGCTTCGACACCACGGTCGGCCTGCACGCCGGCGACGGTACGTCCTACAGCGGTGGCTCGACCGATACCGCCGCGATCTCGGCCTATGTGCTGTCGCATAACACCGTCACCACGGCACCCACGTTCAGCGTCACGGCGGGCAGCACCAACGGGTTCGGCGCATCGCCGATGCTCGCGGCGGACGGCGGCGTGCAGGCCGCTGTCGCGAACCCGGGCGAAACCCACCTGACGCAAAGCGAACTGAACTCGGTTGTGTCGGCGGCCATTGCGCAATGGGTGAAGGCAGGCGTCGATTCGGATCAACTCGCCGCGCTGCATGCCGTCACCTTCAGCGTCGCGGACCTCGGCGGCCAGATTGTCGGCCTGGAAAGCGCCGGCCACATTACGATCGATACCGATGCCGCAGGCCACGGCTGGTTCGTCGATCCGACACCGTCGGACAATTTCGAGTTCACGCACGCGCTCAATGCTTCCGGCTCCAGCCTGCAGACCGATCCGTCAACGGCAGCGGCGGGACACCTCGATCTGCTGACCGCCGTGGTCCATGAATTGGGACACGTGCTCGGGCTCCCCGACCTGACGTCGGCATCCGATGCCAACGACCTGATGTATATCGATCTGGCCGACGGCGAGCGGCGGCTGCCAACAGCTACGGATGTCGCTCAAGCCAACGTGGGATCGGTCAAGGCGATGCCCACGCAAAGCGACGCATCCTCAGGTCAGCAGGCGACCAACAACGGCGGCTTCGACTTCTCGTCGTTCACCCAGACGTCGTCGCAGACCAACACCAGCCATGTGGATCTGGCCGCGAACAACCAGACCCTGTCTGATTTGTTCAGCGGGCATTCCAATGTCGCCGCCCCTTGGTGGCTCGGCCACGAGACGACATTCGTCGCCATGGGCGGCACGCCGATCGACAATCATCTCCAGACCCACCACGATCTGGTGGTTTGATCGAACGTCGCGCCGACAAGGACACGCCAGCCGGAGCTATCCGGCGGGGCGTGCTCCATCCGGTCGGAGCGTATTCGGGTCGATAGCGGTGGCGACGTTCCGCGTCGGAATAACGACGCGGAAGATCGCGCGCCAAACAAAAAATTCACAAAGGCTCGACAATCGTTGAGGTTGCACTTGGTAGAAAACACGCTATCGTGCACACGTTCTCGACGCTGCATTCATTGTCTCGCATTTTTCACAAATCGTACGACTTATTCGCGGAGGACCGATGGCCGATCCGTTTCTTTCTGAAGTCCGCATGATGTCGTTCAACTTTCCGCCCAAGGGCTGGGCGTTCTGCAACGGCCAGTTGCTCCCGATCAATCAGAATCAGGCGCTGTTCTCGTTGCTGGGCACCACCTATGGCGGCGACGGGCGCGTCAATTTTGGTCTGCCGGACCTGCGGGGCCGGGTGCCGATCAGTATGGGCAATGGCTACACGCTCGGCCAACGCGGTGGCGAGGAGGCCCACACGCTCACCATCAACGAGATGGCGCAGCATAATCATCTGGCCAACGCCACCAACAGCAACGGTACCCAGCCGATCGATTCGGGCGCCTATCTCGGCGCCTTCAACAACGGCTACACCTCGTCGCTGGCCGACATCACGACGCTCAATCCCCTGACCGTGGGCAATGTCGGCGGCAGCCAGCCCCATCAGAACATGCAGCCGTTCATGACGATCAATTTCAGCATTGCCCTCCAGGGCATTTTCCCCTCGCAGACCTGACGAGACGCGCCGATGGCACAACCTTATGTAGGTGAAATCCGTATGTTCGGCGGCAATTTTGCCCCGGCGGGCTGGAATTTCTGTGACGGCAGCCAGTTGGCAATTTCCGAGTACGAAACGCTGTACAATCTGATCGGCACCACCTATGGCGGCGACGGCCAGGTGACCTTCGCAGTCCCCGATCTGCGTGGCCGGGTGCCAATTCATATGGGCACTGCCAGCAGTGGCACGACCTATAACATCGGGGAAGCGGGCGGCGTCGAGACCGTGACGCTCACGACACAGACGATCCCGCAGCATTCGCACGGCTTCATCGCCTCGAAACAGACCAGCACCGGGCAGAACCCGCAAGGAAACGTTCTTGACCAGACGTCCGGCACAATCGCCCTGTACATCGACGGCCAGCCGCCCGATGGCCCGATGGCAAGCGGAATGCTGATGAATGCGGGCGGAAGCCAGCCGCACAACAATTTGCAGCCGCTCCTTTGCGTCACCTTCATCATTTCGCTGTTCGGCATTTTCCCGAGCCAGACCTAGGAGCGCGACAACATGGCCGATCCCTTCGTCGCGGAGATCCGCATCTTTCCGTTCAATTTCGCCCCCAAGGGCTGGGCCTTCTGCGCCGGTCAGATCTTGCCGCTCTCGCAGAATACGGCGCTGTTCTCGCTGCTCGGTACCACCTATGGCGGTGACGGCAAGTCGAACTTCGCGCTGCCCAACATGCAGGGCAACGCGCCACTGGCACCTGGACAGGGGCCCGGGCTATCGCTGTATGATCTCGGAGAGACCACCGGCACGACCTCGGTGACGCTGCTGCAAAGCGAGATACCGGTTCACAACCATCTCGTGAACGTCGGCACGCAGGACGTTGCCGACATCCAGGTGCCCAGCCCGAGCCGCATCCTGGGCAAGTCGGCCAACGCCTTCGCCTATGTACCCGCAAGCCCGGCGCCGACCCTGATTCAGATGAACGCCGCCATGATCGGCATGACGGGCGGTAACCTGCCGCACAACAACATGCAGCCTTACCTCACCTTGAATTTCTGCATCGCGCTTCAGGGCGTGTATCCGCCACGGAGCTGAGATCGCCTTGACCCTCCACGTTCCCGCCACTGGCACGCCCGCGTTCGGTTGGGCGCGTGCGGCCGAAGTCGGTTGCGGCTTCCGCCGGATGTCGGAGGCGGATCTGCCGTTCCTCGGCCGGGTCTATGCCGCGACGCGCGCCGAGGAGCTGGCGCCGGTGCCGTGGAGCGAGGCGGACAAGGCGGCCTTTCTCGAACAGCAATTCCGCGCCCAGCACGCGCATTACCAGCGGTACTATCCCAACGCCGATTGGCTGGTAGTCGCGCGCGCGGATGGAGATATTGGCCGCTTCTACATCGAGCGCTGGCCGAGCCAGCACCGCATCATCGACATCGCCTTCATGCCGGCGCATCGCGGCAAGGGCTACGGCGAGGCGTTGCTGCGCGATGCCATGGACGAGGCCGACGCGGCCGGCAAGGACGTCTCGATCCATGTCGAGAAGCTCAACCCGGCGATGCGGCTCTACCACCGGCTCGGCTTCGTCACCGAGGAAGACAAGGGCGTCTACGATCTGATGCGCTGGCGTGCAGGCCGAGAAACCGAGCGTCAGGTGAAGATCGCCTGATAGCCGTTGCCGTCGCCGAGCGGACCGATCGGCACCAGGAAGATCTCGATCACGCCGAGCGCGGGATGCCGCACCGGATAGATCGCCTGCGGCAGCCATGCGCCCTTCGGCCCCACGAACAGCAGAGAGAACGCACCACCCGGCCGGCCGCTGTTGCCCGCGGGCTCGACCTTGGCGAGCCTCAGCACCACGACGCGATCGGCCGCCTGCATCTCGAACTCTGCGTCCTGCTGCGGTTTGAAGTCATCAATATGCAGTTTCGCGAGATCGACGGTGGATGACATGCGCACGTCCTTGTTGCTGTCGACCTGTAACACACGTCACGACGATGCGGTCAAGGTTTCTGCCGCACGCCCACTCTCGCCGTCATTCCCTGTGCCCACTGTCCCCAGAGGGGGGCAAGTAAACGCAAGACTCGGACAGATCATCTCGCGAGAATGTGGATGTATGACTCAAGCGAGCGCCACATATTCGATGTCGTCCCGGGCAAGCGCAGCGCGGCCCGGAACCCATTGGCCAGCGCCGGGGCCGCAGCTCACTTCGACACCACAACCCTGTGGTTATGGATCCCTGCTTTCGCAGGGACGACAACGGAATAGGCGGTGCGATCGTGCCAACCACCCGCAGCAGCCCTGATGACGGCCCCGCTTTCCTCCGCTAACCTCCCCCCAAACGACCGCCGGCAAGGCGGAGCATTTTGAGGGAGAGGCGCGTGCATCGAGGCCGTGTCGTATTCGGCGCCATGGACGAGGTCGTGTTCGGACGGCCCGCCCGTGAGGCCATCGTCGAGCAACTGGACCGGTTAGGCGCACAGCGCGCCTTCCTGATGGTATCGGGCACGCTGAACCGCGAGACCGATGAGATCGAGAAAATCCGCGAGGCGCTCGGGTCCCGCTGCGTCGGCACCTTCGACAAGATGCCGGCGCATACGCCGCGCGCCGCGGTCATCGCGGCAACCGAACAGGCGCGCGATGCGAAGGCCGACCTGATCGTCACCGTCGGCGGCGGCTCGATCACCGACGGCGCCAAGGCGGTGCAGCTCTGCCTCGCCAACAATGTCACGACATCCGACGGCATCGACGCGATCCGCACTCGCGGCGGCGTCTCGCCGGAGATGAATCCGCCGGCCGTGCGCCAGATCAGCGTGCCGACCACGATCGCGGGCGGCGAGTTCTCGTCGATCGCGGGTGTCACCAACGAGGCCAAGCGGCAGAAGGAGATGCTGCGCCATCCGCTGGTGATGCCGCGCGCCACCATCCTCGATCCGGAATTGTCAGTGCACACGCCGGACTGGCTGTTCCTGTCGACCGGCATCCGCGCGGTCGATCATTGCGTCGAGGGCATCTGCTCGCGCGAGGCGCATCCTTACGGCGACGCGCAGGCGATCAAGGGGCTCGAGATGCTGGCGGCCGGCCTGCCGCGGGTGAAGGCCAATCCGACGGACATTTCGGCACGGATGGATTGCCAGATCGGCACCTGGCTCTCGACCGGCCCGCTCGCCTCGGGCGTGCCGATGGGCGCGAGCCACGGTATCGGCTACGTGCTCGGCGCCGAATTCGACGTGCCGCACGGCTACACCTCATGCGTGATGCTGCCGGCGGTGATGCGCTGGAACAAGCGCGACAATGCCGACCGGCAGGCGCTGGTTGCGGCCGCGATGGGCCATCCGGGCGCGGACGCCGGCGACGTGCTCGACCGCTTCATCCGCGACCTCGGCATGCCGCGCAGCCTGCAAGAGGTGCAGGTCGGTCCCGAACATTTCGACCGCATCGCAGCGGGAGCGATGCGCACGCCCTGGGTGCCGCGCAATCCGCGCAAGATCGACGGCCCGTCCCAGGTCCGCGAGATTCTGGTGATGGCCACCTAGAACAAGCGCCTAGAACAAAAACGAGTCGCGAGTGAGGGGGAAATAAAGCTCAATGTACACCGGCAAGCATGCTTACCTGCGCCCGCTGCAACCCGCCTTCATCATGGCCGGGACCGGCGAGACCGTCACCTATCGCGAGCTCGAGGCGCGCAACAACCGTCTCGCACATCTGTTCCGCAAGCAGGGCCTGCGGCGCCTCGACCACTATTCGATCTTCATGGAGAACAACAACCGCTACCTCGAGGCCTGCGGTGCCGGCGAGCGCGCAGGACTCTATTACACCTGCGTCAACTCCTACCTCACCGCCGGTGAGCTCGCCTACATCCTGACCAACAGCCAGTCGCGGATCCTGATCACCTCGAAGCTGAAGCTCGACATCGCGCGCGAGGCGCTGAAGGCGTGCCCACAGGTCGAGCTGTGCATCGTGGTCGACGGCGACAGTGAAAGTGATCGCATCGTCGGCTTGCCGCAGGCCACCGCGGGCCTGCCGTCGACGCCGATCGCAGACGAATATGCCGGCACCGCGATGCTCTATTCGTCCGGCACCACCGGCCGGCCCAAGGGCATCGTGCGGCCGTTGCCGGAACAGCCACCATCGGAAAACCTGCCGCTGTTCGATTTCCTGACCAAGCTCTGGCACTACCGCGAGGGCATGGTCTATCTGTCGCCGGCGCCGCTCTATCACTCGGCGCCGCAGGCCGCGGTCAATCTCACCATCCGGATGGGCGGCACCGTCGTCATCATGGAGAGCTTCGATCCCGAGCGTTATCTCCAGCTGGTCGAGAAATGGGGCATCACCCACAGCCAGCTGGTGCCGACAATGTTCTCGCGCCTGCTGAAGCTGCCCGAGGAGGTGCGCACCCGCTACGACCTGTCGACGCTCGAGATCGCGATCCACGCCGCAGCGCCCTGCCCGGCGCTGGTCAAGGACGACATGATCAAATGGTGGGGCCCGATCATCCACGAATATTACGGCGCGACCGAGGGCCTCGGCTTCACCGCCTGCAACAGCGAGGAATGGCTCGCGCATCGCGGCACCGTCGGCAGGGTCTTGCTCGGCGACCTGCATATCCTCGACGAGAACATGCAGCCTTGTCCGAAGGGAACGCCGGGCACGGTGTGGTTCAAGACCGCGACGCCGTTCGAATATTTCAACGATCCGGCCAAGACCAGCGAGGCGCGCTCGGCGGACGGCAGCATGAGCACGGTCGGCGACGTCGGCTATGTCGACGACGACAACTTCCTCTATCTCACCGATCGCGCCACCTTCATGATCATCTCCGGCGGCGTGAACATCTACCCGCAGGAATGCGAGAACCTCCTGATCACCCATCCCAAGGTCGCCGATGCCGCCGTGTTCGGCGTGCCCAATATCGATCTCGGCGAGGAGGTGAAGGCAGTGGTGCAGCCGGCCGACGGCATCGCGCCGGGGCCGGAGCTGGCCGAGGAGCTGATCGCCTTCTGCGCAGGCTCGCTGTCGCGCCAGAAGGTACCGCGCTCGGTGGATTTCGAGGCCGAGCTGCCGCGGCTGCCGACCGGAAAACTCTACAAGCGCCTGCTGCGCGACCGCTATTGGGGCAACAAGACCTCGCGGATCGTCTGAGCCAAGCGATGCGGCTGACGGCGCTGACACGGTCGGGCAAGCGCCGCAGCGCAACGGACTCGCCCATCGCGCGGATTTGGCGTTATGCTCTGCGATCGCAAGCCAGCTTCGCCGGAGGCCGCCATGCCGTCGCCCCAGCCGCGCGAGCCGGAGCCGGCAGAGGCCGGCAGGCTCGAATTCACTGCCGCCGAGATCGGCGCGCTCGCCCACCTCTATCGCGGCGAGGTCTACCGCAGCACGGTCTGGCGCACCCGCCTCGACAGCTCGACCAACTGGGCTGTTGTCACCACCGGGATCGCGCTGTCGGCGACCTACAGCAACGCGGAGGCCTCGCCTCTGCCGATGGTGCTGGTCGGCCTGCTGGTCACGGTCTTCCTGCTGTTCGAGGCGCGGCGCTACCGCTACTTCAACGTCTGGCGCGCCCGTGCCCGGCTGCTCGAAACCGATTTCTACGCGCCGATGATCCGCGGCGAGGAACCATCGCCAAATGCGGCCTGGACCGAGCTGCTGGCCAACGATTATCGCCGCCCCAGCTACCACATCAGCTTTGCCCGCGCGGTCGGCCGGCGGCTGCGCCGGACCTATGGCTGGATCTTCGCAATCCAGGCCATCGCCTATTACGGCAAGCTGGCGATCCATCCGCTGCCGTTGACCACGATGAGCGACATCTGGGACCGCGCCTCGATCGGGCCGATTCCGGGGGTCATCGTGGTCCTGGCCGGCGTCGCCTTCCATTCGAGCTGGGCGCTGTTCGCCCTCGTCACGCGGCGCATCGAGGTCGCCGACCGGCGCACGCGGCACAATCTGATCGCAATGGGGTGAGGTGCTGCAGGTCGCGTTGCCGGTGGCGGGCTTTTCCCCTAACCTCGCTTCAACAAGAAAAATCAGGGAGGACCTGCCGATGGAAGTGATCCCACTGCGCGAGGGATTCGGAGCCGAACTGCGCGGCGTCACGCTGTCAGATGTTGCCGGCAGCGATGGCGCCTATGCGGCGGTGCGCGCGGCCTTCGAGGAGCACTCGGTGCTGGTGTTCCGCGACCAGGAGGTCAGCGACGACATCCAGCTCGCCTTCTCGCGCCGCTTCGGTCCGCCTGAGGTGACAAAAGTCGGCTCGATGGGCACCGGCTCGCATTTCGTGATCCTCTCGACCTTCGGACCCGACGGCAAGGTGGTTCCATCAGACCATCGGCAGCAGCTGCGCGCCAAGGCCAACCAACTCTGGCACACCGATTCCTCCTTCAAGCGCGTGCCGGCGCTGACCTCGATCCTGTCGGCGCGCATCATCCCCGAACATGGCGGCGAGACCGAATTCGTCTCGATGCGACTTGCGTTCGAGCGGCTCGACAAGGATGTGGCGAAGCGGCTCGAAAACTCCTTCGCCTGGCATTCCTACGCGCATTCGCGCAGCAAGGTGGCCGCCGGCCTCGCAACAACGGAGGAAACCGACGCGCTGCCGCCGGTGTGCTGGCGCATGGTCTGGCGCAATCCCGTCAACGGCCGCGGCGCGCTGTATCTCGCCTCGCATGCCTATGGCGTCGAGGGCATGGATGCCGATGCCGGCAAGGCGCTGATCGAGCAATTGACGGACGCTGCGACCGCGCCCGGCGTCAGCTATCTGCACCAATGGAAGCAGGGCGACGTCGTGATGTGGGACAACCGCGCCACCATGCATCGCGGCCGCCCCTGGCCGGCGCATGAGGGCCGCCTGATGATCCGCACCACGATCTCGGCGACCGAGGCCGACGGCATCGCGAGCGTCAGCCCGCCCTCATCGCAAGCGGCGGAGTGAGGTGTGCAGTTGTGTCGTACCGTCATCCTGAGGAGCGCGGAACGCGCGTCTCGAAGGATGCACGGCCACTGACCGGGCCGTACATCCTTCGAGGCTCGCTCCGCTCGCACCTCAGGATGACGGAAGAAGATTCATCGGCGACAAACTGTCGCTGATTGCGGGATGCTTCGCGCCACACGCATCGGCGTTAGCAATCGAAATCGAAATCGAAATCGAAGGGAGATTCGTCACTGCATAGCAAAACAACCGGAGAGTTCCCCGCAATCACTGCCAATCTTCCCGGTCCGTGGAAATTTTAATGTCCTGGCGTCATCCGAATTGCCAATCCCCGCGCGACCCGTGCAGGTTGCCCGACAGCCTCACCGTGGTATCGTCGATGCCAATCGGCCATTGAGACCGAAATTCGTGGAGGGGACTATGCGGAGCGTGCAAGCGCTGGCCGTC
The DNA here is from genome assembly GCF_001908235.1 of Bradyrhizobium sp. NAS96.2. Taxonomy (GTDB): domain Bacteria; phylum Pseudomonadota; class Alphaproteobacteria; order Rhizobiales; family Xanthobacteraceae; genus Bradyrhizobium. The sequence goes on from NZ_LGHK01000143.1 coordinate 13,404, forward strand.
GCGGTGTTGTCTGTGCTGACCATCAGCGACGTTTCACGCGCAGCCGAGCCGAAATCGGGCGGCATCTTCAGGATCTATCACCGCGACAGCCCCGGCAGCGCCTCGATCCACGAGGGCGCGACCTATTCGGTGAACATTCCGTTCATGCCGATCTTCAACAATCTCGTCATCTTCGATCAGCACATCGCCCAGAACAGCGCCAGCACGATCCGGCCCGAGCTTGCGGAAAGCTGGGCCTGGAGCGGCGACAACAAGACGCTGACCTTCAAGCTGCGCAAGGACGTAAAATGGCATGACGGCAAGCCGTTCACCGCGGCCGACGTCAAATGCACCTTCGACATGCTGATGGGCAAGTCGCAGCAGAAGTTCCGGCAGAATCCGCGCAAATCCTGGTACGACCAGGTCGATGAGGTCACGACCAACGGCGACTATGAGGCATCGTTCAAGCTGAAGCGGCCGCAGCCCGCGCTGTTGTCGCTGCTCGCCTCGGGCTATTCGCCGGTCTATCCCTGCCACGTCTCGCCCGCGGAAATGCGCACCAAGCCTGTTGGCACCGGCCCCTTCAAGTTCGTCGAGTTCAAGGCCAACGAATCGATCAAGCTCACCAAGAACCCTGATTACTTCAAGAAGGGCCTGCCCTATCTCGACGGCATCGAGTTCACCATCATCCCGAACCGCTCGACCGCGATCCTGGGCTTCGTCTCGGGCAAGTTCGACATGACGTTCCCCACCGAGGTCTCGATCCCGCTGCTCAAGGACGTCAAGTCGCAGGACCCGACAGCGGTCTGTGTGGTGGAACCGAACAACGTCTCGACCAACATCATCATCAATTCGACCGCCCCGCCGTTCAACAATCTCGACATCCGCCGCGCGCTGGCGCTGGCGCTCGATCGCAAGGCATTCATCCAGATCATGTTCGAGGGCCAGGGCGACATCGGCGGCACCATGGAGCCCGCGCCCGACGGCCTGTGGGCGATGCCCAAGGACATGCTGGAATCCATTCCCGGCTATGGTCCCGACGTCGAGAAGAACCGCGAGGAAGCCCGCAAGCTGATGCAGAAGGCGGGCTATGGTCCGGACAAGCATCTGCAGATCAAGGTGTCGACCCGCAACATCGCGGTCTACCGCGATCCCGCGATCATCCTGATCGACCAGATCAAGAGCATCTACATCGACGCCGAACTCGACGTGGTCGACACCGCGCAGTGGTTTCCGAAGATCGCCCGCAAGGACTATTCGCTCGGCCTCAACCTCACCGGCAACGCCGTCGACGAGCCCGATCAGTCATTCTACGAGAACTACGCCTGCGGCTCGGAGCGGAACTACACCAACTATTGCAACAAGGACATCGAGAAGCTGTTCGACCAGCAATCTGAGGAGACCAACCTCGACAAGCGCAAGAAGCTGGTCTGGGAGATCGACAAGAAGCTGCAGGAAGACGTCGCGCGGCCGATCATCTTCCACGCCCGCACCGGCACCTGCTGGAAGCCTTATGTGAAGAATGTCACGATCATGTCCAACAGCTCCTATAACGGCTATCGCTACGAAGACGTCTGGCTGGATAAATAGGCAGGTACAGATCTGATGAGAGCTGGTTTGCCCAGGACTTCACCTCTCCCATCGGGAGAGGTCGCGCCGAAGGCGCGGGTGAGGGGTCACGCCCTATCGTGGGACCTGCGCCCCCTCACCCGGCGCTTCGCGCCGACCTCTCCCCGCCGGGGAGAGGTGAAGACCTCGCCTATGCAAGTTCTCATAAGCATCGTTCGGTAGCACACCGACGAAAGGAGAGAGCCAGGGTGTTTGCCTATATCGTGCGGCGGCTGTTCCTGATGCTGGTGACCCTGTTCGGGATCTCGGTCATCATCTTCGTGCTGCTGCGCGTCGTTCCCGGTAACATCGTCGACATCCTGTTCGATGCCGCGGGCTTCGTCGACCCCGCCGACAAGGCCAATCTCGAGCGCGAGCTTGGCCTCAGCCAGCCGATCGTGATCCAGTATCTGCACTGGATCGGCGGCCTGCTGCACGGCGATCTCGGCTATTCCTATGTCTCGGAGAAGCCGGCGCTGGAGGAGATCCTGCCGCGGATCCCGATCACCGCGCGGCTCGCGGGGCTGGCGCTGCTGTTCTCCGCCTCGATCGGCATCCCGCTCGGCGTGATCAGCGCCGTGCACCAGGGCTCCAAGCTCGATTATGCGCTGCGCGTCGTCAGCCTCAGCGGCCTGTCGCTGCCGTCGTTCTGGCTCGGCCTGTTGATCCTGATGGCCTCGGTGTCGCTGTTCGGCACCATGCCGATCTTCAATCCGAACCCGAAGACCTGGCTCGAGGCGCTGACCATCTATGCGGTGCCGGCAATGGCCGTCGGCTTCCGCAGCGCGGCGCTGACCATGCGCATCACCCGCTCATCGATGCTGGAGATCCTGCGCCAGGACTACATCCGCACCGCGCGCGCCAAGGGCGCATCCGAAGCCTCCGTCAACTATCACCACGCGCTGAAGAACGCCGTGCTGCCGGTCATCACCGTGATCGGCATCGAGGCCGCATTCCTGATCGGCGGCTTGATCGTCACCGAGACCGTGTTCAACATCCCCGGCATCGCCCGCTTCCTGGTCGAGGCGCTGCGCTGGCGCGATTATCCGATCGTGCAGAACCTCGTGATGTTCATCGCTGTTGTCGTGGTGGTCGTGAATTTCATCGTCGACATGCTGTATGCGGCCATCGATCCGCGCATCCGGTTTGGGGACTAACCCGATGGCGACGATCAATTTCGATAGTGAATTGCGACGCGCCGGGGCCAACGCCACCGGCGGCTGGGGACGGCTCGCCTTCCTCGCGCAGCGCCACGTGCTCGGCACCGTCGGCCTCATCATCATGCTGCTGTTCGTGTTGACCGCGATCTTCGCCGACGTCATCAGCCGCTACGATCCGCTCACCGTCGATTCCGCGCACCGCTTGGCACCGCCCTCGATGCTGCACTGGTTCGGCACCGATTCCTTCGGCCGCGACGTCTGGAGCCGCATCATCCATGGCGCACGAATCTCGCTTGCGGTCGGCATCGGCTCCACGACGCTCGGCGCTACCCTCGGCGTGATCGTGGGCCTTGCCTCCGGCTATCTCTCCGGCTGGGTCGATCTCGTGTTCCAACGGGTGACCGACATCCTGCAATCGCTGCCGCTGCTGGTGCTAGCGCTTGTCATGACCGCGGCGCTCGGTCCGTCGCTGCCGAACGTCATCCTTGCGATCGCGATTCCCCTGATCCCGACCGTCGCCCGCGTGATCCGCGCTAACACGCTGGCGCTGCGCGAGCAGCCGTTCGTGGAGGCCGCCAAGTCGATCGGCATGAGCGAGATGCGCATCGCGCTGCGCCATGTGCTGCCGAACACCATCGCACCGCTGATCGTGCTCGCGACCGCGCAGCTCGGCTCGACCATCCTGACCGAGGCATCGCTGTCATTCCTCGGCCTCGGTATCCCAGAACCCTATCCATCCTGGGGCCGCATGCTGTCGGAATCCGCCGCCGAATATGTCCGCACCGCGCCGTGGCTGGTGATCTTCCCCGGCATTGCGATCAGCCTCGCGGTGTTCGGCACCAATCTGTTCGGCGACGCGCTGCGCGACATCCTCGATCCGAGGCAGCGCGGCTGATGAGCGAGGCTATCCCGGCAGAGACGGTTCTCGACGTGAAGAACCTGCAGACGGTGTTCTTCACCAATTCCGGCCTGTTCCGCGCGGTCGACGACGTCTCGTTCTCGGTCCGCCGTGGCGAGACCTTGGCGATCGTCGGCGAATCCGGCTGCGGCAAGAGCGTCAGCGCGCTCTCGATCATGCGCCTGGTGCCTGATCCGCCCGGCCGCATCGTCGGCGGCTCGGTGACGCTCGAGGGCACCGACCTCCTGAAGCTCGACGACGCCGCGATGCGCGATATCAGAGGCAACCGCATCTCCATGATCTTCCAGGAGCCGATGACCTCGCTCAATCCGGTGATGCGGATCGGCGATCAGATCATCGAGGCGGTGCGGCTGCATCAGAAGGTGAGCAGCAAGGAGGCCTGGAAGCAGGCCGTCGACATGCTGCGGCTGGTGCGTATCCCCGAACCTGAGCGCCGCGCGCAGGAATATCCGCACCAGCTCTCCGGCGGCATGCGCCAGCGCGCGATGATCGCGATGGCGCTGGCCTGCCGACCGGCGCTGCTGATCGCCGACGAGCCGACCACCGCGCTCGACGTCACGATCCAGGCGCAGATCCTGGCCCTGATCGTCGATTTGCAGCAGCGGCTCGGCACCGGGCTGATCCTGATCACCCATGACCTCGGCGTCGTCGCGCAGACCGCGCAGCGTGTGATCGTGATGTATGCCGGCAAGAAAGTCGAGGAAGCGACAGTTGAATCTTTGTTCGAGACGCCGCTGCATCCCTACACCCGCGGCCTGATGGCCTCGATCCCCGCGGTGCCTTCACCCGATGCGAAAGAGGACGTGCGGCTGGTCGAAATCCCCGGCATGGTGCCGTCGCTGACCAAATTGCCGCCCGGCTGCGCCTTCGCGCCGCGCTGCAAGCTCGCGGTCGACCGTTGCCGTCAGGAATATCCGCCGCTCGACGAGGTCAAGAGCAAGCACTGGGCGGCATGCTGGCGCGCCGGCGAGCTGGCGGAGGCATCATGACTGAGCAGCGCCCGCTCCTCGAGGTCACTGACCTGGTCAAGCACTACGCGGTGCGCGGCGGCGTACTGCGCCGGCAGGTCGGCACCGTGCACGCGGTCGACGGCGTCAGCTTTGCGCTCGGCGCCGGCGAGACGCTCGGCCTGGTCGGCGAATCCGGCTGCGGCAAGTCGACGGTGGCGCGCACCGTGCTGCGGCTGGTCGAGCCGACCAGCGGCGCCATCAAGCTCGACGGCGAGGACATCGCGTCGCTCAGCAAGACGGCGCTGCGGCCGTACCGTCGCTCGATGCAGATCGTGTTCCAGGATCCGTTCGCCTCGCTCAACCCGCGCATGACGGCCGGCAACATCGTCGGCGAGCCGTTGACTGTGCACAGCATCGCGACCGGTGCGAAGAAGCAGGAGCGCGTTGCAGAGCTGTTCCAGCAGGTCGGCCTCCGGCCCGACCAGATGAAGAATTTCCCGCACCAGTTCTCCGGCGGCCAGCGCCAGCGCATCTGCATCGCGCGTGCGCTGTCGCTCGGACCACGGCTGATCGTCTGCGACGAGCCGGTCTCCGCGCTCGACGTCTCGATCCAGGCGCAGGTGATCAATCTGTTGATCGACCTGCAGCGCAAGCAGAACTTCTCCTATTTGTTCATCGCGCACGATCTCGCGGTCGTCGCCCATATCAGCCACCGCGTCGCCGTGATGTATCTCGGCCGCATTGTCGAGATCGCCGACAAGCACGAGTTGTTCGCCAACCCGCGCCATCCCTATACGCAGGCGCTGCTCGCCTCGGTGCCGATCGCCGACCCCAAGGCCAAGCGCACTGCGCCCTTGATCGACGGCGACGTACCAAGCCCGATCAACCCGCCCTCCGGCTGCGCCTTCCACACCCGCTGCCGCTACGCGATCGATCGCTGCAAGACCGAACGCCCGGCGTTGCAGGCGGCCGGACCGGCGCATCAGGTGGCGTGCTGGCTGAATGATGGGACGGGGCGGAGCGAGTAGAGCCGTCGTCCCGGCTTGCGCCGGGACGACGGTCTTTATGCGGCGGCCTCGATCTCCACGACGATCTTCCCCGTCGTCACCTGCTCGCCTTCAGCAACATCGATCGACGACACCGTGCCGGCGACACCGGCGGTGTGGACGTGCTCCATCTTCATCGCTTCCAGCGTCATCACCGGCTGACCCGCGGCGACCTTGTCGCCGGCCTTCACCAGCACCGCGACGACCCGGCCGTTCATGGCGGCACGGACCTTGCCGTCGCCGCCGGCGGCCGACGCACTTTCCGGCGGGGCGAGCGTGAGGTCGCGGGCCGACAGCGTGACGCCGCGGTGCAGGATATAGAGCCGATCGCCATCGCGCAGGAGCCTGGCTTGCTCCATCACGCCATCATGGTGAAAGCGGATGCTATCCTGATCGAGCTCGTCGATCACGAAGCTGAACCGATCACCATTGCGGGTCGCGACGTAGCTGCCGTCGCGCTCGCGGACGATCTCGATCTCCTGCGCGCCGTGGCCGAGATCGATCCGCAGGCCGAGCGGGAACGACGCCGCCAGCGACCGGCCGCGCTGCCATGCCGGCGCATGCGGATGGGTGACGTAGAGCAGCAGCGCCGCGAGCGCGAGGTCGCTGCCACGATCCGGCCGCGGCGCCAGCAGCGCCTCGCGATTATTGCCGATGAAGGCCGTGGTCGCCTCGCCCCTGGCAAAGACCGGATGGCGCAGACAGTCGATCAGGAAGCCCTGGTTGGTGGTGACGCCAAACGCCGTGACCTGCTCCAGCGCAGAGATCAGCTTGCCGCGCGCCTCGTCGCGGGTGGCGCCGTGACTGATGACCTTGGCGATCATCGAATCGTAGAACGGCGGAATCTCCGAGCCGGACTTGAGTGCATGCTCGACGCGGATGCCATCGGGCATCTGCCACCGCGCCATCGTGCCGGATTGCGGCATGAAGTCGTGCCCGGCATCCTCCGAGCACAGCCGCACCTCGATGGCATGACCGGAGAAGGTGATGTCCTCTTGCCTCAGACCGAGCGGCTCGCCCTTGGCGACGCGCAGCTGCAATTCGACGAGATCGAGCCCGGTGATCGCCTCGGTGACGGGATGCTCGACCTGGAGCCGCGTGTTCATCTCCATGAAATAGAAATTGCCGGCACGATCGAGCAGGAATTCCAGCGTGCCGGCACCCTCGTAGCCGATCGCCTTGACCGCCTGCACGGCGACCGCGCCCATGCGCGCGCGCAGCTCCGGCGTCACCGCGGGCGACGGCGCCTCCTCGATCAGCTTCTGGTGCCGCCGCTGCACCGAGCAGTCGCGCTCGCCGAGATGGATCGCGTTGCCATGGCGGTCGCCGAACACCTGGATCTCGATGTGGCGCGGATCGACGATCGCGCGCTCCAGGATAACGGTGGGATCACCGAACGCACCCTGCGCTTCCGACCGCGCGCCGCGCAGCGCATCCGGAAACGCCGCCGCATCCACGATCAGCCGCATGCCGCGGCCACCGCCGCCGGTGACCGCCTTGATCATGACGGGAAAACCGATCTTCTTCGCTTCCGCCAGCATCGCCGCATCGCTCTGGTCGGCGCCTTGATAGCCGGGCACGCAGGGCACACCGGCCTTCTGCATGATCTCCTTGGCGCCGGCCTTGTTGCCCATCGCCAGGATCGCCTCCGGCGACGGACCGATGAACACCAGCCCCGCATCGCGGCACGCCTGCGCGAAGTCATCGTTCTCCGCGAGGAAACCGTAGCCGGGATGCACCGCGCCGGCGCCGCTTGCCTTGGCGGCGGCAATGATCGCGTCGATCTTCAGATAGGATTGCGCCGGCAGCGCCTCGCCGATCCGCACCGCCTGGTCGGCCTCGCGCACATGCAGCGCATCGCGGTCGGCATCCGAATAGACCGCGACGACGCCATAGCCGAGCCGCCGCGCGGTACTCATGATGCGCAGCGCGATCTCACCGCGGTTGGCGATCAAAACCTTGAAGAACGGCGTCCGCTTCACGATTGCCCCGCTCATGGCCGCGCCACCGAGAACTGCATGCGCTGCGGAGTGCGCGCCTCCGCCTCCCGGCAGATCGAAAGCACCTCTGACAGCACCGTCCGCGTATCGCGCGGATCGATCACCCCGTCGTCGAGCACCCGCGCGCTGGTCGAGAACACGTCCATCTGACTGTCGAACACGCCAGTGATCTGCGCCTTCATCGCGTCCAGCTTCTCCTTCTCGATCGGCTTGCCGCGACGCGCTGCCGCCGCCTCGGTGACGATTGCCATGGTCTCGGCGGCTTGCTCGCCGCCCATCACGGCGGTCTTGGCGTTCGGCCAGGAGAAGCAGAAACGCGGATGGAAGCCGCGGCCGCACATGCCGTAATTGCCGGCGCCGAACGAGGCGCCGCAATACAGCGTGATCTGCGGCACCGTCGCCGAGGTCACCGCCTGGATCATCTTGGAGCCGTGCTTGATCATGCCGGCCTCTTCATAGGCCTTGCCCACCATGTAGCCGGTGGTGTTGTTCATATAGAGGATCGGCGTGCGCGACTGGCAACAAGCCTGGATGAAATGCGTCGCCTTGTTGGCGCCGGGCACATCGAGCGGCCCGTTGTTGGTGATGATGCCGATCGCTTGGCCCTGGATGCGGGCATGGCCGCAAATCGTCGCCGGGCCATAGTTGGCTCCGAGCTCGGTGAAGTCGGAATCGTCGATGAAGCGCGCGATCGCCTGGCGCATGTCGACCGGACGCTTGTGGTCCATCGGCATGATGCCGAGCAAATCCTCGGCGTCGTAGCGCGGCGGCTTGAACGCGGCTGGTTCTGGGCTCGGCCGGTCCCGAGGGCGGTCCCAGGGCAGCTTGGCCATGATCTCGCGTGCGATGCGCAGCGCGTCGCGGTCATCCTCGGCGAGATAATCGCCAAGACCTGAGATCTGGGTATGCATCTCCGCGCCGCCGAGCTCCTCCTCGGTCGCGATCTCGCCGGTGGCGGCCTTGAGCAAAGGCGGCCCGGCGAGGAACGCGCGGGTGCGGCCGCGCACCATCACGATGTAGTCGGAGAGGCCGGTCTGGTAGGCGCCGCCCGCGGTCGAGGAGCCGTGGGTGACGGTGACGACCGGAAGCCCGGCCGCCGACAGCCGCGCCAGGTTGCGGAAGATGTTGCCGCCACGAACAAAATCCTCGACCCGGTAGCGCAGCAGATTGGCGCCGGCGCTTTCGACCAGCTGCACATAAGGCAGCTTGTTCTCAAGCGCGAGCTCCTGCACCCGCAGCGTCTTGTCGAGGCCGTAGGGTTGCAGCGCGCCGGCGTCGATGCCGGCATCATTGGCGCTGACCATGCAGCGGATGCCGGAGACGAAACCGATGCCGGCGACCAGTCCGCCGCCGGGCACGCTCTTGTCCGCATCAGCCACATCGAACATGTAGCCGGCGAGCGTCGACAATTCGAGGAATGGCGAGCCGGGATCGAGCACCAGCGCGACGCGCTCGCGCGGCAACAATTGCCCACGCTTGTGGAAGCGGTCCTTTGCTGCGGCCGACGCCGCACGGGTCCGCTCTTCCAACCCGCGCATCCGGGCGATCAGCGCCAGCATGCCGTCGCGATTGCCCTGAAAGCCGGCGCTACCGGTGGCGATGGTGTTCTCGATGATGGCCACTACGCGCGCTCCACAAAATACCCGCTGTATTGCTGCCGCAGCTCAACCTTGCGCAGCTTGCCGGTCGCGGTCATCGGCATCTCCTCGAGGATACGCACCAGCTTCGGCACCTGGAAGCCACCGAGATGCTTTCGGCAATGCGCCTCGATGCCGGCCTCGTCGGCGATCGCCCCGGGCTTCAGCTTGACGAAGGCGGAGACCGCCTCGCCCCATTGCGGATGCGGCAGGCCGACCACGGCCGCGTTTTGCACCGCCGGATGCGCCAATAGCGTCTCCTCGATCTTGACGGACGCGACGTTCTCGCCGCCCGACTTGATCATGTCCTTCTTGCGGTCGAGGAACAGCACCTCGCCATTGGCGTCAATCAAAGCGAGATCGCCGGTATGGTGCCAGCCGAACTTGCGGGCCTCCTCGGTCGACTTCGGGTCCTTGTAATAGCCCATCATCACGTTGGGCCCGCGATGCACCAGCTCGCCGATCTCGCCGCGCGGCAAAAGCTTGCCGTTGTCGTCCATGATCGCGGTCTCGTTGACGATCAGCGACTCGCCCCAGTAATTGCCGAAGCGATCGAGCTGCACCTCCGGGCGCGACATCGTGGTCGCCGGATACATCTCGGTCTGGCCGCTGGTCAGCACGAAGTTCGGGCACATGTCCGCCATCGCGCGTTCGAGCAGCGGCTTGCCCATCGGCGCCATGGTGTAGATGCAGCAACGCAGGCCCGACAAATCATATTCGCGCCGGCGCGGATGATCGAGGATCGCCTGGTACATCAGCGACAGGCCGACGAACACGGTAAGCTTGTCGCGGACGATGGCCTCCATGCAGACCACCGGATCGAAGCCGCGCATCAGCGCCATGCGGCCGCCGACCGAGAGATAGCTGAGCAGCAGCACATGGCCGGCGCAGTGGAACAACGGCAACTGCCCGGTGATCCCGTCATCACGCGAGAGCTGCATCTCGATGCAGTTGCTCATCACGGCCATGACCACGGCGAGATGGCAATGCATCGCGCCCTTTGGCCGCGACGTCGTGCCCGAGGTGTAGATGATCATCGCGAGGTCGCGGTCGTTGATCTCGATCTCAGGCTCGATGTCGGATTGCCCGGCCAGCAGGCCGTTGAATTCCTGTAATCCGGTCTTCCCGGCATTGCCGGTCAGGTCGACCGCGATCGTCTGCATGCCACGCGCATCCAGCGCCGCGCGCCGATCGGCCTGGGCATGAAGATTGTCATCGATGATGGCAAAGCGGACCTCGGCATGGCCGAGGATGTAGTCCATGTCCGACGGCCCGAGCATGGTGTTGATCGGCACCCAGACCAGGCCGGCGCGGTGGATGCCGAACAGCGCTTTGACGAACTCGACCGAGTTGTTGCAGATGGTCGAGATCTTCTCGCCCGGCTTCAGCCCGCGCTGCACGAGGTGGTTGGCGAAGCGATTGGCGTCGCGTTCGAGCTCGGTGAAGGTGACTTGCCGGTTGCCATCGGTCAGCGCGACGCGGTCGGGAAACCGCCGCGCGGCGCGCTTCAGGAGATCACCGATCGCGACCCGCCCGATGCGGCCCGGCCCGGTGACGCCGCCGGTTGCTGCGAGATTGTGCATGTCTGGTTCTCCTCTCAACCGTCATTGCGAGGAGCGAAGCGACGAAGCAATCCACTCTGTCTTCGAGTGGCAAGATGGATTGCTTCGCTACGCTCGCAATGACGGCTGGCGTGACCTAGTGTCTCGTCCCAAAGATCTGCCGCGCTTCGGCCGGGCTCGCGATCTCGCGGCCGGCACGCCGCGCACATGCCACCAGCTCTTCGACGAGCTGCCCGTTCGACGTCACCTTGGTGCCGTCGCCGAGATAGAACGTATCCTCAAGGCCGCTGCGCAGATGGCCGCCGAGATCGGCGGCGCGCTGGTGCAGCGGCCAGATCTCGGCGCGGCCGATCGCGGTGACCTGCCAATGCGCCTCCTGCGCCTTCAGCTTCAAGAGGATTGGCAACAGTTCCGGATCGGCCGGCATGCCCGAGGCGACGCCCATGACGAAGTTGTATTCGAGCGGGCCGGAATACATGCCGGTCTGCCGGTACATGCCGACGCAGCGCACGATGCCGACGTCGAAGCATTCGAATTCGGGAATCGTGCCGGCGACCTTCATCACGTCGAGATAATCCTGCACCTTCTCGACCGCGTTATCGAACATCATCGGCGGCCAGGCCCAGGTGTTGTCGGCCTTGACCTTGAGATAATTCAGCGAGCCGGCATTGCAGGCGGCGATCTCGGGCCTCGTCTCGCGCACGCAATCGAGCGCGCCCTGGTAGTTCGGGCCTGACGTGCCGGTGGTGTGGTTGATGATCACGCCGGGGCAGGCCTCGCGGATCGCCTGCTGGATCTCCTTGCTGACGCCGACGTCCCATGACGGCAAGTGACCCTTGTTCGGTTCTTGCTGGCGCAGATGGATGTGCATGATGCTGGCGCCGGCGTTGAACGCGGCCTTGGCCTCGCGCGCCATCTGCTCCGGTGTCACCGGAACGTTGTGCTGCTTCGGGTCGGTAAGCACGCCGTTCAGCGCGCAGGTGATGACGGCCTTGTCGCTCATGGGTCTCTTGTCCGCTTTGCAGTGCACATGCGCTGCTGGTTTTCCCATGATGAGAAATTTGCCTTCGCGCCATCTTGCGTTGACTGGCTAAGTCAATGCGCCCGCGCCGTAATTCGCCGCCAGCCGGTTAACACAAGACGCCGCACGAACATGCCGCATAGGCTCTGCTGCAAGCAGAAGCGGCGCGACAAGCCGGCATCACGGGGAGGACGTCATGGTCTCGATCAACCGGCGCAGATGGCTCACCGGCGCAACTGGCGCGGGGCTAGCCGCAGTCGCGGGCCTCCGGCCTTCGCTGGCCGAAGACACACCCGGGGTCACCGCCACCGAAATCAGGATCGGCAGCACCACTTCGCTGAGCGGTCCGGTATCGGCGCTCGGCGTGCAGGCACGCTGCCAGGAAGCCTATTTCAGGATGCTGAACGAGCAGGGCGGCATCGCCGGCCGGCAGATCAAGTACATCTATTACGACGATGCGTTCAATCCCGCGAAGACGGTCGAGCAGGTGCGCCGCCTGATCGAAAGCGACAATGTCGCCTTCCTGTTCAACATGCTCGGCACCGCGCCGAATTCGGCCGTCGTCAAATACATCAATGCCGCCAAGGTGCCGCATCTGTTTCTGTCGGTGAACGGCGACAAATGGGGCGACTACAAGTCCTATCCCTGGACCATGGGCTTTGCGCCGAGCGCGCGGACCGAGGCGCAGGTGTTCGTCAAATATGCGCTGAGCCAGCACAAGGACGCGAAGATCGCGGTGCTCTACCAGAACGACGATCTCGGCAAGGATTTTGTCGCCGGCACCAAGGACGTGCTGGGCGAGCGGTTCGCGACATCGGCCGTGGTCGCCTCGCACGAGGTCACCGATCCCACGATCGATTCCCAGATCGTCGCCTTGCGCGGCGCCAATCCGGACGTGCTGATCTCGGGCACAACGGCAAAGTTCTGCGCGCAGTCGATCCGCAAGATCTATGAGCTCGGCTGGAAGCCGATGCATTTCATCGCCAGCGGCGCTGCGTCGCTGTCTTCGACCATCATCCCTGTCGGCCTCGACAAGGCGCAAGGCACGATCTCATCGGCTTATATCAAGGACGTTGCCGATCCGGCCTGGGCCAATGACCAGGGCGTGAAGGATTTCCTCGCCTTCATGGAAAAATACTTCCCCGACGGCAATCCGAAGGAAGGCTACAACCTCTACGCCTATATGGTGGCGAACGTGCTCAAAATCGTGCTTGAGCAGTGCAAGGGCAATTTCAGCCGCGACAACATCATGGCGCAGGCGAACAATCTGAAAGACGTCTATGTCCCGACGCTGTTGCCCGGCATCAAGGTCAACACCAGCCCGACCAATCACCACCCGCTACAGCAGCTTCAGCTGCAGCGGATCGAAGGACCCGGCTGGCTGCGGTTCGGCGAAGTGATCCAGGGCGCGAATCTGTAGCGGAGAAGAATCCCAGGTGTCGTCCCGGCCTAGTGCGCAATTGCGCACGGGAGCCGGGACCCATACCGCGTGATCTATCGATGGCTCGGGATGGCAGACACCTGCCGAAACAACAGGCTGCTGTGGTCATGGGTCCCGGCCTTCGCCGGGACGACGGATGGTTACGTCAGCGCGCGCTCCTGCCCAGTCCGGTAGATCGCAAGATCGCGCGAGCCGGAGAAGATCGCGCGCGGCTTCAAGCCATAGAAGCGGCGGATCGAGTGGCTGAAATGGGTGCTGTCGGGATAGCCGATATCCTGCGCGAGATGCGCGAGGTTGATGTCCTGGTTGGCGAAATGCAGCAGATGCCGCGCGCGCTTCCAGGCGCGGAAGGAGCGGAACGAGATTCCGGTCTCCTCCTTGAACAGATGCAGGAAGCGCGACGGCGACAGCCCGGCCTCGGCGGCGCAGCCTGCCGCGGTCACCGGCTCGCCGGAGAACTGCCCGATGCGACCGATCGCGCGCACGACGCGCGGATCGAGCACGCGCTGCGGCAGCGCGTCGCCGAAGCACATGGTGTCGAACTCGGCATTGGCGATCGCATCACGATGCTGCATCTCGGCGAGCGTCGCATAGGCGTTGCGGATCCGGTTCGCGAACAAATGAGCGTCCGGCCCCTGCAGGCGGCGGGCGACCGCTTCCAGCGTGCCGTCGGGCACGCTCTCCGGCTCGATCGCAACGCAGATCGCAGAACGATATTCGCTGGTGATGGTGTGGCGCAGGTTCGGCATCGTCACCGCGAGCTCGCCATGGGACTCGCGGCCCTCGCTGGTCGACAGATGCAAGCCGTCGCGGATCGCGACATAGACATGGAATGCGCCGGGGCAGCGTTCACGGGGGCGGCCGAGCAGCCCGGCATAGAACACCCGCTCCGGCGTGATCAGCATCCGGTGGCCGGACTGCTGCTGGCCGGACTTCTGGCACTTCGCGTCCACAATCGCGTCCATGGCGGTTCCTCCTCGCGCGGCTCTTTGGGCCGCTGCGGCGGAGCTACCATAGCGCAAATTCGCAAGCTGTCACCGACGTGCTGGATCAATTCCGGGACACATCGTCTCGGGCACGATCAAGCCCGCGCCCGCGGCGCAACATTCTGTTCCAGCCCGGCTTTCTGCTCCGCCGCCACCGCACGCTTGTAACCGTCCCGCTGCTGCAGCCGCGCCCAATAGGCCGCGACATTCGGCCCGAAATCCTTGGCAAGGCCGATATTGCTGGCGAGCCGGAGCGCATAACCGTTGGCGATGTCGGCGGCGGTGAAGCGTTCCGCGCAGAGGAATTCAGACTTCGCGGCGGCGGCCTCGACTGCGCGCAGGCGGCCGAGGAACCATTTTGCATAGTCGCCGGAGACCTGCGGGTTACGCCGCTCCTCCGGCTCGAGCTGGCTGTAGCGGAGCACCAATGTCTGCGGAAAGGTCAGCGTCGCATCGGAAAAGTACATCCAGTTCAGGAACGCGCCATAGGCCGGCTCGTCGACACCCACGATCAGCGGTGTCGGGCCATATTTGGTGCCGAGGTAATGGCAGATGCCGGAGGACTCCGTCATCTTGGTTTCGCCGTCGACCATGAACGGGATGGTGCCGAGCGGATTGATGCCGAGATATTCCTTGGCGAACACGCGCGGCGGGAACGGCAGCATCTTCAGCTCATAGGGCAGCCCGAGCTCCTCCAGCATCCACAGCGGGCGGAACGAGCGCGCGGCGTCGCAGTGATAGAGCGTGATCATCAGGCGTTTCCCTTCTTCAGGCCAGGCAGCGTGCCCATCATCTTGCACAATACCATGAGCATCACCTCGTCGGCACCGCCGCCAATCGAGGTCAGGCGGCTGTCGCGATAGGCCCGGCTGACCGGCGTCTCGTTGGTAAATCCCATGCCGCCCCAATATTGCAGGCAGGCATCGGTGAGCTCGCGGCCGAGCCGGCCGGCCTTCAATTTCGCCATGGTCGCGAGCCGGGTCACATCCTCACCCGCCACCAGCGCCTCGGCGGCGCGATAGATCAGCGAGCGCAGCAGCTCGACCTCGGTCTGCATCTCCGCGAGCTTGAAGTGCACCACCTGGTTATCGAGGATCGAGCCACCGAACGCCTTGCGGTTGCGCGTGTACTCGATGGTCTCGTTGATGATGAACTCATGCGCCTTCAGGCAGGCCGCTGCGCCCCACAGCCGCTCCTCCTGGAATTGGATCATCTGGTAGGTGAAGCCCTGGCCTTCCTCGCCGATCCGGTTGCGCTTCGGCACCCGGACATTGTCGAAGAAGATCTGCGCCGTATCCGACGAGCGCATGCCGAGCTTGTCGAGCTTGCGCGCGACCTGCACGCCCTTGGTCTTCATCGGCACGCAGATCAGCGACTTGTTGCGATGGACCTGGCCGTCGCTGGTGTTGGCGAGCAGGCAGATCCAGTCGGCCTGGGTGCCGTTGGTGATCCACATCTTGCCGCCATTGATGACGTAGTCGTCGCCGTCGGAGCGGGCGTTGGTCTTGATCGAGGCGACGTCGGAGCCCGCACCGGGTTCGGAGACGCCGATGCAGGCGACCTGGTCGCCGGCGATCGCAGGCGCCAGAAATTCGCGCCGCACCTCGTCGGAGCCGAATCGCGCCAGCGCCGGCGTCGCCATGTCGGTCTGCACCCCGATCGCCATCGGCACGCCGCCGCAGGTGATGGCCCCGAGCTCCTCGGCCATCATCAGCGCGTAAGAGTAATCCAGCCCCTGGCCACCGAACTCGACCGGCTTGTTGAGGCCGAGGAAGCCGAGATTGCCGAGCTTCTTGAACAGCTCATGCGCCGGGAAGATGTCGGCCTTCTCCCATTCGTCGACATGGGGATTGATCTCGGCCGCGATGAATTTTTGCAAGAGCCGGCGGGGTTCGTCGTGGTCGGCGGTGAAGAGCATGGTTCTTACCTCGTCATTCCGAGGCGACGCGAAGCGGCGAGCCCGGAATCCATTTCACATCGAAGCTGCGGCCTGATGGATTCCGGGCTCGCGCTCCGCGCGCCCCGGAATGACGGCGAGTGGGTCGAGTGCATTTAAAGCCCCATCTGCCGGCTCGCGAGATCCTTCATGATCTCCTCGGTGCCGCCACCGATGGCGTTGACCTTGACCTCGCGGTAGATGCGCTCGACCTTGACGCCGCGCATGAAGCCGGCGCCACCGAAGATCTGCACCGCCTCGGAGGCGCAATGCGCCATCGTCTGCGTCGCCTGGTTCTTCATCATGCAGATCTCGGCGACCGGGCTTTCGCCCTGGCCGAGCCGCCACGCCAGCATCTCCAGCATCGCCTGCGAAGCCGCGACCTTCTGCGCCATGTCGACGATTTTGTGCCTGATGACCTGGTGCTGGGCGATCGGCTTGCCGAACGTCTTGCGCTCCTTGGCGTAGGCGATCGCTTCGTCGAGGCAGACGCGGGCATAGGCGGTGCAGCTCGCCGCCATGCCCATGCGCTCGCTGTTGAAGTTGTACATGATCTGCTTGAAGCCCTGGCCCTCCTCGCCGATCAAATTCTCGACCGGCACACGGCATTCGTCGAAATGAAGCGTCGCGGTGTCCGAGGCCCACCAGCCCATCTTCTTCAATTTGGTGCGGGAGAGGCCCGGCGTATTGCCCTCGATCAGCAGCAGGCTGACGCCGCCGGGGCCCTCGCCGCCGGTGCGCACCGCGACCGTCAGATAGTCGGCGCGCATGCCCGAGGTGATGAAGGTCTTCTCGCCGCTGACCACATAGTGGTCGCCGTCGCGCCGCGCCTTGGTACGGAGGTTCGCGACATCCGAGCCGCCGCTCGGCTCGGTGATCGCGAGCGCGGAGATCTTCTTGCCGGCGAGCACCTCCGGCAGCACCCGCGCCTTGACCTCGGGCCGGGCAGCCGGGCGATCGGCGGCGAGCCGATGGTGTGGCTCATCAGGCTCGAACTGACGCCCCCGGCGCCGGCCCGCGCCAGCTCCTGCGAGGCCACGATCTTCATGAACTGGTCGGCGGCGACCCCGCCATATTCCTCGGGGAAACCGAGGCCGAGCAGCCCGATCTCGGACGCCTTGGCATAGAGTTCGCGCGGAAACTCGCCCTCCTCGTCCCATTGATGGGCATAAGGCTCGATTTCCCTGGCCACAAAGCGCCGCATCACCTCGCGAAAGGCCTCATGCTCGCCGGTGTAGAACGGGTTTGCCATCCGCGTGCTCCATTGATTCTCGCGCCCGACGATGTCCGGATTTCTCCCGGTTCACTTGCGTCGAGTGGCTGCCGGCCGGACCGGCGTTCCATCTGGCCACCCGCCAGCCACTAAACGCAAGACAGTATCCCGATACGCCCCCTCCACTGCCTATTCATGGCATCAATCGAGCCAGGAACAGGCGGCGCAAGACCGCCGTTCCGGAGGAGGGACATGTGCCGGTTCGTTACTACGACTGGATCGCGCATCATCGCCGGCGCACGCCGGACAAGATGGCGCTTGTCGATCTCGCAAGCGGACGCCGCTTTAGCTATGCGGAGCTCGACGCCCGCGCGTCGCGGCTCGCCGCCTGGCTGCGCGACGGGCTGAAGGTTGCGCGCGGCGACCGGGTCGCGGTGCTGGCGCTGAACACGACGGATACGCTGGAGATCCAGTTCGCCTGCTTCCGGATCGGCGCGGTCTTCCTGCCGCTCAACACTCGCCTCACCGTTCCCGAGCTGCGCTACATCACCGGCGACGCCTCGCCGAAGGTGATGATCCATGACGACGACCTCGCCGAGACCGCGCTTGCGGTCGCCAAGCTCTGCGATGTCGCGTCGACCGTGCGGCTCGGCCCGGGCGGCGCCTATGAAGCCGGCATCGCGGCGGTCAGGCCGCTCGAACGGTTCGAGGAGGTCACGCTCGATGACATCTCGACCATCATGTACACCTCGGGCACCACCGGCCAGCCCAAGGGCGCGATCATCACGCATGGGATGACGTTCTGGAATTGCGTCAATCTCGGCGGCCCGGCCTATATCTCGCCGGCCTCGGTGCTGCTGACCGTGCTGCCGCTGTTCCATACCGGCGGACTGAATTGCTACACCAACCCGGTGCTGCATGCCGGCGGTACGGTGCTGATCATGCGCACCTTCGATCCCGGCGAAGCGCTGAAGCTGATCGGCGATCCCGCGCAGGGCATCAACGTGTTCTTCGGCGTGCCCGCGATCTACCAGTTCATGGCGCAGCATCCTTCGTTCACAACGGCGGATTTCAGCCGCCTGATGATCGGCGGCGTCGGCGGCGCGCCGATGCCGGTGCCGCTGCTCAAGACCTGGGAGGCGCGCGGCGTCGCGCTGCAACAGGGCTACGGCATGACCGAGACCTCGCCGGCGGTGATGGTGCTCGACCGCGAGGACGCCGCGCGCAAGGCCGGCTCGTCCGGCAAGCCGGTGCTGCACACGGAAGCTCGCATCGTGCGGCCCGACGGCAGCGATGCCGCGGTCGGCGAACTCGGCGAACTCTGGGTCAAGGGCCCGAACATCACACCGGGTTACTGGAACCGGCCGGACGCCAATGCCTCGTCCTTCACCGACGGCTGGCTGCATACTGGCGATGCCACGCGGATCGACGAGGAAGGCTTCTACTACATCGTCGATCGCTGGAAGGACATGTACATCTCCGGCGGCGAGAACGTCTATCCTGCCGAGGTCGAGAGCGTGCTGCATCAACTGACAGCTGTCGCCGAAGCCGCCGTCATCGGCATCCCGAACGAGCAGTGGGGCGAGGTCGGGATGGCCGTGATCGCCGTGAAGCCAGGCCACACGCTGACGCCGGACGATATCCACGCGCATTGCCAGGCCAATCTGGCGCGGTTCAAATGCCCGCGCCTGATCGAGTTCATCGATGTCCTGCCGCGGAATGCGACAGGCAAAATTCATAAGCCGACGCTTCGGCAACAGTTCAGCCAGCCGAAGCCGACCGATACTGCCGCTTGATCGCACGGACGCGTGTCGCGTCTCATGCCATGTCGAGAGAAGTGTTGCCCATAACCGTTTGCCGGGACCGGCTATGGGTTCGTTGCGTTGAGTCCCCAACCAGAATAGATCGAGGAAATTGCCTTTATGAAAACCACAAAACTGTCGCTGCTGGCCGCCGCCGCGGCGCTCTGCCTGCTCTCCACCCAGGCCGCCTTTGCCCAAAAGAAGTATGACACCGGCGCCTCCGACACCGAGATCAAGATCGGCAATGTCGAGGCCTATAGCGGTCCCGCCTCCGCCTACGGCGTCATCGGCAAGACCGAAGAAGCCTATTTCAAGATGATCAACGATCAGGGCGGCATCAACGGCCGCAAGATCAACTGGATCTCCTATGACGACGGCTACTCGCCGCCGAAGACCGTGGAGCAGATCCGCAAGCTGATCGAGAGCGACGAGGTTTTCCTGGTGTTCAACGCGCTGGGCACGCCGACCCAGACCGCGGTGCAGAAGTATCACAACGCCAAGAAGGTGCCGCAGCTGTTCCTCGCCACCGGCGCCAGCAAGTGGAACGATCCGAAGGATTTCCCATGGACCATGGGCTTCCAGCCGAGCTATCGCGTCGAGGCGCGGATCTTCGGCAAGTACATCCTCAAGACCAAGCCGGACGCCAAGGTCGCGATCTTCTATGCCAATGACGATTTCGGCAAGGACTACCTGATCGGCCTTAAGGAAGTGCTCGACAAATCGAGCGTCAAGATCGTCGCCGAGGAAAGCTACGAGACCACAGAGCCGTCGATCGATTCCCACATCGTCAAGCTGAAGGACACCGGCGCCGACGTGTTCGTCAACATCTCGACGCCGAAATTCGCCGCGCAGGCGATCAAGAAAATCGCCGAGATCGGCTGGAAGCCGATGCACGTCATGACCGACGTCTCGATCTCGATCGGCGCGGTCATGAAGCCCGCCGGCCTCGAAGCGTCCGAAGGCGTGCTGTCGGCGGGCTATCTGAAGGACGCTTCCGACCCGCAGTGGAAGAATGACGAAGGCATGAAGAAGTTCATGGCCTTCGCCGAGAAGTACTTGCCGGGCGCCAATTTGTCGGACGCGAACCTGGTCTATGGCTACGCCGCAGCGCAGACCATGGTGCAGGTGCTGAAACAGTGCGGCGACAACCTGACGCGCGAGAACGTGATGAAGCAGGCCGCCAGCCTGAAGGATTTTGCGCCCGACACGCTGATCCCCGGTATCCGGATCAACACCAGCGCGACCGATTTCGCGCCGGTCGAGCAACTCAAGATGATGCAGTTCAAGAACGGACAGTGGGAGCTGTTCGGCGACATCATCAGCGCCGAGACCGGCGGCTAGCGAAGCGCGCTCGACAGGCAACAATACGCGAAGCCGCCCTATTCGGGCGGCTTCGTTGTTTTTCAGCTCTCTCACCGTCACCCTGAGGTGCGCGCTCTTGCGCGCGTCTCGAAGGGTCGACGGCCCCGCTGGTGGCCGTGCATCCTTCGAGGCTCGCTGCGCTCGCACCTCAGGATGACGGTACTGGCACCGTCCTTGTGATGCTGTTTAGAATTACTACGTAACAAAGTGGGCCGCGCTGAAGCCGGACTGTTACGCTGATGCATTCCCACGTTCACTACCTTCCGCTGACGCCGGGTTTCTTCTCGATCCTGGTGTTCGCCGCCGTGGCGCTGCTGGTGCTGATCCAGCTGCGCATCCTGCGCTACGCCTATATGCGGCTCGGCATCGGCCCCGGGGTCGCGCTGCTGCTGCTGTTCGGCTCGCTGATCGGCAGCTATTTCAATATTCCGATCACCGTGCTGCCCGGCCCGCCAGTGCGATCGGGGGAGATCGTCGACTTCTTCGGCATGCGCTATGTCGTGCCTTATCTGGCATCGCCGAGCACGATCCTCGCCGTCAATGTCGGCGGCGCCGTGATCCCGGCCGTGATGTCCGCCTATTTGGTGCTGCGCTATCAGCTCTGGCTGAGAGCTGCGATCGCGACGATCGTCATTGCAGCGATTGTCCATGCCAGCGCCACGCCGGTGCGAGGTATGGGCATCGCCGTCCCCGTGTTCGTCCCTGTCGTAGCGACCGCGATCCTCGCACTGCTGCTGTCCCGCGAATACGCCGCACCGCTCGCCTATATCGGCGGCTCGATGGGGACGCTGCTCGGCGCCGATCTGTTGAACCTCGACAAGATCGGCAGCCTCGGCGCACCGATCGCGTCGATCGGCGGTGCCGGCACGTTCGACGGCATTTTCCTGACCGGCATTCTCGCCGTGCTGATCGCCGGCGTGGTTGCGCCCGCGCGCCCAAGCACGGCATGATCTTGTCGGGACTTATCCCGGCCGGAAGATCGCGAACGGCTCGTCGATCGTACGGCGCAGATGCTCGCGATAGACGGCGTAGTTCGCATCGTCGGCCGACACCCGGCCGAGGCTCGGCTTGAGCACGTTCTTGATCGGCAGGAATGCGATCGGCGCGGCAACCGGCGTCAACAGCGAGCCGCGGCCGGCGAGCAGCGTCGTGATGATGCCGTACATCTCACCGGAATTGCGCGGGCGCGAGACCGTGATCACGCGATGCTGGCCGTGCCTGTTGGTCACGAGATAGACGAAGCCGGATTCATTGGGCACCGCGACCTCGCCATACTGGGTGTAATCGGCATCCTGCCGCTCGCCCTCGCGGAAGCCGAGCGATGACGACGCGTCGTCCCAGGCGATCTCGGTGCGATAGGCATAGAACGCGCCCGGCTCGCCGAACGACGGCCGCACCGTGATGTAGGTCCCTTCGATCCGCGCCACCGAACGGCGCGAATAGGATCCGAGGCTATCGGGCGCGATCCCGCCATTGGCGGGCGCCGCGACCGTGATCGTTTCCGGCAGCTTGCGCAAGGAGACGCCGAGCGCCTGCTCGAGCCGCACGGTGGTCGCCAGCGTGAACGGCCGGCGGCCGCCGAGCACCTTCTCCAGTGTCGACAGGCTGAGCTTGGCCTGCTCGGCCAGCGTCTGCCGCGAGATGCGGCGGCGCGCGATTTCCTCGCGGATGGTCTCCGCGACCTGCTGGCTCTGCTCAGCCGAAAGCTGTTTGTCAGGCGTCGGCATTCTGATTCCTGCCCGGTTCCCCTTGATTCCGCGCAGTCTAGCAGACCGGACAATCCATCACAAAACCGCACAAATCCGCCTCGGCCGGCGGCGGGCCGCGCCGGACGGCGGCCAATCATTGCCGATCATTCTGCTCGCGCCAAAACCGCCGCTCTCCATGATTGCGAAGCAGCGAAAGTCTCGCTCGGGAGTGACGACAATGACGATTTACGATGCATGTGAGAGCAGTCCGCAGATACGCCTGTCGCGCAGGATGCGCATCGCGCTGTTCTTCCTGGTGGAGGGCGTGGCCGCGCTGGTGATCGGCTTTGCGGCGCTGTTCCTGAGTTTCGATCCGGTGTGGTCGGCCGAGTTGCCGCAACAGGCCGTGCTGCGGCCGAGTAATGCGCGCTCCGGCTCGCTGCTGTTCAAGACCGACGACGGCTACAGGGATGCCTTGAGGCTCGGCGTCGATGTCGACCTCACGGTATCGGGCCCGACCGTCCGCGCCCGCGTCACGCAGATCTTCCGCAACCCGACCAAGGACTGGGTGGAGGCGACCTATGTCTATCCGCTGCCGGCGGGCGGCGCGGTCGATACGCTGAAGATGGTGGTCGGCGATCGCATCGTGGTCGGCGACATCAAGGAGCGGCAGCAGGCCCGCGCCATCTACGAGCAGGCCAAGCAGAACGGCCAGAAGGCGGCGCTCACCGAACAGGAGCGGCCGAACATCTTCACCAACTCGGTCGCCAATATCGGTCCCGGCGAAACCGTGCTGGTGCAAATCGAATATCAGGAGCCGGTGCAGCAGAACGGCAACGAGTTCTCGCTGCGGGTGCCGATGGTGGTCGGCCCGCGCTACAATCCACGGCCCGTGGTGCAAAGCGTCGACCTCCGCGCCGATGGCAATGGCTGGGGCGCCACGTCAACCGATCCGGTGCCGGATCGTGATCGTATCTCATCCGAGGTGCTCGACCCCGCCACCAACGCGCCGATCAATCCGACCAACATCACCGTGCATCTCAACGCCGGCTTCCCGCTCGGCGAGGTGAAGAGCCACTTTCATCAAGTCAAGATCGAGAGCCCTGACAGCGCCACGCGCGTCGTCAAGCTTGCCGAAGGCCCAGTGCCGGCGGATTGCGATTTCGAGCTGACCTGGAAGCCGGCCGCCGAGAAGGCGCCGTCGGTCGGGCTGTTCCGCGAGCATGTCGGCAATTCCGACTATCTGGTCGCCTTCGTCACCCCGCCATCGGTGGAACAGGCGCAGCAGAAGCAGCTGCCGCGCGAGGTGATCTTCGTGATCGACAATTCCGGTTCGATGGGCGGCACCTCGATCATCCAGGCCAAGGCGAGCCTCACTTACGCGCTCGGCCGCCTGCAGCCGACCGATCGCTTCAACGTGATCCGCTTTGACGACACCATGGACACGCTGTTCCCGGCGCCGGTCGCGGCCAACAGCGCCAATATCGGCAACGCGACGGCGTTCGTCAGTGCGATACAGGCCCGCGGCGGCACGGAGATGGTGCCGGCGATGCGCGCCGCGCTGTCCGACACCAACCACGACGACGCCGACCATGTCCGCCAGGTCGTGTTCCTGACCGACGGCGCGATCGGCAACGAGCAGCAATTGTTCGAGACCATCAGCGCACTGCGCGGCCGCTCACGGGTGTTCATGGTCGGCATCGGTTCGGCGCCGAACACTTACCTGATGACGCGCGCCGCCGAACTCGGCCGCGGCACCTTCACCCATATCGGCTCGGTCGAGCAGGTCGATGAACGCATGCGCGACCTGTTTGCCAAGCTCGAGAATCCCGCGGTGACCAATCTCTCCGCGAAATTCTCCGAGGCGACGGCCGACCTGACGCCGTCGGCGCTGCCCGACGTCTATCGCGACGAGCCGCTGGTGCTGGCGGCGAAGCTCGACAAGCTCGCCGGCTCGGTCGAGATCAAGGGCCGCATCGGCGACCGTCCGTGGAGCGTGACGCTGCCGCTCGCGAATGCCGCCGAAGGCAAGGGCCTCTCCAAGCTGTGGGCGCGCCGCAAGATCGCGGATGCCGAGGTCGCGCGCACCACGCGGCAGGCGAACGCGGAGGATGTCGACAAGGCCATCCTTGCGCTGGCGCTGGAGCACCAGCTCGTGACGCGGCTGACCAGTCTCGTTGCGGTCGACAAGACGCCGAGCCGCCCCGAAGGCGAGCCGCTGAAGCTGTCCGAGCTGCCGCTCAACCTGCCCGCCGGCTGGGATTTCGCAAAAGTGTTCGGCGAGCGTCCGAGCCTTCCGGCTGCACCGGGCGAGCGTCGCGCTGAGGCAGGCAACGGCAGGGTGCAGCTCGCCGCGCTGAAGCGGTCACCGGTCGCAACGCAAGGTCCCGGCACCATCCAGCTGCCGAAGACCGCGACCGACGCCGAATTGAAGATGATCGCTGGTGTGATCCTGCTCACGGTCAGCCTTCTGCTTCTGGTGTTCAACCGGCGTCAGACGTCGCCCCAATGACGTCGGATGAAGGGAGAAGGTGCCCCCCGACCTCCTCCTTTCCAAGAGCGCGCGCGGCCTTCCCACCCGTCCCCCAGGGGCCGCGCGCGCAGTTTTCCTCAACGGTCATTGCGAGGAGCGAAGCGACGAAGCAATCCATCGCTCCGCATATGCCGCACGATGGATTGCTTCGCTTCGCTCGCAATGACGGGAACCATACCGATGCGCCGCTTCATCCCGCCCCTCGCCTTCGCCCTTATCGGCCTGATCCTGTTTGGCCAGGGCGCCTATATCCATGCCAAGGCGCTGCTCGCGCAGGTGCTGCTGGAGAGCGCCTTCGCAAGGACCATCGCGACCGGCCAACCCGTGAAGCCGTGGCGCTGGGCCGACACCTGGCCGGTGGCCAGGATCGAGATCAAGCGCCTGCACGCCTCCGCGATCGTGCTCGCCGGCAGCAGCGGCCAGGCGCTGGCGTTCGGCCCCGGCCATGTCGAGCAGAGCGTCGATGCCGGCGAGCGCGGCGTCGCGGTCTATTCCGCGCATCGCGACACCCATTTCCGGTTTCTGAAAGATGTCACAATCGGCGACGAGATCGACGTCACGAGGAGCGACGGCAGGATGTTTCGTTACCGAGCCGATCGCAGCGCGGTCGTCCGCTTCGATCAATCCGGCATCGACCCGCTGACCGGCCGGTATGAACTGGTGCTGTCGACTTGCTGGCCGTTCGACGCGCTGACATCGGGGCCCGAGCGCTATCTGCTGCACGCGACCATGATCGAATCCGAATCGGGTTCCTGACGCGCATCGATTTTGCGCCTGCCGGGATATTGCAAGCGATGCCCTGACTTGCGCCAGCGTGAGTTGCTACCCCCTTTCCCTCGCCATAAAAACAATGAAAAATCGTGTCCTGCGGTGATGCACCGTGGGCCAGAGGAACAAGCAGAACAAGGATAAGGGCAGGCTCCATGGAAGCTTACGCAAGCACCGCGTCTCATGTGTCCCACAAATGGGCGCCGCCCGCTGACGCCAGCGACATCGTCAAGAGCATCCACGCGATGCTGCACCCGCGCAACATCGTGCTGGTCGGCGCCACCGACAAGCCCGGCAACTACGCCGAACGGATCTGGAACAACCTGATCAAGTACAAATATGCCGGCGGCCTGTTTCCGATCAACGCCAAGCGCGAAACCATCTGGGGCGTCACCTGCTACAAGGATTTCGCCAGCCTTCCCGAAAAGCCCGATCATGTGCTGGTGCTGGTGCCGGCCCGCTTTGCCGTGCAGGTGATCCGCGACGCGGCCGCGGCGGGCGCCCGCTCGGCGACGATCGTCACGTCAGGCTTCAGCGAGCTGCAGGACGAAGAGAGCCAGCGGCTCGCAGTCGAGCTGAAGCAGGCGATCAAGGAGACCGGGCTTGCCGTGACTGGTCCGAACTGCCTCGGCAATCTCAGCGCCGGCGAGAACCTGTTCACCAATATCGACGACCGCATCGTCACCATGGAGCCGGGCGCGGTCGCGATCGCCGGCCAATCCGGCGCGATCGTGATGGCGATCCGCCAGGCGCTGGAGGATCGCGGCGTCGGCGTCGGCTACATGGTCACGACAGGCAACGAATCCGGGCTCGAGACCCCGGACCTGATGAGCTATTTCGCGGCCGATCCGAGCATCCGCGTCATCGTGGTCTATCTCGAAGGCGTCAGGAACACCAAGGTGTTCCGTGACGCCTGCAAGGCCGCGCGCGCCGCCGGCAAGCCTGTCATCGCGCTCAAGCTTGGCGCCTCCGAAGGCGGCCGCGCCGCCGCAATGGCGCATACCGGCGCGCTCGCCGGCTCGATCGAGACATTCGATGCGATCTCGACCCGCGAGGGCGTGATCCGGGTGCGCGGACTGGATGAATTGATCGAAACCACCGAGTGTTTCGTGCATGCCGATCCGCCGAAGGGCAATCGCCTCGCGGCGGTGTCGCTGTCGGGCGGCAAGCGCGGGCTTCTGATCGACGCGTTCTATTCCGCCGGCCTGAACTTCGCGCCGCTGAGCCCGAACGCGTCCGAGCAGCTGGCGAAGATGCTCGGCCCCGGCAGCATCGTCGGCAATCCGCTCGACGCCGGCTTTGCGGCCGTGGTCGATCCCTCCGTCTACATGAAGTCGATCAAGATCATGATCGACGACCCCGACACCGACATCGTCATCATCGACGCCGAGCTGCCGAAGGCGCCGCACGAGCTGCGCGAACGCAATCTGCACATCGTCAACGAGATGGCAGGGCAGGCCAACAAGCCCGTGGTCTATATCAGCGCGATGTCGATCGGCTTCACCGACTTTACCAAGGGACTGCGCAAGTCGCTGCCTAATGTCGCAGTCATGCAGGGCCTCGACCGCGCGGTCGGCGCGATCAAGTCGCTGATCGAATATGCCGGTCTGCGCAAGGAGGTGCCCGACATCGTGTCGAGCTCGAAGGCGTCGGCGCGCGCCGTGCTGGAGAAAACACTGAAGGCCGCCAACGGCGCCGCCGCGCTCGACGAGGTCGCTTCGAAGCAGCTGCTCAAGGCCTATGGCATCCCGATCTCGAAGGAAGACGTCGCGCAGACCGCGGCCGAAGCCGTGAAGATCGCCAAGGCGATCGGCTTTCCGGTGGTCGCCAAGGTGGTCAGCCCCGACATCCTGCACAAGTCGGATATCGGCGGCGTGGTGCTGAACCTCGCCAACGCGGCCGAGGTGAAGAAGGCGTTCAACGACATCACCGCGCGGGTGAAGAAGCTGAAGGGCAAGCCGAAACTCGAGGGCATCCTGATCGCGCAACAGGTCAAGGCCGACCTCGAGCTCGTGGTCGGTGCCTCGCTCGATGCCGAGATGGGGCCCGTGGTGCTGTTCGGCACCGGTGGCGTCGATATCGAGCTGATGAAGGACGTCGCCCTCGCCGGTGCGCCGCTCGACGCTGCCGAGGCTAAGGAGCTGATCGCCAAGACCAAGGCCGGCGTCAAGATGAAGGGCTATCGCGGCAAGCCCGCGCTGCACGAGCCATCGGCAGTGAAGGCGCTGGTCGGGCTCTCCAACCTGATGGCCGACGCCAACGGCCGCATCGCCTCGATCGACGTCAACCCGTTCCTGATCAACAGCAAGCTCGGCGTCGCCGTCGACGGCCTGATCGTGCTGAACAACGCTGCCGCGAACAAGGCCGCGGGGCATTAGCTCAGATGCGAATCTATCCCCGTCATCCTGAGCAACCGTTAGCTTGCGGGGTGCATCGGCTGCCACGGAGTGCCGCGAGCGACGACAGTATTGATGAAGATGAGGAGCTTACGG
>NZ_LGHK01000144.1 GCF_001908235.1 Bradyrhizobium sp. NAS96.2
TTTGAGTCTTATTGGCCGTGAATTTGACTCATGCAAAGCGATCCAGTCGTATTTGCGGGCTTGTTCACATCCCTCAACATTCTGCTCGGCGGGGACGGGCAACTGGAATCTGCCGAAGGACTCAATTGGTTGCGTAGATCTGTGGCCAGCTTATGAAGAGACAAATCCACACTGCTTCACTATCATCCGTTCCATGGCGTCGACTTATCCTTTTGCGGAGTGCTGTGAAGAAAGGGGCGAGATATACAGGGGCCTGGCGGCGGACCCGGATTCTCCTCCCCGACCTCCACAGGGATTCACAGAATAGACAGGGGTTCTGGTGCCGACGACCTCCAATTATTTCCACCTGCATCTGGTGTCAGACTCGACCGGCGAGACGCTGATCACCGTGGCGCGCGCGGTCGCCGCGCAATACGCCAACGTGACCGCGGTCGAGCACGTCTATCCGCTGGTGCGCAGCCAGAAGCAGCTCGATCGCGTGCTCGACGAGATCGAGGAATCGCCCGGCATCGTGCTGTTCACGCTGCTGGAGAAGGACCTGGTCGGCCGGCTCGAAGCCAAGTGCAAGGAAATCAACGTTCCGAGCCTGTCGATCATCGGGCCGGTGATGCAATTGTTCGAGGCGTATCTGGGCGCCGCGACCACTGGCCGCGTCGGCGCGCAGCACGTGCTGAACGCAGAATATTTCAGCCGGATCGACGCGCTGAATTACACGATGATCCATGACGACGGTCAGCATGTCGAAGGCCTCGAGGAGGCCGACGTCGTGCTGGTCGGTGTGTCCCGCACCTCGAAGACCCCGACCTCGATCTATCTCGCCAACCGCGGCATCAGAACTGCAAACGTACCTCTGGTGCCGGGTATCCCGCTGCCGCACCAGCTCGAGACCCTGAAGAAGCCATTGGTGGTCAGCCTACATGCGACGCCGGAACGGTTGATCCAGGTCCGGCAGAATCGCCTGCTCACCATGGGCGACCGTGACAATGACACCTACATCGACAAGCAGGCGGTGGCAGACGAGGTTGCGTTTGCCCGGCGGCTGAGCGCGAAGTTCAACTGGGCCTTGCTCGACGTGACGCGTCGCTCGATCGAGGAGACGGCCGCCGCGATCTTGAAGCTCTACAATGACCGCCAGCGCGCCCGGCCGTCGGAATGATCGTCTTGCCATGAGCATCTGGCGTGGCCCGCAGAAGCTGATCCTGGCGTCGCAAAGCCGCGCGCGGAAAATGCTGCTTGAAAACGCCGGCCTCGATTTCGAGGCGCTGCCGGCCGATATCGACGAACGCGCGGTGCAGAAGAATTCCGGCCTTTCGGCGCCGGGAGAAATTGCATCGCTGCTGGCGCGCGAGAAGGCGCTGTTCGTCTCAAGGCAGAAACCCGGCCAATACGTCGTCGGTGCCGACCAGACGCTGGCGCTGGGTGAGCAGATGTTCAGCAAGCCTGCCGGCCGCGCGCAGGCCGCCGAACAGCTCGGCCTGCTCGCCGGACAGACCCACGCGCTGCACTCGGCGGTTTCGGTCGCACGCGATGGCAAAGCCCTGTTCAACGACGTGAGCGTCGCCCGGATGACGATGCGGCGGCTCGCTGCCGGCGAGATCGAGGCCTATCTCGACCAGGCCGGGGAGGCGGTGACGACCAGCGTCGGCGCATATCAGCTCGAAGGTCTCGGCGTACATCTGTTCGAGCGGATCGAAGGCGACCATTTCACCATCCTCGGCCTGCCGCTATTGTCGCTGCTCGCATTCCTGCGCCGCGAGGGGCTGCTCGCGGTGTGAGATGCCGAGGCGAGGCGACGAGATACTGAACCGATGTTGATCAAATGCTGATTCTGGGACTGACCGGCTCGATCGGGATGGGGAAATCCACCACGGCCAAACTGTTCATGGAGGCCGGCGTGCCGGTGTACGACGCCGATGCCGCCGTGCATCAGCTCTATGAGGGCGAAGCCGCGCCGGCGATCGAGGCCGCCTTTCCCGGCACCACTGCCGGCGGCAAGGTCGACCGCGCGAAGCTCTCGGCGCGCGTGGTGCGAGACGCGGTGGCGATCAAACAGCTCGAGCAGATCGTGCATCCGATGCTCGGTGCATCGCGCCAGAAATTCTTCGCCGACGCAGAAGCCGCCGGCGCACCCATCGTCGTCCTCGACATCCCGCTGCTATTCGAGACCGGCGGCGAGAAGCGCGTCGATGCGGTCGTCGTCGTCACCACCTCGCCGGAACTGCAGCGCGAGCGCGTGCTGGCGCGCGGCACCATGGATGCCGCCAAGCTCGATGCCATCATCGCCAAGCAGATGCCGGACGCCGAGAAGCGCAAGCGCGCCGATTTCATAGTGGATACTTCGCACGGGCTTGATCCCGTGCGGGCGCGCATTCGCGACATTCTGGCCGAGGTTGTTAAGATGCCGCAGCGGCGAGCCTGATTCGCCCGCGTTCCGGATTACCTCACGTCATGCGCGAAATCGTCCTCGATACCGAAACCACTGGCCTCGATCCGCTGCGCGGCGACCGGCTAGTCGAGATCGGCTGTGTCGAGATCTTCAACCGCATGCCGACGGGACAGACCTATCACGTCTACATCAATCCCGAACGCGACATGCCGGCGGAAGCGTTCGCGGTGCATGGCCTGTCGACCGAGTTCCTGGCTTCCAAGCCGCTGTTCACTGAAGTGGTCGACGAGTTCCTGGCCTTCATCGGCGATACGCCGCTGGTGATCCATAACGCGTCCTTCGACATCAGCTTCATCAACGCCGAGCTCGACCGCATCAAGCGCAAGGCGATTCCGAAGGACCGGCTGGTCGATACGCTGCTGCTGGCGCGACGCAAGCACCCTGGCGTGTCGAACCGGCTCGACGATCTCTGCTCGCGCTATCAGATCGACAATTCCCGCCGCACCAAGCACGGCGCCTTGCTCGACGCCGAGCTGCTGGCCGAGGTCTATATCGACCTGATCGGGGCCCGGCAGTCGCAGCTCATCCTGGCGTCGGAAACATCGGATGCGCGGGCGGGCGGCTATGGCGATTCGCCGCGGCGGCAGCGCGAGACCCCGCTGGTGGCGCGGGTGACTGACGCGGATCGCGAAGCCCACCGGGCGTTCGTTACCACGCTCGGCGACAAGCCGATCTGGAACGATTATTTGCCGCCGCCAGCGCCCGCTGCAGCCCCGGCGGCGTAGATCAAGACTACACTATATCCCCGTCATCCTTGAGGAGCCGCGAAGCGGCGTCTCGAAGGATGAACGGCCCGGCCGGTGGCCGTCGACCCTTCGAGACGCGCTGCGCGCTCCTCAAGGATGACGGATTACACGTCGCCAAGCGGTGCGCTTGTTCTCGAGCTGTGGATCAGCTCGGCTTGGCGCCGGATGCGGCCTGGGCGGCTGCCTGGCGTTCCATGTTCTGACGGTAGAGACCGACGAAGTCGACGGGGTCGAGCAGCAAGGGCGGGAAGCCGCCGTCGCGCACCGAGGTCGCGACGATCTCGCGGGCGAACGGGAACAGCAGCCGCGGGCACTCGATCATGACCAGCGGGTGCAGGTTCTCCTTCGGCACGTTCACGATCCGGAAGACGCCGGCATAGGCGAGATCGAAGCTGAACATCACCTTGCCGCCGGTCTCGGCCTTGCCCTCGATCGAGAGGACCACCTCGTACTCGTTCTCGGACAGGTTGTTGGCGCCGACATTGATCTGGATGTTGATCGCCGGCTGCTGTTGCTGCTGGCCGAGCGAGGCCGGCGCGTTCGGGTTCTCGAACGACAGGTCCTTGGTGTACTGCGCCAGCACGTTGAGCTGGGGAGCGGCCTGTTCGACGGGGGCGCCGTTGCCATTGGTCATGAAATGTCTCCTGGAGCAGCGCTCGATGGACAGGATGTCCGACGGCACGCGTTAAGGTTTGGAAATGCCGATGCCGGGCGAGTGGCTATCATAGGCCCGGCTCGGTCCACAAGGACGACGAGCGCGCGCGCCCTCGGGCCTTGCTGCCAAATCTGCGGCGAAAGGCGCGCGAGCGCAACTCTGCCCAATCTCTTAACGGCTTCCTAAATTATTGAAGATGCGCGATTTCCTGAAAGGAACGGGTTTCCCCCCGGGGTTAAAACGCGCTACACTTGCCCGTGCCAAAAAGCGCCATTGGCCGGGCATAGTTTCGTGCCTACATGCTGCGGACTTAATCGGTGATGTAATCTCTGCCGTTCCCGACCGGGAACGCTTTGATGCCCGGCCCGTTGCCGGCAGAGACCAGAAAGCGAACCCGACGTGGATATCTACACCATCATCTTCCTGGCGCTGGCTGTGTTTATCTTCCTGCGCCTGCGCAGCGTTCTCGGACAGCGCACGGGAAGCGAGCGGCCGCCGTATGATCGTGCAGCACCCAACGTCCTGCAGCGCGGCCAGGATAACAACGTCGTGCCGATCCCGGGATCGGTGATTGATCAGCCGGCGCCGGCCGCGCCTGCCGAGCCCGTCGAGCCGACCGAACGCTGGAAGGGTATCGCCGAACCCGGCACGCCGCTGGCGCAGGGTCTCGACGCGGTCGCCACCCAGGATTCCTCGTTCGATCCGCGGCATTTCCTGTCGGGCGCCCGCTCGGCCTATGAAATGATTGTGCTGGCCTTCGCCAATGGCGATCGCCGCGCGCTGCGCGACCTGCTCTCCACCGAGGTCTATGAGAGCTTCGAGGCCGCGATCAAGGAACGCGAGAAGCACGAGCAGAAAACCGAGACGCGGTTCGTCTCGATCGACAAGGCCGAGATCGTCAGCGCGGAAACGCGCGATCGCTCGACCCAGCTGACCGTCCGATTCGTGTCGCAGATGATCTCGGTCACCCGCGACAAGGCGGGAACCATCGTCGACGGCAGCCCGGACAAGGTGGCCGACATCACCGACATCTGGACATTCGCCCGCGACTCGACTTCCCGCGATCCGAATTGGAAGCTGGTTGGCACTGGAAGCGCTCACTAGACATCTCAGCTACGGCCGCCTCGCGATCGCGTGCTGCGCGCTCGCGGTTGTGTGCTCCACCGCGGCGATTGCCGCGCGCTACAGGTCGAGCCGGCACCCGCCGCCTCGGCACGAGCGTATCCACCCGATCCCATATCCCAATCTGGAATTGCCGCTGCAGGTCAGCGGCAGCCAGTATGAGCCGCTCGCCTGGGCCAGTGTCGCCGGCTGGGGCGACGACGATCATCTCGCGGCATACAAGGCGTTTCGCACCAGCTGCAAGCCGATCGCCGCCCAGCAGGGTGCGCCCGCGGAGTCGAAAGCGCTCGGCAGCTCGCTGCGCGATCCCTGCCGGATCGCCAAGGGGCTCGATCTCGGCGACGGCGCCAAAGCGAAGGAATTCTTCGAGCAGAATTTCGTGCCGCTGCGCATCTCGCGGCTCGGCGAGGATGCCGGCTTCGTCACCGGCTATTACGAGCCGGTGCTGGAGGGCTCGAAGACCCAGACCGACGTCTACAATGTTCCGGTCTACCGCCGGCCGTCCAACCTGTTCGTGCGCGGCAAGACGCAGGCGTCGGTCGGCCTGCCCAACAGCGGACCGGTGTATCGCAAGATCGGCCGGCGCAAGCTCGTGCCCTATTACGACCGCGCCCAGATCGAGGACGGCGCGATCGCCGGCCGCGGGCTCGAGATCTGCTGGCTGAAGAGCCAGACCGATCTGTTGTTCGCGCAGATCCAGGGCTCGGCGCGGATCAAGTTTGAGGACGGCACCACGCTGCGCATCAATTACGATGCGCATAACGGCTATCCCTATACGCCGGTCGGGCGCGTCCTGATCGACCGCGGCATCATCCCGAGGGATCAGATGTCGATGCAGAAGATCAGGGAGTGGATGGAGCAGAACCCTGACGGCGCCAACGAGGTGCGGCGGCAGAACCGCGCCTACGTGTTCTTCCGCGAGGTGCCGCTGTCGGACAAGGACGAAGCCGTCGGCGCGCAGGGCGTGCCGCTGACGCCGGGCCGCTCGATCGCGGTCGACAAGGCGCTGCATGTCTACGGCACACCGTTCTTCATCGCAGGCCAATTGCCGATCGAATCCGAGCAGTCGAAGACGCCGTTCCACCGGCTGATGATCGCGCAGGACACGGGCTCGGCGATCGTCGGCCCGGCGCGCGCCGATCTCTATTTCGGCGCTGGCGCCGACGCCGGAAAGGTCTCGGGCCGGCTGCGGCACAATATGCAGTTCGTGATGCTGGTCCCGAAGGGTCTCGATCCCGTCGCACGCGGCCACAAGCTGCCGATCCCTGACGAGCGACCGTCCGCCAAGATCGCAAAGCTGTTTCCGCAGACCGATCCGGCAAAGGACAAGCCGGCGGCGAAGCCTGCTGACGTGCCGACGGCGACGGTCGCCAAGGCCGGCAGCAAGGACGCGGCCAAGAACGCGGCCACGAAGGATGCCGCGCCCGCCGCTTCTCCGGCGACAACCCCTGTCGCGCAGGCCGCACCTGTGGCAGAACCGGTGCCGTTGCCGGTCGCCCGGCCCGACATTCCGCAGCAACCGGAGAAGCGGCGCTACAGGCGCTATCGCCATCACCGCGAGCAATGAAACGACCCGCGCCGATCCCTGATCTATCCGCTCCGTCGCGGCGCAAGCGCGCGCTGAGCGAGGAGGAGCGCGTGCTGTGGGAGAGCGTGGCGAAACAGGTCAAGCCGCTGCGCAAGAAACCGGCCGCTGCGAAAGCCCATGCCGTCGCGGCTGACCCGGCCACCCATCACGCCGCAGCCAAACCGATCCCGGTCAAGCCGGTGGCGTCGGTCAAGGCCGCGCCGGCGCCGCGTCCGCATGTGCCGCCGCTGGCGCCGATCGGCCGCCGCGACCGTGCAAAGCTGTCGCGCGGCCGGCAGGAGATCGATGCGCGGCTCGATCTGCACGGCATGACCCAGATGCGCGCGCATCGCATGCTGTTCGCCTTCCTGCAGCGCGCCCACTCTGACGGGCTCACCTTCGTGCTCGTCATCACGGGCAAGGGCAAGGTCGGTGGTCTCGAGTCCGAGCGCGGCGTGCTGCGCCGCCAGGTGCCGGAATGGCTCAGCCTGCCGGAATTCCGCTCGCTGGTGGTCGGCTTCGAGGAAGCGCATATCGGCCATGGCGGCGAGGGCGCGCTCTATGTGCGCGTCCGGCGCGCGCGCTGAATCTAAAAGGGCCGCACGATCCCGACGCGCGGGATCAGCGTAACGATCCAGCCGAGAACCGTTGTCTTGCGGTCGTCCGCGGGGATCACAGGCACATCCTTCGACGCCGGCAGCGTTTTCACTGCGTGCAGCATCAGGAACATGCAGACCGCCCAGTTCGAGATCCAGCGCGAATAGTCGAACACAGTCGCGAACATCACGAAATAGCCGGCGCTGATCATGATGAGCGCGGCAAGCACGATCCGCCGATGCAGCTCGTTCGCCAGCGCACCGATCAACCGCGCGAAATAGCGCCACAGCGGCGTGTGCAGCCAGATCAGCAGCGCGAACACCGGGACGCCGAGAATGTTCGAGGGCATCCGCGCCCAGGTGTCGGCAAACTCCTTCGATAGCGGCTGGTACCAGATGTAGCCGAACTGAAGCAGATCGGAGCGGGACGGATCGGCCATCCGGCTTTGCAGGTGACGGATGAATTCGTCATAGGGCACGTCGACGGTGCCTTCGAACTGCGCGACCAGGAACAGGATGCCGACTGCGGCGAGCGCCGCAAGTCCAACGGCGATGTTTCGCGGCGTCGCGCCCTGCATCAGATAGAAGCGCAGCACCACGATTGCCGCGATGGTCGGCACATACATCAGGACGAAGATGTGGTGGACCAGGATCAGCGCGATCGAGAACGTTGCTGCAATCAGCACGTATAAGACCGAGCGCGCCGGGATCAGCAGCAGCACGATTGCCAACGCACAGCCATAGATGTCGAAATGGCCGAGCGTATGCATGAAGTTCTTCAGGAAGAACGGCGATCCCGCGATGAAGACGAACAGCGGCCAATGCGTATCGTCGAAGCCGAATGTGCGGCGGAACAGCTTGATGAACAGCCCCAGCGTCAGCAGCCAGATCGCGCCGGCCAGCGCGAACACCAGCCACACCGGCACCTTGTCGGTGAACAGCGACACGATCGCGCCGATCAGCGCGCGCTTGGTGAAGCCGTAGTGATAGTCGACCAGCAGGTGGATGTAGGGAACGAAGGGCGGCAGCGCGATCTTGTGCAGGAACACCCCGACCAGCACCGCCGCGTTGACGGCCAGCATCAAGCGCCAGGGGTTTTGCCACGTTCGCAGATTCATCGCTCGCCCAGTCTCGTCGTCCCGGGCAAGCGAAGCGCGACCCGGGACCCATAACCACCGATGGTAGTTCTAGAGGGAATGGCGGCCCGAGTCTTTGTCACTGCGGACTGTGGTGGTTATGGGCCCCGGCTTTCGCCGGGGCGACGAGGAACTGCCCGCCTACAAAATAAACCGGCTGAGATCGGCGTTCTTGGCGAGGTCGCCGACATGCCTGGTCACGTAGTCGGCGTCGACCTGGATGGTCTCGCCGTGGCGATCGGGGGCGGTGAAGGAGATCTCGTCCAGCACCCGCTCCATCACGGTCTGCAATCGCCGCGCCCCGATATTCTCGACCGTGGAATTGACCGCAACGGCAATGTCGGCCAGCGCGTCGATCGCGCCGTCGGTGATGTCGAGCGTCACGCCCTCGGTCTTCAGCAGCGCGACATATTGCTTGATCAGCGATGCTTCCGGCTCGGTCAGGATCCGGCGCATGTCGTCGCGGGTCAGTGCCTGCAACTCGACGCGGATCGGCAGGCGGCCCTGCAACTCCGGCAGCAGGTCCGATGGCTTGGCGATGTGGAAGGCGCCCGAGGCGATGAACAGGATGTGGTCGGTCTTGACCGCGCCGTGCTTGGTCGAGACCGTGGTGCCCTCGATCAGCGGCAGCAGGTCGCGCTGCACGCCCTCGCGGGAGACATCGCCGCCGGCGCGGTTCTCGCGCACGCAGATTTTGTCGATCTCGTCGAGGAACACGATGCCGTTGTTCTCGACCGCGCTGATCGCCTCCTGCACCAGCTGGTCGGTGTCGAGCAGCTTGTCGGATTCCTCGTTGACGAGGATTTCGTGCGAGCCCTCCACGGTCAGGCGGCGGGTCTTGCTGCGTCCGCCCATCTTGCCGAAGATGTCGCCGAGCGAGATCGCGCCCATCTGGGCGCCGGGCATGCCGGGGATCTCGAACATTGGCATGCCGCTGCCAGACGACTGCGTCTCGATCTCGATTTCCTTGTCGTTGAGCTCGCCGGCGCGCAGCTTCTTGCGGAACGATTCGCGCGTTGCCGGGCTCGATCCCGGGCCGACCAGCGCATCCAGCACGCGCTCCTCGGCGGCAAGCTGGGCACGGGCCTGGACGTCCTTGCGCTTGCGCTCGCGGGTCTGTGCGATCGCGACCTCGACAAGGTCGCGGACGATCTGCTCGACGTCGCGGCCGACATAGCCGACCTCGGTGAACTTGGTGGCCTCGACCTTGAGGAACGGGGCGCCCGCGAGCTTGGCCAGCCGCCGCGCGATCTCGGTCTTGCCGACGCCGGTCGGCCCGATCATCAGGATGTTCTTGGGCAGAACCTCCTCGCGCAGGGAACCGGCGAGCTGCAGCCGCCGCCAGCGGTTACGCAGCGCGATCGAGACGGCGCGCTTGGCGTCGGTCTGGCCGACGATGAAGCGATCAAGTTCAGAAACGATTTCGCGGGGGGAGAAGTGAGTCATTGGCTTTAGCTAGGTTGAAATGGCGGTCTCGGCAAGCGGCAGTCTATAGAAGGGGCGGCCCGGCCTGCCACTGCCTGATCGCCTCGAACGGGTGGATCAGCATGATGATGTTCAGTGTCAGATTGTCGCGAATGTGAAGCAGCATCACGATTTCCAACACAACGCCGAGCGCAACCGTCGCGGCGATCGGCAGCTTGCGCGCCAGCAGGAAGCCGAACACCATCGCGAGTGTGTCCGACACCGAGTTGACGATGGTGTCGCCGTAATAGTCGAGCGAGATGGTGCCGGCGCGGTAGCGCTCGATGATCCAGTTGGAGTTTTCGACGAGCTCCCAGCTGCCCTCGATCAGCATCGCGACAATCAGCCGCCCCGGCCAGATAAGCCGCGGCAGCACGAGGAACGTCAGGCCGTAGAACAGCAGGCCATGCACCACATGCGACAGCGTGTACCAGTCGGCGATGTGCTGCGAGTTCTCCGAGCTCTGCACCGCGCCGTGCCAGAGTTTGACGTAGCCGCAGGCGCAGATCGGCAAACGGCCCATCGCATAGAGCAGTGCCGCCTGCAGCACGAGCAGCGCGGCGGCGATCGCAAGCCATTGCCACGCTGAAACGCCGGTGTCGGGTTTTGGCGCGACTGTCATGCGTCGCGGACCATCAGCAACGCCGGCCCGTCGGGCGTATCGACCATGCCGGCCTCGTGAAAGCCCGCCTTCGCATAGGCGCGCACGGCACGCGCATTGGCCGGATCGGGATCGGTGACGATGCGTGGCGCGCCTTGCGCCAGCCGTTCCTCGACAAAACCGCGGATCAGCGCCGAGCCGTGTCCACCAGCCACCATGTTGGGCTCACCGATGAAGAGATCGATGCCGCGGGTGCCCACAGGCTGGGCTCCGAAGCCGGAATTCCACGCCGTCAGGTCGTAGCACTGGATGTAGCCGAAATCGCTGCCATCGGCGGCGACGATGAACTGGTCCATGGCCGGCTCGTCGAGGTCGCCGCTGACCAGCGCGTATTGCTCGGCCGGATCGCCCCACCACTCCCTGACATGCGGCAACGCCAGCCACTGCTTGATCAGCGGCAGGTCGGCCGTCGTCATCGGGCGGAAACGATAGGGGCCGGCCATGCTCAGCCGCCGATCGTCTCGATCGTCACGTTCCGGTTGGTGTAGACGCAGATATCGGCGGCGATATCCAGGGCGCGACGGACGATGGTCTCGGCATCCTTGTCGGTATCGACCAGCGCGCGGGCCGCGGCGAGGGCGTAATTGCCGCCGGAACCGATCGCCATCACGCCGGAGTCAGGCTCCAGCACGTCGCCGGTGCCGGTCAGCACCAGGGACACGTCCTTGTCGGCCACGATCATCATGGCTTCCAGCCGGCGCAGATAGCGGTCGGTGCGCCAGTCCTTGGCCAGCTCGACGGCCGCCCGGGTCAGCTGCCCCGGATACTGCTCCAGCTTGCTTTCCAGCCGCTCGAACAGGGTGAAGGCATCGGCCGTGGCGCCGGCAAAGCCGCCGATCACGTCGCCCTTGCCGATCCGGCGGACCTTCTTGGCGTTGGCCTTGATCACGGTCTGGCCGATCGAGACCTGCCCGTCGCCGCCGATCACCACCTTGCCGCCCTTGCGGACGGTGCAGATCGTGGTGCCATGCCAGACCGGCAGCTCATTTTGGGATGCTTGCATAGGTTACCTCTCTTCCGGGCAGATTTAGGCGGTCGGGCAGGGGGTTACAATCGGGGCGAAATCAGAGCGTTTTCGAGCGAAGTGGGTACCGGTTCGCGTGAAGAAAACGCGTCAGAATTAGATCGGCAAGGATTTCCGGTCACCATGGCCCGAAGTTGGGTCATTTCGAGGTCATCCCGCAGTAGCGAAGGTGACATCAGCCTGTTAAAAGACCGGCGTTTTCGGCACGGGAAAGCTTAATCTTCATGCGCACGGCAACCATCAAGCGCAAGACCAAGGAGACCGACATCGAGGTGACGGTCAACCTCGACGGGGCAGGCGTATCCACGGTTTCGACCGGGATCGGCTTCTTCGACCACATGCTCGACCTCTTGGCCCGGCATTCGCGCATCGACATCACGGTGAAGGCGGATGGCGATCTCCATGTCGATTACCACCACACCACCGAAGACGTCGGGATCGCGCTCGGCCAGGCCGTCAAGCAGGCTCTCGGCAACATGGCCGGAATCACCCGCTACGCCTCGATCCACATGCCGATGGACGAGACGCTGTCGCGCGTCGTGATCGACATTTCCGGCCGCCCGGTGCTGGTGTTCAAGGTCGAGTTCCCGCGCGACAAGATCGGCGAGTTCGACACCGAGCTGGTGCGCGAATGGTTCAACGCCTTCGCGATGAACGCCGGCGTGACTCTCCACGTCGAGACCCTATATGGCGAGAACAGCCATCATATCTCCGAATCCTGTTTCAAGGGTTTGGCGAGGGCGCTGCGGACGGCGGTTGCGATCGATCCGCGTGCACAGGGCGAAGTGCCCTCGACAAAGGGTCAGCTCGGCGGCTGATCCCGGGAGCTTGATCCGGAAAACGGTGGCACCGGCTTTCCGGAGATCATCCTCCAAATTGAAGTCCATCCTCGGCGGAGCGTTCGATGCCGGTCTATACAGTGCATGCCCCCGTGGCCAACGGCGCCGATCTCGCGGCGGCCGACAAGTTCGTCTTCGTGCGCGACGGCTTCCATTTCTGGGCCGCGGTCGCGGGCGTGATCTGGCTTGCCTGGAACAGGCTCTGGCTGGCGCTGATCGGCTGGCTCGTCCTCACCTTCGCGATTGATTATGCGCTGACCAAGCTCGGGATCGGCCGCGGTGCGATCTTCCTCGTCGACCTGGTGTTGATGGTGCTGATCGGGCTGGAGGCGGCGACCCTGCAACGCTGGACGCTGTCGCGGCGCAAATGGCGTCAGCTCGACATCGTCGTGGCCGACGACGCGGAGGCCGCCGAGCGCCGCTTCTTCGAGCGCTGGACCGCGCGGCATCGCGGCGGCTTCAACGACCAGCGGTCGGTCGATCGCGGCGGACCGCCGCCGACCCGGGACGTTCCCGGTCAATCGTTCTCAAAACCCCCGCCGATGCCGCAAGGCGGCATCATCGGATTGTTTCCAGAGCCAGGAGGATCGCGATGACGGTTGCAATCATCGATTACGGCTCCGGCAATCTGCATTCGGCGGCAAAAGCCTTTGAGCGCGCCGCGCGCAGCATGGAGGATCCGCAAGCCATCAAGGTGACGCGCGATCCCGACGCGGTGTATCGCGCCGATCGGATCGTGCTGCCCGGCGTCGGCGCGTTCGCCGATTGCCGCCGCGGCGTCGATGCGGTCGACGGCATGCTGGAAGCGCTCACCGAGGCGGTGCGGGTCAAGGCGCGGCCGTTCTTCGGCATCTGCGTCGGCATGCAGCTGATGGCGACGCGCGGCAAGGAGCACGTGATCACCGAGGGCTTCAACTGGATCGGCGGCGACGTCGTGAAGATCGAGCCGCGCGACGAGAACCTGAAGGTCCCGCACATGGGCTGGAATACGCTCGACATGGTGCGCGAGCACCCGGTGCTGGAGCGGCTGCCGCTCGGGCCGAAGGGGCGTCACGCCTATTTCGTGCACTCCTACCACCTCAACGCCGCCAATGAGGCGGACGTGCTGGCGCGCGCCGACTATGGCGGACCGGTAACTGCGATCGTCGCCAAGGACACCGCTGTTGGCACCCAGTTTCACCCCGAGAAGAGCCAGCGCTTCGGCCTCGCTCTGATCTCCAATTTCTTGAAGTGGAAGCCGTGATTCTCTTTCCAGCGGTTGATCTGAAGAACGGCCAGTGCGTGCGCCTGGAGCAGGGCGACATGGCGCGCGCCACCGTGTTCAATCTCGATCCGGCGGCGCAGGCGAAGAGCTTCGCCGCGCAGGGCTTCCAATATCTCCATGTCGTCGATCTCGACGGCGCCTTCGCCGGCAAGCCGATGAATGCGCATGCGGTGGAGGCGATGCTGAAGGCCGTCACCATGCCGGTGCAGCTCGGCGGCGGCATCCGCGACCTCAAGACCATCGAGGCCTGGCTCGACAAGGGCATCACGCGCGTCATCATCGGCACCGCTGCGGTGCGCGATCCCGAGCTCGTGAAGGGCGCGGCGAAGCGGTTCCCCGGCCGGGTGGCCGTGGGCCTCGATGCGCGCGACGGCAACGTCGCGGTCGAGGGCTGGGCCGAGACCTCGCATGTGACCGCGCTCGAAATCGCGCAGCGCTTCGAGGACGCCGGCGTCGCCGCGATCATCTTCACGGACATTGCCCGCGACGGCCTGCTCAAGGGCCTCAACCTCGATGCGACCATCGCGCTGGCCGACCGCATCTCGATCCCGGTGATCGCCTCCGGCGGCTTTGCCTCGATCGACGACGTCAAGGCGCTGCTGGAGCCGCGCGCCAGGAAGCTTGCGGGTGCGATCGTCGGCCGCGCGCTCTATGACGGCCGGCTCGATCCCGCCGCGGCGCTCAAGCTGATCCGCAGCGCGGCCTAGGAGGCAGACACATGTTCAAGGTTCGCGTGATCCCCTGCCTCGACGTCAAGGACGGGCGCGTGGTCAAGGGCGTCAACTTCGTCGATCTGCGCGACGCCGGTGACCCGGTCGAGGCCGCGATCGCCTATGACGCCGCCGGCGCCGACGAGCTCACCTTCCTCGACATCACCGCCACCCATGAAAACCGCGGCATCATGCTGGACGTGGTGCGGCGGACGGCGGAGGCCTGCTTCATGCCGCTGACCGTGGGCGGCGGTGTCCGCACCGTCGACGACATCAAGACCCTGCTGCGCTCCGGCGCCGACAAGGTCTCGATCAATTCGGCGGCGGTCAGCCGGCGCGAGTTCGTCAAGGAAGCCGCCGAGAAGTATGGCGAGCAATGCATCGTGGTCGCGATCGACGCCAAGCGGGTCAAGCGGGCCGGCGGCTCCGACCGCTGGGAGATCTTCACCCATGGTGGACGGAATGCCACCGGGATCGACGCCATCGAATATGCCCAGGAAGTCGTCGCGCTCGGCGCCGGCGAGATCCTGCTGACCTCGATGGACCGCGACGGCACGCGGCAGGGCTTTGACCTGCCGCTGACCCGGGCGATCGCGGACAGTGTCCCCGTACCGGTCATCGCGTCCGGCGGCGTCGGCAATCTCGATCATTTGGTCGATGGCGTCCGCGAGGGTCATGCGACCGGCGTACTGGCCGCGTCGATCTTCCACTTCGGGGAATTTACCATCCGCCAGGCCAAGGACCACATGGTGCGCGCCGGCTTGCCGATGCGGCTCGATCCGTAGCGCGTGGTTCGGAAACACAGTGATCCGGGACTCCTTGTCACAAAAATGCTAAGTCCCAACTTAGGGATGGCACCTTGGCGGTGCCGGTGCGCATGCTTGAGTTGAGTTGATGTCGCGTTTCACGGTCCACGATTTGGCCGCCACGATCGATGCCCGTGCTGCGACGGGCGGCGAGGCGTCCTACACCCGCAAGCTGCTCGACAAGGGCGCGGAGCACTGCGCCAAGAAATTGGGCGAGGAAGCGGTCGAGACCGTGATCGCCGCAGTCGAGAATGACCGCGATCATCTCATCGCGGAAAGTGCCGATCTCGTGTTTCACCTGCTGGTTCTGCTGAAATCACGCGGCGTGAAGCTGGAGGATGTCGAGGCTGCGCTGGAGAAGCGCACCGCGATGTCGGGACTGGAAGAGAAGGCGTCGCGCAAGCGCGAATAGAGCATGATCCGGAAAAGTGTGAAGCGGTTTTCCGAAGGGATCATGCTCAAACAAGGAGGCAAAGCGCGATGACGATTCAATTCAATCGCATCGCGCTTTGGCGCAAATGATCGAGCGCATTGAGAGGGGCGGCCTCATGGACATCCGGGCACCAGATCAGCAGTACAACCCCTACCGTATCTTCACGCGCCAGCAATGGTCGCATCTGCGCGACGATACGCCGATGACGCTGGAGCCCGGCGAATTCGACCGGCTGCGCTCGATGCACGACCGCCTCGATCTGCAGGAGGTCGAGGACATCTACCTGCCACTTTCGCGGTTGCTCTCGATCTATGTCGATGCGACCCAGCGGCTGTACTACTCGCAGCGCCAGTTCCTCAACATCCGCGATCGCAAGATGCCCTACATCGTCGGCGTCGCCGGCTCGGTCGCGGTCGGCAAGTCGACCACGGCCCGCGTGCTGCAGGCGCTGCTGGCGCGCTGGTCGCCGCGGCCGAAGGTCGACCTGATCACGACCGACGGTTTCCTGTTTCCCAATGCCGTGCTCGAGCGGCAGGGCATCATGCAGAAGAAGGGCTTTCCGGAGAGCTACGACCTGCCGACGCTGCTGTCGTTCCTCAGCGACATCAAGGCGGGACGGCGCCGGGTGCGCGCGCCGGTCTATTCGCATCTGACCTACGACATCGTGCCGAACAAGTGGGTCGAGATCGACCAGCCGGACATCCTGATCGTCGAGGGCGTCAACGTGCTGCAGACCGGGCGGCTGCCGCGCGACGGCAAGGCGGTGCCGTTCGTTTCCGACTTCTTCGATTTCTCGGTCTATATCGACGCCGATGAAGCCGTGCTGCGGGAATGGTACATCAAGCGCTTCCTGGCGCTGCGCGACACCGCGTTCACCGACCCTCGGTCTTACTTCCACCGCTATGCGCTGCTGTCCGACGACGAAGCCACCGCGACCGCGATCGCGATCTGGGAGCGCACCAACCTCGCCAATCTCGAGGACAACATCCTGCCGACCCGCCCGCGCGCGACGCTGATCCTGAAGAAGGGCGCCGACCA
Organism: Bradyrhizobium sp. NAS96.2; assembly: GCF_001908235.1. Classification (GTDB taxonomy): domain Bacteria; phylum Pseudomonadota; class Alphaproteobacteria; order Rhizobiales; family Xanthobacteraceae; genus Bradyrhizobium. The sequence continues at coordinate 16,508 of NZ_LGHK01000144.1, forward strand.
TGTGGTGCAGTCGGTCGCGTTGCGGCGGCTGTGAGTATTTGATCCGCCAAAGCTGACCACATCAACGGTGTCGTCCCGGCGAAGGCCGGGACCCATACTCCGCGGCCTCTGCAAAAGGCACGCGGCGAGACCGTCGTTCACCAAATTGACATTCGTGGTTATGGGTCCCGGCCTTCGCCGGGACGACGCTCGGCTACGCCGCGATATGCCGCCCGGCGGCGAGGCCGGCGAGGGCTTCTTCCAGCTTCTCGCGGTCGAGCGGCTTGATCAGGAAGCCGTCCATACCGGCTTCGAAGCAGGCATTGCGATCCTCCACCAGCGTATTGGCGGTCAGCGCCAGGATCGGCGTCCGGCGTCCGGACTGGCCGGCCAGCCCGCTGGATTCTTGCGCGCGGATCTGCTTGGTGGTCTCGATACCGTTGAGGCGCGGCATCTGGATGTCCATCAGCACGATATCGTAGGGCGTGCCGGCTGACCTCGCCGAGAGCCAGGATTCCATCGCCTGCTCGCCATTGGTCGTGATGACCACGTTGTGGCCGAGCCGGGTGAGCAGCGAGCGCATCAAGAGCGCGTTGATCTCATTGTCTTCCGCGACCAGGATCGAGAGCCCCTTGTCCGGCGGCGCGGCCGGCGCAGCAGCAGGCGCCGGCTCAGTGACCGTCTCGCTCACAAGGCTTGGCGCGGCGATCTCGGGCGACGCGGTCAGGCGCGCGGCGAGCGATGACGCGCGGAGCGGCTTGACCAGATAGCCGGTGAACATCGCCGTCTCGGACGCCGCGAGGTCCTGCCGGGTCGACGGCGTGACCATCACGATGCGATGCGTCGCATGGATGCGGGCAGCGGTGGCGAACGCCTCCATCGTCTGGGGGCCGAGCATGTGATCGATCAGGACGGTGTGCCAGCTTCGCTCCGGCAGCAGTGCCTCGGCGACATTGGCATCCGACACGATGCAGGTTTGCGCACCCCAGCGCTGCAGCCGCCGCGAGATCAGCGAGGCTTCGATGCTGTGCGGCGCAACCAGCATGATCGATTGGCCGGCGAGGTCAGGTGCGGTGAAGCTATTGGCCTCGCCGGTGTCGGCGGCGGTGAGCGGGATCGACACCTCGAAGGTCGAGCCTGAACCGGGCGTGCTTGCGAGCGTGATGCGGCCGCCCATGCGCTTGACGATGCGGTCGCTGATCGACAGGCCGAGGCCGGTGCCGCCATAGCTGCGGGCGATGCGATCGTCGGCCTGCTCGAACTCCCGGAAGATACGCTGCTGCGCTTCCGGTGCGATGCCGATGCCCGTGTCGCGAACCAGGAAGCTGATCTCGTTCGGCCAGATCCCGGGCTCGACGATCAGCGCCACGCCACCGGTCGCGGTGAACTTGATGGCATTGCCGGCGAGATTGAGCAGCACCTGACGCAGCCGCGCGGCATCGCCGGTCACCTGCATCGGCAGTCGCTCGTCGACATAGGCGGCGATCTCGATGCCCTTGGTCTGCGCGCGCGGCGCCAGCAGCTCGGTGATGTCCTCGATCAGGCCGGACAGCGCAAAGGCGCGGTGTTCGAGATCGATCTTGCCGGCTTCGATCTTGGAATAGTCGAGCAGCTCCTCGATCAGCGCCATCAGCGCATCACCGGAGGTCTTGACCGCCTTGACGTAGGTCATCTGCTCCGGCGTCAGCTGGGTGTCCATCAGGAGTCCGCTCATGCCGATGATGCCGTTCAGCGGCGTGCGGATCTCGTGGCTCGCCATCGCCAGGAAGCGCGACTTGGCGCGATTGGCGGCGTCGGCCTGATCGCGCGCCTCGGTCAGCGCGTGCTCGCTCTCGGTGCGGTCGGTGACGTCGCGGCCGACGCTCTGCATCTCCGCGGGTGCGCCGGCATCGTTGCGCACGAGGCCCTCGCGCCAGGCGATCCAGCGCGGTCCGAGCGGTCCCTGGATCTTCTGGTCGTAGACCTTTGTGCCGTTGGATTCGAGTGCGGTGTCGCCCTGCTCGAGCACCTTGAGCGTGGCGGTGCTGCCGATCAGTTCGCCGCGGGCAATCTGCGCCAGCGCGCAATAGGCGTCGTTGGCATAGGTGATGCGGCCGTCGAGGTCGCGCAGCACGATCAAATCGTCCTGCGCCTCGAACAGGGTGGAGGCGCGCTGTTCGGCCTCCTGCAGTTCCCAGTTGCGGTCGGCCATCGCCTCATTGTGCATGGCGATGGTGCGCAGCCGTCTGCGCATCAGCCGCAGGCGGATGCCGAGCGTCACGATCCAGAGACAGGCCAGCGCGAACAGGAAGCTGACCCCGATCGCGAATGCATTGGGATCGTAGCCGCTGTGCGGCGAGAGGGCGCCGGAGATGAACCCGAAGGCGCTGCCGAATGCGACGGAGAAGATCGTGAAGGAACGGACAATCGTCGCGACCCAGGAATGGCGCCGCAGGAAGCGGCGAAGGCGTAACTTGATCCGGAAGAAACGCCCCATCAATGGTGGTCCTGAAAGTGCCCGATCTGGTGATGAGGATGCGTCGGCGACCTTGCAAAGTGCTTGAAGTTAGTGGCTGTTTCGCGCTGCCCTCGGAACAGGGTTAGCGGGAGGTTAACTCCGCCATGATCCGGCGCGGAAAGTTGGGGTCAGGCGCGAGCGAGGCCGCGTCGAGATGGCGAGGGCCGCGGGCGCTGACGATCAGGGCCGCGGCATCGCGCACCGAGAACGTCTTCGACTGCACGTAGACGCGGTAATCGAACGGACCATCGTGGGTGAGATAGATGACAGGTCCGGTTGCGGTCGGCTCGCTGGAAATCCCGATCAGCTGCGGCACCGCGTTGCTTTCGCAGGCGCCGGCCTCGGCATCGTCGATGTCATCGATCACGGTGAAGTCGGCGGCATCTGCGCTGTCTGCGATCTGGACCCGGACGGTGGCAAGGCCGGGGTCGTCGGTGAAGCTGACGTGAAGCTGCGCCTGCCAGGGGACTGACGCGATCTGCATCGTGGCGCCGCCCACGTCGATGCAGGGCCGGGGACCCGGCAGCAATTCAGCGCGGGCAAATACCGCGGCCACGGCAAGGGGGACCACCGAGGCCAGGATCTTCATACGCAACATGACACAACTCGCTCGACCCAAGCGTGCCGCGGACCGCGGTGCTTATGGTTTGCGGAGCGTAAATGGGAGTGGTTACCGTCGCGTTGACGCGCGCGATTCCGCCACGAATTGAAACAGGCTCAGGTTCGCGTCAGGCGGCGCGGCGCAGATCGTCGGCCAATGCACGATAGGACAGCGCTTCGGCGAGATGGAGCCGGCCGATCGTATCAGCGCCATCGAGATCGGCGAGCGTGCGCGCCACCCGCAGCACGCGGTGATAGCCGCGCGCGGTGAGGCGCATGGTGTCGGCCGCCTCGCGCAGCAGCTTCTGGCCATGCGCATCGGGCTGCGCGATGGTCTCGAGCAGCGAGCTCGGCGCTTCCGCATTGGTGCGGACCTGCGGCATGCCGGCCGCGGCGTAACGCGCGAGCTGGATGTCGCGCGCCGCCGCGACGCGTGCGGCGACCTCGGCCGAGCCCTCCGCCGGCGGCGGCAGGATCAGGTCCGCCGCGGTCACGGCGGGCACTTCGATCCTGAGATCGATGCGATCCATCAGCGGGCCGGAGATCCGCATCTGGTAGTCGGCGGTGCAGCGGTCGACAGGTGCGCGCTTGCAGGAATAGCCCGGCTCATAGGCGTGGCCGCAGCGGCACGGGTTCATCGCCGCGACCAGCATGAAGCGCGCCGGATAGGTGACGCGATGGTTGGCCCGGCTCACCGAAACCTCGCCGTTCTCGAGCGGCTGGCGCAGCGAATCCAGCACGCGCGGATCGAACTCCGGCAATTCGTCGAGGAACAGCACGCCCTGATGCGCGAGCGAAATTTCGCCCGGCTTGGCGCGCATGCCGCCGCCGGTCAGCGCGGCCATGCTCGCGGAATGATGCGGGCTGCGGAACGGACGCCGCGCGGTCAACGCGCCGTCGCGGATCTCGCCGGCGACGGAGGCGATCATCGAGACTTCGAGCAGCTCGGACGGCGACAGCGGCGGCAGGATCGAGGGCAGCCGCGCCGCCAGCATCGATTTGCCGGCGCCGGGCGAGCCCATCATCAGCAGATGATGCCCGCCGGCGGCCGCAATCTCCAACGCGCGCTTTGCGCTTTCCTGGCCCTTGATGTCGCGCAGATCGAGCAGCATTTCCTCGCGCTCATGCACCTTCGGCTGCGGCCGCGACAGCAGCTGCGTGCCCTTGAAGTGATTGGCGATCTGGATCAGCGAGTGCGCTGCGATGATCTGGATGTCAGGGCTCGCCCAGGCGGCTTCCGAGCCGCAGGCTGCCGGACAGATCAGCCCCTCGTCGCGCGAATTGGCGCCGATCGCCGCGGGCAGCACGCCCGCCACCGGTGCGATCGAGCCGTCGAGGCCGAGCTCGCCGAGCACGGTGAAGCCGCTCAGCGTATCCGGCGGGATCGCGCCGATCGCCGCCATCAGGCCGAGCGCAATCGGCAGGTCGTAATGGCTGCCCTCCTTGGGCAGGTCGGCGGGAGCGAGGTTGACGGTGATGCGGCGGGCGGGAAGCGCGAGGCCGGAGGCGATCAGCGCCGAGCGCACCCGCTCGCGCGCCTCCGATACCGCCTTGTCGGGCAGGCCGACGATCGCAAACGCCGGCAATCCCGGCGCGACCTGCACCTGCACGTCGACCGCGCGAGCCTCAATCCCCTCGAAAGCGACGGTGGAAACCCGCTGGACCATGCTGCCCCTATCTTCCGCAATTAAGGGTAGTGGAAACCGGTGGAAAGCGCAAGAACATTACGGGAACAAACTTCGGCGGCAACCTCCTCATGGTAAGGATTCTGCTGGCGAAGCTCTAGTGAACTGAAGTGAGGGCAATGTGTCCCGTTATAGCCAACTCTACATTGATCAAGCAGGACCGGTACCGGACAGCCCGCGCGCTCGCCGACGCGTCGGAAAGCTGATGGAGAGAGTCACCACCGACGACACCACGCCAGAACTGCGAGATCTCTTGGAGCGCGAGTTGGGAATTCGGGTAAAGGCTACTTACAACATCGAATGGATCGCATTTTGCGAGAAATGCGACATTCGCGATTTTCTTGATTGCATTACGCTCGCCAATACTTTCTTCGTAAAGAGAGGCCAATCGGCCGGAGCACGCATTTGGCAGCAGGAGGTTCGGCGTATCTTTACTGAAGAACGCCTTGCGTATGAAATCGATGAAAGTTGCGTTGTCCATCCAGCCGTAGACCAAGAATTTCAGAGGAACCGTCGGTCCACCTTGGCTGGACTCCAGAATGCCCGATATTCGAACAGTCTAGCGGCATTCGAACGAATATCTGATCAACTGGCGGAGCAGCCTCCTAATGGCAAAGACGCTTGGCGAGCAATCTTTAGCGCGGTAGAGGGGCTTTTTCGTCTGATGTTTCCTTCTGCGCCCCAGTTAAATGCCGGAGCTGCGGAAACTCACCTAGGTTCGATTATTCAGCAGACGCACGCGAACGACGCAACTGCAATGCGAGCAGCTAACAAACAGCTGGCATCGTTCAGGGGCTGGATAGATTCCTCGCACAATTATCGCCATGAGCAGGGTAGTGAAGAGCCGGTTCAACCGCCTATTGATCTCGCGATTTTGGCGATAAGCAATGGCACCGCATTCTTGCGCTGGCTTATTTACTTGGATCAAGCAAACAGTGCTAAGCCTTGAATCTGCCTGACGTGAAATCTTGCTAGCTTGTCCGTGAGGGTGACAAGCTGTCCCCCTCACGGAGCTTTGTACGATTACAGCGTCATCTGCATCGGCTCGGGATAGTAGTGGAAGCCCTCGCCGGCCTTGGCGACGTGGCCGTAGCCCGGCCAGGCGAAGTGATAGGACATGACAGGCGTCTTGTTCGCAGCCAACGTCTCCAGCAGCCTGACCCGCGAGGCCGCCGCCTGCTTCGGGTCGGTGTCGTATGAGAACTCCATCCGCGGCCGCTCCAGCAGCAGCACCGCGTGATGCGAGAGGTCGCCGAGGAAGGCGAACGACTTGCCGCCGGAGCTCACCATGAAGATGGTGTGGCCCACGGTGTGGCCGGGCGCCGCGATCGCCTGCACGCCGGGCAGGAATTCCTGGCCGTCCTTGAAGAACACGATGCGGTCGCGCACCGGCAGCAGGTTCTTGCGGGCGTGCACGACAAAGTCCTTCAACGGACTGCCCATCTTGCCTTCGTCGGTCCAGAAATCGAGATCGCTCTGCGCGATGTAGTACTGCGCATTCGGGAACAGCGGCTTGTCGTCGGCGCCGACAATGCCGCCGATATGATCGATGTGCGCGTGCGACAGCACGACGGCGTCGATGTCCTCCGGCTTGATGCCGGCTTCCTGCATGCTCTTCTGCTGCCGCCCGGTGGTCGGACCGAACGCCTTCGACGTGCCCATGCCGGTATCGAACAGGATCAGCTTGTCGCCGGTGTTGACGATCGGCGAATTCTGCTCGAGCACGACATTGTCGGGCGAGAGGAAGTTGTCGGAGAGCATCTTCTTCACTTCTTCCTTCGGCACGCCGGTGAAGGTGCCGGAGGGATCGCCGAGCGGAAGCGGACCGTCGGAGACGACGGTGACTTCGGCATCGCCGAGCACGAAGCGGTGCCAATAGGGAGTCTGCGTGCCGAGCTTCGGCGCGCGCGCTTGCGCAGTGCCGCCGAGGAGTGTGCTGGCGCCGAGACCGGCACCGAGCGCGAGCAAGGATCGTCGTGAGACATTGAGCGTCATAACGTCTTCCTCCAAATTTTTATGAGTTTGTTGCGTTGTCGCCCGCACTGGCCCGCCGCTTGACCTGACACAGGCAAGAGGATGCTGCCCGCGCCTGCGCAAGCTGGCAAGAAGAATAAGGCGAACGCAGGCGCAGCCGAACCCAGGCTAACGCGCGATGCGATTGTGATTCATCGTCATCGCGCTTTAGCGCTTTGTTTGGGCATGATCTTTTCGGGCGATCATGCCCCAGAGTTCAACCTGCATGTGCAACGCACAAGGAAGGAGGATTATTTCGCGGCGCGCTTCTTCTCGATGGTATCCCAGATCATCGCTGCGACATCGGGGCCATTGAGCCGCTGGATTGCGCGTATGCCGGTCGGCGAGGTGACGTTGATCTCGGTGAGGTTGCCGTCGATCACGTCGATGCCGACGAACAGCAGGCCGCGCTCGCGCAGTGCGGGTCCGAGCGTGGCGCAGATTTCGCGCTCGCGATCCGAGAGCTCGGTGGCCTTGGCCGCGCCGCCGCGCACCATGTTGGAGCGCAGATCGTCCGCCGCCGGCACGCGGTTGACCGCGCCGGCGAACTCGCCGTCGACCAGGATGATGCGCTTGTCGCCGTGCTTCACCTCGGGAAGGAAGCGCTGGATCACCCAGGGCTCCTTGAAGGTGACCGAGAACATGTCGAACAGCGAGCCGAAGTTCATGTCCTGCGGCATCACGCGGAATACCGCAGCGCCGCCATGGCCGTGCAACGGTTTCATGACGACGGCGCCGTGCTGGTCGCGGAACGCGTTGATCTCGTCGAGGTCGCGCGAGATCAGGGTCGGCGGCATCAGCTGCGGGAAATTCATCACGAACAGCTTTTCCGGCGCATTGCGCACGCTGGCCGGATCGTTGACCACCAGCGTCTTCGGATGGATGCGCTCCAAAAAGTGCGTCGAGGTGATGTAGGCGAGGTCGAACGGCGGGTCCTGCCGCAGCAGCACCACGTCGAAGCCGTTGAGCGCCTCGCGCTTCGCTTCGCCCAGCGTGAAGTGATCGCCGACCTCGTCGCGCACGGTGAGCGGTTGCAGCGGCGCCACCAGCTCCTCGCCACGCAGCGACAGTCTGTCGGGCGTGTAGTAGGAAATGCCGTGGCCGCGCTTCTGGGCTTCGAGCAGCAGCGCAAAGGTCGAATCGCCGCGGATGTTGATGCGCGCGATGGGATCCATCTGGACGGCGATCTTCAATTTCATAGGCGTGTCCCGAGAGGTCTGAGGGTAACTTTAAGGGCTTGCGTCGAATGCCGCTAACAGATGGCGCGGCAGGCTCCTCGGCGCAATCAGCACGGCATCGAATCTGAGGTCAAATTCGGCATGTTCGGGATGCGCCATCAGCCAGGCCTGGGCGGCATTGACGATGCGCTGCTGCTGGCGCGGCGTCACCGCATAGGCGGCGTCGTCGAGGCTGGCCCGGGCCTTGACCTCGACGAAGGCGACGAGGTTGCGCCGCCGCGCCACCAGGTCGATCTCGCCATAGGGGGTGCGGAAGCGCTTCGCCAGGATGCGATAGCCCTTGGCGATCAGGAGGGCCGCGGCGCGGCTTTCGGCCGACAAGCCGGTGCGGAATGCCGCCACGCGTTCGGGCGAGGCGCTGTCAGTCTTCGCCATCGCCGTCTCCGATGGTTTTGGCGAGTTCGAGCGCGCGGGCGTAGACCTCGCGGCGCGGGCGGCCCGACAGCTCGACGGCATGCGCCACCGCATCTTTGACGCTGCCGCGGGCGAGCTGCGCGCGCAGGAGGTCGTCGAGCGCATTCTCATCCATCACCCCGGCATCATCGGCCGGCGGCCCGATCACGAGCACGAATTCGCCGCGCGTCTCCAGCCCATCCGCGCCTGCCGCGAGCTCGGCGACCGGCGCGCGCTTGACCTCCTCGTGCAGCTTGGTCAGTTCGCGGCAGATCGCAGCATGGCGATCACCCATGATCGCGGCGAGATCGCGTAGCGTGTCCTGCACGCGATTGCCGGATTCGAACATCACCAGCGTCGAATCGATCCGGGCGAGTTCGGTGAGCCGCGCGCGGCGCGCGTGCTCCTTGGCAGGTAGAAATCCCTCGAAGAAGAACCGGTCGGTCGGCAGCGCCGCAACCGACAGCGCGGTCAGTACCGACGATGGTCCGGGCACCGCGATGACGGAGTGCCCGGCGGCGCAGACCTCGCGCACCAGCTTGAAGCCGGGGTCGGAGATCAGCGGCGTACCGGCGTCCGACACCAGTGCAATGGCAGCACCCTGCGCCAGCCGTTCGAGGATCTTGGGCCGGGCCTGGGTGGCATTATGCTCGTGGTAGAGCGCCAATTCGGCGGTGATCGCGTAACGTTCGGTCAGCCGGCGCGTAATCCTGGTGTCTTCGCAGGCGATGACGTCGACACCCGCCAGCGTCTCCAGCGCGCGCAGGGTGATGTCGGCGAGATTGCCGATCGGGGTAGCCACCAGATGGAGCCCGGGCCTGGCCTTTGGTGCAGCCAGCTGCTGTCCGCCGATCGAAAAGCTTTTGGCCGCAGCACCTGTCGTGGCATCGGAACTGTGGAGGGAACTGGCTTTTGCGCGCATAATGCCAATCTAGAGGGATGGCAGCACTTGCGCCACATCCGGAAACCGCGATGACGGTAGGCGGCTGCTGAGGGAAACGGGAGCCGCGGCAAGGGCGCCGCGGGGCCATAATCCTTTTGTTTTAGTTAACTATTCGCCGACAATATGCCCAAATCCACCCGCCTCATCAGAGGTCGATGGAGTCCTGGCCGATCCTGGTCGGCCAAGAGAAGAGAGACGATGGAAGGCCCGCATCACCGCAACTCCTCGCCATCGGGCGCGACCCGGCGGACGGCGCTCGGCCTGCTCGTGGGCGCGCCGTTGCTCGCGGCCTGTTCCGGCATCCAGCAGAGCTTGAGCCAATTCTCCAGCAACCCGGAAGGTGGTCCCGCCGGCCCGCAACAGCAGCCGCAGGCGGTCGGCACCGGGCAGGTCAAAATTGGATTGATCCTGCCGCTGTCGGCGTCCGGCAATGCCGGGCTCGCCGCGCAATCGATGCGCAACGCCGCCGAAATGGCGCTGGCGGAATTCCAGAACCCGAATATTCAGCTCCTGATCAAGGACGATGGCGGCAGCCCGCAGGGCGCATCGCAGGGTGCCCAGCAGGCACTGTCCGAAGGCGCCGAGATCATCCTGGGACCGCTGTTCGCCGGTTCGGTGCCGGCCGTCGCGCAACTGACGCGGCCGCGCGGAACCTCGGTGATCGCATTCTCCACCGATTCGAGCGTCGCCGGGCACGGCGTCTATCTGCTGAGCTTCCTCCCCGAGTCCGACATCAACCGGATCGTCGATTATTCTTCCGGGATCGGAAAGCGCTCGTTCGCCGCGATGGTGCCGGACAATGCCTATGGCAACGTGGTCGAGGCCGCGTTCAAGCAGGCGGTCGGCCGCAAGAATGGCCGCGTCGTCGCATTCGAGAAATATGGCGCCGATCGCGCGACGCCGGCGCGGACCGTGGCGCAGGCGCTCGGCCAGGCCGATGCGCTGCTGATCGCCGACGACGGCGATTCGGTGGTCGCGACCGCCGATGCGTTGACCGCGGCGGGCGCCAATCTGCGCAACATCCAGCTGCTCGGTACCGGGCTGTGGGACAATCCGCGGGTGTTCGCGAGCCCCGTCTTGCAGGGCGGCCTCTACGCCGCGCCCGACCCTTCCGGCTTCCGCAGCTTCGCCGGCCGCTATCGCACCAAGTTCGGCGGCGAGCCGGTGCGCACCGCAACGCTCGCCTATGATGCCGTGGCATTGATGGCGGCGCTGGCGCGCACCCAGGGGGCGCAGCGCTTCGCACCGGAGACGCTGACCAATCCGTCCGGCTTTGCCGGCATCGACGGCCTGTTCCGCTTTCGCTCCGACGGCACCAACGAGCGCGGCCTTGCGGTCATGAAGGTGGCGTCCGGAGGCAGCACGCCGGTTGCAGGTTCGCCGAAGAGCTTTGGCGCTTAATTTTCGTCAGCCGGTCGAGCTGCCTTGTCGAGCGCCGGCACCCGCCGGCTACTTTGCATGGGGTTGTTTTCGATATTTTGGCAGCGTGCACCCAGAGCGGGATGAGTTTCGGTTGAATCGGCTTGGCTCGGTCTTGGTTCACCTCTCCCAAGGGAGAGGTGAACTTCCGACGCCGTTCCAGCTCAACCTAATCTCATCAGGCTTCAGGCCGCGAGATCCGCGACGACGGCGTCGAGCACCGGGAATCCCGACTTGGTCACGCGCAGCCGTCCGTCGGCATCAACGGCGATCGCGCCTTCCTCGCGCAGCATCGCGATCCGGTGCGGGTCGAGCTTTCGGCCGGAGAGCTGCGCATAACGCTTGGGATCGATGCCCTCGGCGAGCCGCAGCCCCATCAGCAGGAATTCGTCGGCGCGCTCTTCGCTGTTGAGGCTGTCATCGGTGACGACGCCATGGCCGCGCTCCTCGACGTTCAGCAGCCAGGCCTCGGGACGCCGCTCGGTCGCGGTCGCGTGCCTGATGCCATCGACGTCGAGCCGGCCATGCGCGCCGGGGCCGATGCCGGCATATTCCTCGCCGCGCCAGTAGACCAGATTGTGCTTGCACTCCGCCCCAGTGCGGGCGTGGTTGGAGATCTCGTAGGCCGGCAATCCCTCGCGGGCGCAGACTTCCTGCGTCACGTCGTAGAGTGCGCGCGAAGTCGCTTCATCAGGTGTCTGCAATTTGCCGGCGGCATGCAGTCCGAAGAACGGCGTGCCTTCCTCGATGGTGAGCTGATAGAGCGACAGATGCTCGGCTGCTTCCGCGATCGCCTGCTTCAATTCATCGGCCCACATCCGCGGCGTCTGGTCGGGGCGGGCGTAGATCAAATCGAACGAGTAGCGGTCGAATGCGGAGCGCGCGATCGCAACCGCGTCGAGCGCCTCGCGCGCGGTGTGCAGGCGGCCCAATGCCTTCAGCGACGCATCATCCAGCGCCTGGACGCCGAGCGAGACGCGATTGACGCCGGCGGCGCGATAGCCGCGAAAGCGCGTCGCCTCGACGCTGGTCGGATTGGCCTCGAGCGTGACCTCGACGTCGCGCGAGACCTGCCAATGCTTGCCGATCGCATCGAGCACGGCGCCGACGGTCTGCGGCTGCATCAGCGACGGCGTGCCGCCGCCGAGGAAGATCGAAGTGACCTCGCGCCCCGGCACCCGCGCAGCCGTGGTCTCGATCTCGCGGGCGAACGCGCGCACGAAGCGCGCCTCATCGACCGGCGCATGCCGGACGTGGCTGTTGAAGTCGCAATACGGGCATTTCGACAGGCAGAACGGCCAGTGCACGTAGACGCCGAAAGCTTCTCGTTCAGCGTGGCTCAAGGCAGATCTCCGCGAGCTTCACGAAGGCGCGGGCGCGATGTGACAGGCCGAGCCCGAGCGGCGGCAGGCCGTGCTTCTCGATACTGCTCATCTCGCCAAAGGTCCGCGTGTAACCGTCGGGCAGGAAAGCCGGATCATAGCCGAATCCGGCGGTGCCGCGCGGCGGCCAGACCAGGGTTCCATCGACCCGGGCCTCGACCTCTTCGAGGTGACCGTCCGGCCAGGCCACGCACAGCGCGGAGACGAAATGCGCCTTGCGCTGGTCCGGCGCGGTGGCGCCGCGCTCCTGCAGCAGCCGCTCGATCCGCGTCATCGCCGCCATGAAGTCCTTGCCTTCGCCGGCCCAGCGCGCCGAGTAAATCCCCGGCGCACCGTCGAGCGCGTCGACCACGAGGCCGGAATCGTCGGCGAAGGCCGGCAGTCCCGCAGCCTTTGCCGCTGTGATCGCCTTGATCGCCGCATTGGTGCGAAAGCTGTCGCCGGTCTCCTCGGGCTCAGCCAGATCGAGCTCGCCCGCCGACACCGCCTCCACGCCATGCGGCGCCAGCAGTTCCCGCATCTCGGCAAGCTTGCCGGGATTATGGGTGGCGATGACGAGCCTTCCGGTGATTCGGCGATGCATGACCAATCTGACTACGCGACCGCGATCTTTTGCAAGTCGACCAGACGCGCGACACCTTTGCGCGCCAGCGCCATCAGGGCCAGGAATTCGTCCTGCGAGAACGGCGTCTTCTCGGCGGTGCCCTGCACCTCGATGATGCGGCCGTCGCCGGTCATGACGAAATTGGCGTCGGTGTCGGCCTCCGAATCCTCGGCATAATCGAGGTCGAGCACCGGCGTGCCCTGGTAGATGCCGCAGGAGATCGCCGCCACATTGTCGCGCAACACGTTGGTCTTCAGCATGTTGCGGGTCTTCATCCAGTTGATGCAGTCGGCCAGCGCCACCCAGGCACCGGTGATCGAGGCGGTGCGGGTGCCGCCATCGGCCTGGATGACGTCGCAATCGACCGTGATCTGGCGCTCGCCGAGCGCTTCGAGATCGACGGCGGCGCGCAGCGAGCGGCCGATCAGCCGCTGGATCTCGACCGTGCGGCCGCCCTGCTTGCCGGCGGAGGCCTCGCGGCGGGTGCGTTCCAGGGTGGCGCGCGGCAGCATGCCGTATTCGGCGGTGACCCAGCCGCGGCCCTGGCCCTTCAGCCACGGCGGCAGGCGCTCTTCCAGCGTCGCGGTCACCAGCACATGGGTGTCGCCGAACTTCACCATGCAGGAACCCTCGGCGTATTTGACGACGCCGCGTTCCAGCGACACGGGACGTAGTTCATCGGGCGCACGGCGGCTTGGCCGCATGAAATCCTCCAAAAATCCGACAGATATGGCTGGGCGTGCTTGTAGGAGGGGCAGGGGGCAGCGGCAAGGGCTTTGGCACGGGTTTTCGGCCCCGGATTGGTCCGGTACCAGAGGGCCGAATGCATGCTTGTCACCGGCCCTCCGGATCGACAAATTAGGCAGTAATTGTGAGGGACTGGAGTGTGACTCACCACGATCCGATCGGCCTGATTGCCCCGCATGCCGGGCTCGCCCAGCTCAACGAGCGCTCGCGCGATATTTTTCGTCAAATCGTCGAAAGCTATCTCGCGACCGGCGAGCCGGTCGGCTCGCGCAACATCTCGCGCCTGATCGCATTACCGCTGTCGCCGGCCTCGGTCCGCAATGTGATGTCGGACCTCGAGCAGCTCGGCCTGATCTATGCGCCGCACACCTCGGCCGGCCGGCTGCCGACCGAGCTTGGCCTGCGTTTCTTCGTCGACGCCCTGATGCAGGTCGGCGACCTTACCGAGGCCGAACGCCAGTCGATCCAGACCCAGCTTGCGGCCGTCGGCCGTGCGCAATCCGTCGAGGCGGCGCTTGGCGAAGCGTTGACGCGGCTGTCGGGGCTGACCCGGGCCGCGGCCGTGGTGCTGACGCAGAAGTCGAATGCGCGGCTGAAGCATATCGAATTCGTGCGGCTGGAGCCGGAGAAGGCGCTGGTCGTGCTGGTCGGCGAAGACGGCCAGGTCGAAAACCGCGTGCTGGCGCTGCCGCCGGGCGTTCCGTCCTCGGCCCTGACCGAGGCGACCAATTTCCTCAATGCGCGGATCCGCGGCCGGACGCTGGCCGAAGCACGGCTCGAGCTCGAGACCGCATTGACGCAAAATCGCGCCGAGCTCGACCAGCTGACGCAAAAGGTCGTCGCGGCCGGCATCGCGAGCTGGTCCGGCGGCGAGAACGAGGACCGCCAGCTGATCGTGCGCGGTCACGCCAACCTGCTCGAGGATCTCCATGCGCTCGATGATCTCGAGCGGATCAAGTCGCTGTTCGACGATCTCGAGACCAAGCGCGGCGTGATCGACCTGCTCGGCCGCGCCGAGCGCGGCGAGGGCGTGCGGATCTTCATCGGCTCGGAGAACAAGCTGTTCTCGCTGTCGGGTTCCTCGACCATCATCGCGCCCTATGGCGACGCCCAGGGCCGGATCGTCGGCGTGCTCGGCGTGATCGGGCCGACGCGGCTGAATTATGCGCGGGTGATCCCGACCGTCGATTATGCCGCGCGCATCGTCAGCAAGATGCTGGGCGGCTGACAGGGGCGGATTTCGCTTTCATTTGATGGGTTTCGTTCACCCCGACCGGAGATCCCTATGCCCGAAACCGGTATGTTGCGCTTGATTTTCGCCGCTTAAAGCACGATATCCCGGGCAGCCAATCCCCAAGATTTGAACCGACGCGAGTTTTCGAGAAGGCAAGCCATGACCGATCCGAACCGGGCCAACGACAACACCGAGAATTCGGCGCCGACGGGTGAGCCCGTGGTCTCGAAGCCCTACATCATGCCTGACGATCCCGAGGTGGGATCGGCCGAGGCCTTGACCAAGGAACTCGCCGAGGCGAAGGACCGCACGCTGCGCACGCTGGCCGAGATGGAGAACCTCCGCCAGCGCACGCGCCGCGAGGTCGCCGACGCCAAGACCTACGGCATCACCGGCTTCGCCCGCGACGTGCTCGATATCGCCGACAATCTGCAGCGCGCACTCGACGCCGTGCCGGCCGAGACCAAGGAAGCTGCCGATCCCGGCCTGAAGGCGCTGATCGAAGGCGTCGAGCTGACCGAGCGTTCGTTGCTCAACGCGCTGGAGAAGAACGGCGTCAAGAAGTTCGATCCGATCGGCGAGAAGTTCGACCCGAACTTCCAACAGGCGATGTTCGAGGTGCCTGATGCGTCGGTGCCGTCGGGCACGGTGGTGCAGGTGGTGCAGGCCGGCTACATGATCGGCGAGCGCATCCTGCGTCCGGCGCTGGTCGGCGTCTCCAAGGGCGGCGCCAAGGCTGCACCCGCCGCCGACATCACGGTCTGATCCGTCCAATCCGCGAACCTAAGCGCGCTGTCGTGGTTTCACGGCAGCGGCTTCTCATGCGCTTTCGGCCAATAGGTGCCGAAACTCCAGAGATTTCCTTCCGGGTCCCGGCACGCGAAATCACGGCTGCCGTATTCGGTGTCGCGCAGTTCCATTTCGATCTTGGCTCCCGCAGCCCTCGCCTTCGCATGCAGGGCGTCGGGATCGTTGACGGCGATGTAGATCGAATCGGTGCGGCGGCCGCCGAGGTCGCCGACCAGTCTGCCATAGGCATCGTCGCGAGCCTGGCCCAGCATCAGCAGCGAGGAACCGTAGGCAAGCTCGGCATGGTGGATCACGCCGCCGTTGCGATAGACGACGTGCTCGGTGAATCCGATCACCGTCGTCAGCCAGGCGATCATCGCCGCGGCGTCCTTGCAGCGCAGGGTCGGATAGATGCGGGGCGGTTCGATATCGTGCGTCATGGTCGTGGCCTCCTTGGCTGATGGCGCCACTCTGCACGAGACAATCCGGCTTCGGCTTGAAGGTTTGTTACCAGTCCTCGGCACGAACCAGCCGGCCGTTGGTCAGCGCCTGGCGGCGTGCCCAGGCGGTCGGCGGTTCCCCTGCGAACGTGACGAACTCGCGAGCGAGATGGGCCTGGTCGGCATAGCCGCTTTCCGCCGCGATGCCCGCCCAGCCGAGCCTGGATCCGCTTTGTGCAAGCCGGCTCGCCCGATGAAACCGCATCATGCGCGCCAGCGATTTGGGCGCGAGGCCGAGCTCGGATCGAAACCGGCCGACCAGATGCTTGCGGCTCCAGCCGATCTCGCCGGCCAGTGCCGTGATCCTGATGGCACCGGCCGAGCGCGCCAGTCTTCGATAGGCGAACGCGACTTCGCCAGACGGCGCGTGGCCGGCGCGGCGAAGCACGAAGTCCTCGATCAGGTCGAAGCGGCGCTGCCAGCAGGTCTCGGCGCCGAGCCGCTCGCGCAGCCAATGGCCATCACGGCCGAGCACGTCATCGAGTTCGATCATGCGCCCGGCCAGCTCGGTCACGGCGCCGCCAAAGAAGCTGTAGGCACCAAGCGGGGTGAAATCCACCTGCACGCAGGCGGCGTGGCCATCGGACTCGATGTAGACCGGTCCCGCGTAGAGACCGGCAGCAAAGCTGTGCTGGCGGTCGCTCGCTTGCGGCTCCCGCCCGAGCGCGATCAGGAACGGGGTGCCGAAGCTGATGATCAGCGGAACGATCAGCGGCGCGGTCTGCCGCTGCGCGAACCGGCCGGCCGCGGTCTCGCGATAGCCGGTCATCGCAGCAATCAGCCCTGCCGTGCGCAGCGACGGGGTGCGCTGCACGAACTCAAATGCGACGGGTGCCGCGAACTCGGCCATGCGGTCCTCGCAGGAGGCGGCGGCTTACCCGATATCGGACGACTGGATGCGCTTGACCCCGGCCTTGTCCATATCGGCCCAGGCCTTGGCGAGGGATCCCTGGGTGTCGATGCCGCGGCAGGCGTCTTCCACCACATAGGTTTCGAAACCGGCCTTGCGCGCATCGAGCGCGGTCCATGCCACGCAGAAATCGGTGGCGAGCCCGGCCACGAAAACCCGCTCGACGTTGCGCGCTTTGAGATAGGCGGCAAGCCCTGTGGTGGTCTTGCCGTCGGCTTCGGTGAAGGCGGAGTAGCTGTCGACGTCCTTGTGAAAACCCTTGCGGATGATCAGCTCGGCCTGCGGGATCGCGAGGTCCTTCGACAGCCCTGCGCCGTCAGTGCCCTGCACACAGTGATCGGGCCACAGCACCTGCTTGCCGTAGGCGAGGTCGATGACCTCGAACGGCTTCTTGCCTGCATGGACCGAGGCAAACGAGATGTGACCCGGCGTGTGCCAGTCCTGCGTCATCACCACATTGGCGAAGCTCTTGGCGATCTTGTTGATGACAGGCACCACCTGCTCGCCATCCTTCACCGCGAGGCTGCCGCCGGGCAGGAAGCAGTTCTGGACGTCGATCACGAGCAGCGCGGAGCCATCGTCGGGCTTGATGGTGGCGGCCCAGAGACTTCTTGGAACCAGCGTCGCAAGCGCCATCGTACCAGGGCCTGCAACGATCCGTCGTCGATCCAACATCGCGCCCCTCCTCGCTTTGCGTGATACAGCGCGAGGAGGCTAGTTCCGTTCGGCGAACGACGAAAGTGGGATTTTTCTGACCGGGCTGCGAACGGCTGGTCAGCCGCGCGGCTGGATGCCGTCGCGCACCGCGCGGAAGCGCGGGAAGGCCTTCTCCCAATCGGTGCGCGGCGAGCTGCCGATGACCCGCACCGATGTCTGCGCGCCGAACCGCAGCCACTGCACGATGGTCACCGGGGTGTTGTCCTTGCCGCTGACGGCGTCGATCCGGGTCTCGAAGCCGGGCTGGCCGTCGATCCGGATCGGTTCGGACATGGTGATCCGCCCGTCGCGCACGCCGGGGATCGTGGTCGCGATCTGCTGGGCAAAGCGGCCGCGGTCGTCAGGCGTGGCGGGCGCAGAAGCGATGACGCCAAGCAGCATGAAGGGCTTGGTCTCAAGGACCTTGTCGTCGCCGTCGGCCATCAGCAGCGCTGCGCCCGGCGCCAGCATGCGGATGTTCTTGAAGCTGCCGAGCTCGGTGACCTTGAACGGCATCATGGCGAGCTGTTCGTCGACCGGCACCTCGTTGCGAATCTGGGCCGAGGCGAACATCTGCCGGACCGCGTCGTCGGTGTAGATCTTGCTGGCGTTCTCCGGCACCTGCACCGCGACATAGCCGGAGAAGGTCGGCCCCGGCAGGATCATGGAATAGCGCCGCACATTGCTGGCGCCGTCGCGCGCGCTCTCCACGGTGTAGTATGCGAGGCCGGCCGGCGTCTCGAGGCTCTCGGGCTTGATGTTTCCGGTGCCGGCCGGGTTGGCCTTGAAGGCGGTCACGACCTCGTTGTAGGCGTCCGCAGGCAGGTCGGCGATCAGGACCTTGACGCCCTGATCCTCGGTCTCGAAGCCGATGAACGATTTGGCGCGGACGAGGCCCACCAGCGGTTTCATCCCGACATGCGCGCCCGGCGGAAACACCACGTCGGCGGCAAAGCCACGACAGGTGGCGGCAATCAGCAAGGCAACCGCAACGAGAACTCGAAAAGGCGTCATGGGGGATCTACCGGTTTTGCTTGGTGGCCGCGCAACGGGGCCGGTGCAGGGCTGGATGGCCTCTTTCAGTCGGACCGCTTTTAGCGGTTTTGATGGCCCTGCAACAGGCCGCCAACTCTCCGCTCCGGGCCCGCAGGCTCGATTCCGTGGGCTTTTGGCCCCGATTGGCTGGCACTTTCCAGTTTCCCGACGTTTCCAACGAGCGGCCGCCAGCGGCCAAACAGCGCGCCCTCGACCCGTGCGCCGCTCTCGCATACGACGTTTGTGAGCGTTCACTCAACAGCGCTGACGCCATGCCGCGAACGTTTGCGGTCGACGGCAGGCCCCATCATTGCCGATTTGTTAACTTGGATCGGGCTTGAACCGGCGCCGCGGTCGGACTGACACAATCTTTCAAACGTCAGTCTTTTCAGGCCTCAACGTTGCGTCCAGTCCTTGCGGGCAGGACCCTCTCTCCTATATCAGGCTCACCGTCGCAATATCGCGAGTATGTGAACGTCTGGGGGTTCGGTACGGAGCGCCGTCAGGGCCCAACCAACCTGCCGTAGCAAAGAGGATATCAAAATCATGGGTAAGGTCATTGGGATCGACCTCGGCACCACGAATTCGTGCGTCGCCGTAATGGATGGCAAGAACGCCAAGGTGATCGAGAATGCCGAGGGCATGCGGACGACGCCGTCGATCGTTGCCTTCACCGACGACGGCGAGCGCCTCGTCGGACAGCCGGCGAAGCGCCAGGCGGTGACCAATCCCGAGCGTACGTTCTTTGCGGTGAAGCGCCTCATCGGCCGCCGCTATGACGACCCGATGGTCGAGAAGGACAAGAAGCTCGTTCCCTACAAGATCGTCAAAGCATCGAACGGCGATGCCTGGGTCGAAGCCGACGGCAAGACCTATTCGCCCTCGCAGGTCTCGGCCTTCATTCTGCAGAAGATGAAGGAGACCGCTGAGGCGCATCTCGGCCAGAAGGTCGATCAGGCCGTCATCACCGTTCCCGCCTATTTCAACGACGCGCAGCGTCAGGCCACCAAGGACGCCGGCAAGATCGCCGGCCTCGAAGTGCTGCGCATCATCAACGAGCCGACGGCTGCCGCGCTCGCCTACGGTCTCGACAAGTCGAAGTCCGGCACGATCGCCGTGTACGACCTCGGCGGCGGCACCTTCGACGTCTCGATTCTCGAGATTGGCGACGGCGTGTTCGAGGTGAAGTCGACCAACGGCGACACCTTCCTCGGTGGTGAAGACTTCGACATGCGCCTGGTCGGCTATCTCGCCGACGAGTTCCAGAAGGAGCAGGGCATCAACCTGCGCAACGACAAGCTCGCTTTGCAGCGCCTGAAGGAAGCTGCCGAGAAGGCCAAGATCGAGCTGTCGTCGACCACGCAGACCGAAATCAACCTGCCGTTCATCACGGCTGACCAGACCGGTCCGAAGCATCTGACGATGAAGCTGACCCGCGCCAAGTTCGAGGCGCTGGTGGCCGACCTGGTCGAGAAGACCATCGAGCCGTGCCGCAAGGCGCTGAAGGATGCCGGCCTGACCGCCGGCGAGATCGGCGAAGTGGTGCTGGTCGGCGGCATGACCCGCATGCCGAAGATCCAGGAAGTCGTGAAGCAGTTCTTCGGCAAGGAGCCGCACAAGGGCGTCAATCCCGACGAAGTCGTCGCGATCGGCGCTGCGATCCAGGCCGGCGTGCTGCAGGGCGACGTCAAGGACGTGCTGCTGCTCGACGTGACCCCGCTGTCGCTGGGCATCGAGACGCTGGGCGGCGTGTTCACCCGCATCATCGACCGCAACACCACGATCCCGACCAAGAAGAGCCAGGTGTTCTCGACGGCCGAAGACAATCAGGGCGCCGTCACGATCCGCGTCTTCCAGGGCGAGCGTGAAATGGCGGCCGACAACAAGATGCTCGGCCAATTCGACCTGATGGGCATTCCGCCGGCTCCGCGCGGCATGCCGCAGATCGAGGTGACCTTCGACATCGACGCCAACGGCATCGTCAACGTCTCGGCCAAGGACAAGGCGACCGGCAAGGAACAGCAGATCCGGATCCAGGCATCCGGTGGTCTGTCCGAGGCCGACATCGACAAGATGGTCAAGGACGCCGAGGCCAATGCGGCCGAGGACAAGAAGCGCCGCGAGGCGGTCGACGCCAAGAACCATGCCGATGGCCTGGTTCATTCGACCGAGAAGGCTTTGGCCGAGCACGGATCGAAGATCCCGGAGACGGACCGTCGCGCAATCGAAGACGCCGTCAGCGACCTCAAGGAAGCGCTGAAGGGCGACGACGCCGAGGCGATCAAGGCCAAGACCAACACGCTGGCGCAGGCTTCGATGAAGCTCGGCGAGGCCATGTACAAGCAGCAGGCCGAGGCCGATGCGGCCAAGGACGCTGCCAAGGATGACGTTGTCGACGCGGAATTCACCGAGGTCGACGACGACAAGAACAGCAAGAAGTCTGCTTAAGCGGATTTGCGATCATGACCCTCACACCAAAGAGCACGCGCCGCGTCTCGGAGGAGTGGGGGTCATTTTTCTTTAAGGCGATCGCTGCATCTTCGAGACAGGCGCAATCCTTGCAAGCGCAGTTCTTGCGGACCTGGTCCTGGGCGATGGCCACGAACTTCGGACGGAATTGAAGGATGTCGACCAAGCGCTGCTATTACGAGACTCTCGAGGTCGATCGGAACGCGGACGAGACCAAGCTGAAATCGGCTTTCCGCAAGCTCGCGATGAAATGGCATCCGGACAAGAATCCGGGCGACGCCACCAGCGAAGTCCGGTTCAAGGAAATCAACGAAGCCTATGAGGTGCTGAAGGACGGCGACAAGCGCGCCGCCTATGACCGCTTCGGCCATGCCGCCTTCGAGCAGGGCATGGGCGGCGGTGGTCCCGGCTTCGGCGCCGGCTTCGCCTCCTCCTTCTCCGATATCTTCGAGGATCTGTTCGGCATGGCCGGACAGCGCCGCGGCGGTGGCGGCCGCGAGCGCGGCGCCGACCTGCGCTACAACATGGAGATCACACTCGAGGAGGCCTTCCAGGGCAAGACCGCGCAGATCGAGATCCCGGTCTCGGTCACCTGCGAATCCTGCTCCGGCACCGGCGCCAAGGCCGGCACCAAGCCGAAGACCTGCTCGCATTGCGGCGGCGCCGGCCGGATCCGGCAGGCCCAGGGCTTCTTCACGCTGGAGCGGACCTGCCCCGGCTGTCAGGGTCGCGGTCAGATGATCGAGGACGCCTGCACCTCCTGCGCCGGTTCCGGCCGGGTGACGCGCGAGCGCACGCTGTCGGTCAACATTCCCCCGGGGGTCGAGGACGGCACCCGTATCCGGCTCGCCGGCGAAGGCGAGGCCGGCGTCCGCGGCGGACCGCCCGGCGACCTCTACATCTTCCTGTCGCTGACCACGCACCAGTTCTTCCAGCGCGACGGCGCCGACCTGCACTGCCGCGTGCCGATCTCGATGGTGACCGCAGCGCTCGGCGGCGAGTTCGAGGTGCCGACCATCGACAAGGGCAAGACCAAGGTGAAGGTGCCGGCCGGCACCCAGTCCAGCCGCCGATTCCGCATCGCATCAAAGGGCATGCCGGTGCTGCGCTCGCGCCAGACCGGCGACATGTACGTCCAGGTCGTGGTCGAAACGCCGCAGAATCTGACCAAGAAGCAGCAAGAATTGCTGATGGAGTTCGAAAAACTCTCGTCCGGCGCAACCCAGCCGGAGGCAGCGGGTTTCTTCTCTAAGGTCAAGGACTTCTTCGGAAACCGCTCCGTCTAGCCGCAGTCGTTACGCTTGACCGTAACGACTTCGATCTATACGTGTTTATGAACGTTTTCTGACAACCGCTCGATTGTGCGCGGTCCCGCCTGGTAGCGACATGCCTCTGCAATCGTCCGTGCGTGCGTCGAAGAAGCCCCTCCGTCTCGACGACGAGGTTCGTTTCCTCCGTTCATGGATGGAGAAGCCGCTGCATATGGGCGCGGTGATGCCGTCCGGACGGCTGCTCGCGCGCACCATGGCGCAATATGTCGATCCCGAAGCCGAAGGGCCGGTCATCGAACTTGGGCCCGGCACCGGGGCGATCACCAATGCGCTGATCGAACATGGCGTCGATCAGAAGCGTCTCGTCCTGGTTGAGTACAATCCCGGCTTCTGCGCGTTGCTGCGCGAACGCTATCCGCACGCCAAAGTCGTCCAGGGCGACGCCTACAGGCTTCGCGACACGCTGTGGGACGTCATGAAGTCTCCGGCCTCGGCCGTGGTCTCCGGCCTGCCGCTCGTCACCAAGCCGATGCTGACCCGCCTGAAGCTGATCCGCGACGCCTTCATTGCGCTCGCACCGGGCGCGCCCTTCGTCCAGTTCACCTATTCGGTGGCGCCCCCGATTCCGAAGTCGCTGCCGGGCGTGTCCACAGAGGCCTCCGAGCGGATCTGGATGAACCTTCCGCCCGCGCGGGTCTGGGTGTATCGCAAGGGCTGACCGCTCGGCGCAATCGTGTCGGGCACGCGCCCCAACCGCGATTGCAGAATGTCCGCGCTGAAAATCCTCGTGATCCCTGGATCGCTTCGATCAGGCTCGCTCAATGCGAAGCTGGCAGCCGTGCTGGCGCACGAGCTAGCGCTGCTGGGGGCCGATGTCACCCGCATTTCGCTCGGCGATTTTCCGCTGCCGATCTATGACGGCGACCTGCAGGCCAAATCGGGCGTGCCGCAGCACGCCGTCAATCTGAAGCGGATGATCGGCGCCCATCATGGCGTGCTGGTGGTGACGCCGGAATACAATTCCTCGGTGCCGGCGCTGGTGAAGAACACGATCGACTGGGTGAGCCGCGTGCAGGATCCGCACGAGGCACGCGGCCAGGTGTTCCGCGAGCGCGTGTTCGCGATCGCCGCGGCCTCCGGCAACCGGCTCGGCGGCACGCGTGCGCTGGCGGCGCTGCGCCTGATCCTGTCGGCGTGCCACGCCACCGTGATCCCGAACCAGCTCGCGCTGTCATTCGCCGAGCACGCCTATGACGACATGGATCACCTTAAGCACCAGGGCGACATCGACACGATGCGCGCGCTGGTGCGGCAGCTGATCGACCATTCCCAACGCATGATGTGAGGTGACATGCAGCCAGCCAAGATCGCTCCAAGGATCGCCCCAAGAGACCGGTTGATTGTGGCGCTCGATGTGCCGTCAGTCGCTGCGGCCGAGGCGATGATCGACAGGCTCGGCGACAGCGTCACCTTCTACAAGATCGGCTATCAGCTCGGTTACGCCGGCGGCCTCGTGCTGGCGAAGCAGCTTGCGGGCAGCGGCAAGAAGGTTTTCGTCGATCTCAAGCTGCATGACATCGGCAACACCGTTGCGCGCGGCGTCGAGAGCGTCGCCTCGCTCGGCGCGACCTTCCTCACCGTGCATGCCTATCCGCAGACCATGAAGGCGGCGGTCGAAGCCCGCGCCGGCACCAGTCTGAAGATCCTCGCGGTGACGGTGCTGACGTCCTACGACGACGCCGACCTTCACGCCGCAGGCTATCGCCTCAACGTCTCCGATCTCGTCGAAGCGCGTGCCCGGCAGGCGCAGGCGCTCGGCGTCGACGGCCTCGTCAGCTCGCCCGAGGAAGCCGCCGCCCTGCGCAAGATCGTCGGCGATCAGATGAACCTGGTGACGCCCGGCATCCGCCCGGCGGGCTCGGCGACCGGCGACCAGAAGCGCATCATGACGCCGGCCCGTGCCATTGCCGCCGGCGCCGACTATCTGGTGGTCGGCCGCCCGGTGATGGAAGCCGCCGATCCGAAGGCCGCCGCCGAAGCCATTCACACCGAGATCGCCCAAGCACTTGCCTGAAGCAACAGCTCGCCTGAACCAACAACAAGGGAGAACACAGATGGCGAAGGGATACTGGATCGGACGCGTCGACGTTCACAACGACGAAGGCTACAAGCCCTACGCGGTCGCCAACCTTGCGATCTTCAAGAAATTCGGCGGCCGCTACGTGGTGCGCGGCGGCCAGCTCAACTGCGTCGAGGGCCAGAGCCGCTCCCGCAACGTCGTGATCGAATTCCCCGACTACGCAACCGCGATGGCCTGCTACAACTCGCCGGAATACCAGGCCAACATCAAGGTGCGGCAGCCGCATTCGATCGCCGACCTCATCATCATCGAGGGCTATGACGGCCCGCAGCCCTGACCGGGGCCGGCCGGCTCGGTTGCCGGAACTGCCTTGGCTCGCTATATCGCGTGGAGAGGTGAGCCATGGCTGACATGCGTTTGATCGTTGCGGGAGCCGGCGGCCGGATGGGCCGCACGCTGGTGCGGGTGATTTCCGAAACCCCGGGGGCGGTGCTGGTCGGCGCGCTGGAAGCGCCGGGCTCGGAACTGCTCGGCAAGGACGCCGGCGTGCTCGCCGGCCTTCCCGCCAATGACGTCAAACTGTCGGCCGATCTGTGGTCGATGTCGGCGGGCGCCGACGGCATCCTGGATTTCACCGTGCCGGCGGCGACCATCGCCAATGTCGCGATCGCGGCCGAGCGCGGCCTCGTCCATGTCATCGGCACCACCGGCCTGTCGCCGTCCGACGACGCGGTGATCCGCAGCGTCACCGACCGCGCCATCGTGGTGAAGTCGGGCAATATGAGCCTCGGCGTCAATCTGCTCGCGGCGCTGGTCAAGCGCGTCGCGCAATCGCTCGACCAGAGCTTTGACATCGAAATCCTCGAGCTGCATCACAAGCAGAAGATCGATGCGCCGTCGGGCACCGCCTTGATGCTCGGCGAAGCTGCCGCTGCCGGCCGCAAGATCGCGCTCGATCAGCATTCGGCGCGCGGCCGCGACGGCCTGACCGGCGCACGGCGTGCAGGCGACATCGGCTTTGCCTCGCTGCGCGGCGGCACCGCGGCCGGCGATCACAGCGTGATCTTTGCCGGCCCCTCGGAGCGCATCACGCTCTCCCATCACGCCGAGGATCGCGCGCTGTTCGCGCAGGGCGCGCTGAAGGCGGCGCTGTGGGCACACGGCAAGAAGCCCGGCATGTATTCGATGACCGACGTTCTCGGGTTGAGTGACTGAGATCGCTCGTCGAGATCAAATCCATCTTAGCGAAACGGAATCTGAAATGAGTGATCGACTTCTTGTGCTCGTTCGTCACGGTCAGAGCGAATGGAATCTGAAGAACCTGTTTACCGGGTGGAAGGACCCCGATCTCACCGAGCAGGGCATCCGTGAGGCCAAGGACGCCGGCCGCAAGCTGAAGGCGCAGGACCTGTCGTTCGACGTTGCCTTCACCTCCGACCTCACCCGCGCGCAGCACACGCTGAAGCTGATGCTGGAAGAGATCGGCCAGACCGGACTGCCGACCACGAAGAACCTCGCGCTCAACGAACGCGACTACGGCGATCTCTCGGGCCTCAACAAGGATGACGCCCGCAAGAAGTGGGGCGAGGACCAGGTGCTGATCTGGCGCCGTTCCTACGATGTGCCGCCGCCCGGCGGCGAAAGCCTGAAAGACACGCTGGCGCGTACGCTGCCCTATTACGTGCAGGAGATCCTGCCCGGCGTGCTGCGCGGCCAGCGCACGCTGATCGCCGCCCATGGCAATTCGCTGCGCGCGCTGATCATGGTGCTGGAGAAGCTGACGCCGGAGCAGATCCTCAAGCGCGAGCTCGCGACCGGCGCGCCGGTGGTCTATCGCCTCAATGCCGATTCCACCGTGGCCTCGAAGGTCGATCTGGCGGGGTAGGCAACGTGTGATCCGTCATCCTGAGGAGCGCGAAGCGCGTCTCGAAGGATGCACGGCCACCAGCCGGGCCGTCGACCCTTCGAGGCTCGCTTGCGCGAGCGCCTCAGGGTGACGGTGAGAGACCGTACGGTCCCGCTCTAAAGCGGGATGAAGTTAGCTTGAATCGATTTGGGATTCCCAAATCAGGTCGTTTTTGATTCACCATGCTGGCTGGGCGGAGGCCAGCA
>NZ_LGHK01000145.1 GCF_001908235.1 Bradyrhizobium sp. NAS96.2
ACGATCGCATCAAACAGGCCGGACATATGGATGACAGCGATCCGAACCGTTCCACAAAGCTCTTGTGCCACGGGGGCCGTCCACATATGGGTCCTGGCTTTCGCCAGGACGACCCTGGAGAGAGCTGCATACGGCCCCCCGGCGGTTCCATCCCGGCGGATCCCGCGCCGGCGCAACGCAAATCTCTCCTGGTTTTGCGGACCGGCCATGAGTTCCGCGTTTGTAGACTCGCGTTATGTTATAATATAACAGTCTCCCCATGGCGCATACGCACACCCACGACCATCACCATCACGGCCACGCCCACCCCCACGGGCACAGCCATGGCCCGGCCGGGCACCCGGCCCAGACTGCGCACTGGTCGATCCTGCGCATGCCCGTGCCGGCCCGGCTGCTCGCGGCGCTCGCCGTCTCTGCCTGCCTTTGGGCCGTGGTCTGGCTGGCGATGAGGTGAGACCCGTGGCTGCTCTTGTCACCTTCCGCGACGTCACCCTCGGCTACGACCGCCACCCGGCGGTGCATCATCTCAACGGCGCCGTCGAGGCGGGTGCGCTGCTGGCCGTGATCGGGCCGAACGGCGCCGGCAAGTCGACGTTGCTGCGCGGCATTGCCGGCGTGCTCAAGCCGCTGTCGGGCGTGATCGATCTCGACGGGCTCGAGCACCGTGACATCGCCTATCTGCCGCAATCCGCCGACATCGACCGTACGTTTCCGATCTCGGTGTTCGATTTCGTCGGCACCGGGTTGTGGCGCTCGACCGGCTTCTTCGGCGGCATCGGCAGGGCCGCGCGCGGCAAGATTTTGGCGGCGCTCGCCGCGGTCGGCCTCAACGGCTTCGAGAACCGCCCGATCGGCACGCTGTCCGGCGGCCAGACCCAGCGCATGCTGTTCGCGCGCGTGCTGCTGCAGGACGCCCGCCTGATCGTGCTCGACGAGCCGTTCAACGCCATCGATGCCAAGACCACCGCCGATCTCCTGGCGCTGGTGAAGCGCTGGAACGGCGAGGGGCGCACGGTGCTGGCGGCGCTGCACGACCTCGACATGGTGCGCAACAATTTCCCGGAAACGCTGCTCCTGGCGCGCGGCCCGGTTGAATGGGGACCGACCGCAGAGACGCTGACGGCGGATAATCTGACGGTCGCGATGCGGATGTGCGAAGCCTTCGACGACAGCGCCGCGGCCTGCGCCGCCGATCCGCGCTCGAGGGCTGCCTGACGCCGATGCTGACAGACGCGCTGATCACGCCCTTCACCGAATTCGAGTTCATGCGCCGCGCGCTCGCGGCCGTGATCGCGCTGTCGCTCGGCGGCGCGCCGATCGGCGTGTTCCTGATGCTGCGGCGGATGAGTCTGGTCGGCGACGCCATGGCGCATGCGATCCTGCCGGGGGCTGCGATCGGCTTCCTGCTGTCCGGGCTCAATCTGTTCGCGATGACGACCGGCGGCCTGATCGCGGGCTTTGCCGTGGCGCTGCTCGCAGGCCTCGTCGCCCGCACCACCGAATTGAAGGAGGACGCCTCGCTTGCGACCTTCTATTTGGCCTCGCTCGCGCTCGGCGTCACCATCGTTTCCATCAAGGGCACCAATATCGACCTGCTGCACGTGCTGTTCGGCAACATTCTGGCGATGGATGACCAAACCCTGCTGGTGATCGCGTTCAACGCCACCCTCACGCTGCTGGTCCTTGCGGTGATCTATCGGCCGCTGGTGATCGAATGCGTCGATCCGGTATTCCTGCGCACCGTGAGCCGTGCCGGCGCGCCGGCACATCTCGCCTTCCTCGCTCTTGTTGTGATCAACCTCGTCAACGGCTTCCACGCGCTCGGCACGTTGCTCGGCGTCGGGCTGATGATCCTGCCCGCGGGCATCGCGCGGTTCTGGTCGCGCGACATCACCACCATGATCTGCATCGCGGTCGCGAGCGCCATGCTGTCGGGCTATGCCGGGCTGGTGCTGTCGTACCAGACCCGCATTCCCTCCGGCCCCGCGATCATCCTGGTTGCGGCGGGGCTCTATATCGTGTCGCTTCTGTTCGGCAATGTCAGCGGCCTGGTGCGGCAGCTGTTTCCCGGCCGCCATCTCGAGGCATGATGATGCGGCGTTTGCTTGGGTTGATTGGTCTGGCGCTGATGCTGGCGAGTGGACCGGCGCGCGCCGCCGATCGCATCAATGTCGTGGCGAGCTTCTCGATCCTCGCCGACATGGTGCGCAATGTCGGCGGCAACGACGTCGACGTAACGGCGCTGGTCGGGCCTGACGGCGACGCGCATGTCTATGCGCCGACGCCGGCGGACGCCAAGAAAGTCGCCGACGCCAAGCTTCTGGTCATCAACGGCCTCGGCTTCGAGGGCTGGATGCAGCGGCTGCTGCAGGCCTCCGGCAGCAACGCGCCGGTCGCGGTGGCAACCAAGGGCATCATGCCACGGAAGATGGGCGGCCATGACGATCCGCATGCCTGGCAATCCGTCGCCAATGCGAAGATCTACGTGGTCAATATTCGCGACGGGCTGATCGCCGTGGCCCCCGACCACGCAGCCATCTTCAAGGCCAATGCCGACGCCTACCTGGCCAAGCTGGAGGCGCTCGACCGCGAGGTGCACGAGGCGGTGGCGAAAATACCGGAGGCGCGGCGCAAGGTGATCTCGACCCACGGCGCATTCGGCTATTTTGCCGACGCCTACGGGATCACGTTCTTCTCGCCGCTGTCCGTCTCCACCGATTCCGAGCCCAGCGCGCGCGATATCGCCGCCATCATCGCCCAGATCAAGCTTGCGAAAATTCCGGCAGTTTTTCTCGAAAATATCAGCGATCCCCGCCTGATCGAACGGATCGCGGCCGAGACCGGCGCCCGGGTCGGCGGGACGCTTTATTCGGACAGTTTGACGGGCGAAAAGGGCGATGCACCCACTTACATTGATATGGTCAGGCACAATATAAAGGCCCTGACCAGCGCGCTCGCCGAGTAGGGGCAGGGGCCTCCCTGCCGGACCGAGCGCGGCGATCCAAGTTCCTCGGAGTTGTTATGGCTGAAGCTTCGCAAAAAATTCCTGTGACCGTGCTGACGGGCTATCTCGGCGCCGGCAAGACCACGCTGCTGAACCGCATCCTGTCGGAAAACCACGGCAAGAAGTACGCCGTCATCGTCAACGAATTCGGCGAGATCGGCATCGACAACGACCTCATCATCGGCGCCGATGAGGAAGTGTTCGAGATGAACAATGGCTGCGTCTGCTGTACGGTGCGCGGCGACCTCGTCCGCATCATGGACGGCTTGATGAAGCGCAAGGGCAAGTTCGATGCCATCATCGTCGAGACCACCGGCCTTGCCGATCCGGCGCCGGTCGCGCAGACCTTCTTCGTCGACGAGGACGTGCAGAAGAACGCCCGGCTCGATGCGGTTGTCACCGTCGCTGACGCGAAGTGGCTGAGCGATCGCCTCAAGGATGCGCCGGAAGCCAAGAACCAGATCGCGTTCGCCGACGTCATCGTGCTGAACAAGACCGACCTCGTCTCCAAGCCCGAACTCGCCGAGGTCGAGGCCCGCATCCGCGGTATCAACCCCTATGCCAAGCTGCACCGCACCGAGCGTTGCCAGGTTGGCTTGACCGACGTGCTGGAGCGTGGCGCGTTCGACCTCGACCGCATCCTGGAGATCGAGCCGGACTTCCTCGAGGCCGGCGACGATCACGACCATGATCATCATCACCACGATCATGATCACGACCACCATCATCACGATCATGATCACGGCCATGGCGGGCTGAAGCACTATCACGACGAGGACATGCAATCGCTGTCGCTGCGCTCGGAGAAGCCGCTCGATCCCACCAAGTTCATGCCCTGGCTGCAGAACCTCGTCGCAACCGAGGGCCAGAAGATCCTGCGCTCGAAGGGCATCCTCGCCTTCACCGGCGATGACGATCGCTATGTGTTTCAGGGCGTCCACATGATGCTGGAGGGCGACCACCAGCGCAAATGGAAGGACGGCGAGAAGCGCGAGAGCCGCGTCGTGTTCATCGGTCGCGAGCTGCCTGAGCAGGCGATCCGCGACGGCTTCGAGCAGTGCATCACCACGTGATGAAAGAGTTCGATCCGGGCGAGGCCCCTTCTTCCATCGTTTCGATCACCGACCGCGTCAAGCAGCTTCCGCTTGGTGCGGCGGTCGGCTCAGTGCATTTCCTCGGCGACCGCGCGTTCTTCGTCGGCGCCGAGGAGAGCGTCGCGATCGCCACGCTAGAGGGCGAGATCACGCGCACCGAGACCCATTTCGGGGCCATCCTGTGCGCGGCCTCCGACGGCAAGCGGCTCGTCACCGGCGGTGACGACGGCAAGCTGATCGCGATCGACGCCAAGGGCGAGACCACGACGATCGCGACCGACGCCAAGCGGCGCTGGATCGACAACGTCGCGCTGCACGGCGACGGCACCGTGGCATGGTCGGCGGGCAAGACCGCCTTCGTGCGCAATCCGAAGGGCGAGGAGAAAACCTTCGAAGTACCGTCGACCGTCGGCGGGCTGGCGTTCGCGCCGAAGGGCCTGCGGCTTGCGATCGCGCATTACAACGGCGTGACCTTGTGGTTTCCCAACATGGCCGCCAATCCGGAATTCCTGGAATGGGCCGGCTCGCATCTCGCGGTCTCCTTCAGCCCGGACAACAAATTCCTCGTCACGGCGATGCACGAGGCCGCGATGCATGGCTGGCGGCTCGCCGACAACAGGCACATGCGGATGAGCGGCTATCCCGGCCGCGTGCGCTCGATGTCGTGGAGCGTCGGCGGCAAGGGGCTCGCGACCTCGGGCGCCGATACCGTGATCGTCTGGCCGTTCACCAGCAAGGACGGGCCGATGGGCAAGGAGCCGGCGATGCTGGCGCCGATGCCGGCGCGGGTCGCCGTGGTCGCCTGCCATCCGAAGAACGACATCATGGCGGTCGGCTATGCCGACGGCACTGTGCTGATGGTCCGGCTCGAGGACGGCGCCGAGATCCTGGTGCGCCGGAACACCGGCACGACGGTGTCCGCGCTGGGCTGGAATGCCAAGGGCACGCTGCTCGCCTTCGGCACGGAAGATGGTGACGCGGGCATTCTGGAAATGTAAGAGATCGCTGCATCCGAAGCGTATTCGAGCGAACTGGGTACCGGCAGCGTCATGCGATTCCTCACGACATTCCAGCTCGCCGATTTCCTCGACACGCTGGTCAGCCTGACGTCAGCCTTCGTGCTCGGCACCCTGATCGGGGCCGAGCGGCAGTACCGGCAGCGCACCGCGGGGCTGCGCACCAACGTGCTGGTCGCGGTCGGCGCGGCAGCCTTCGTCGACCTCGCGATGCATCTGGCCGGTGCCGACGGCGCGGTACGGGTGATCGCCTATGTGGTGTCGGGGATCGGCTTCCTCGGCGCCGGCGTCATCATGAAGCAGGGCATGGACGTGCGCGGCCTCAACACCGCGGCGACGCTGTGGGCCTCGGCCGCGGTCGGCTCCTGCGCCGGCGCCGACCTCGTGGCGCAGGCGGCGGTGCTGACCGTGTTCGTGATCGCCGGCAACACACTGCTGCGTCCGCTGGTCAATGCCATCAACCGCATCCCGCTGAACGAGAAGGCGCTGGAAGCGACCTACTACTTCAAGGTCGTGGTCACCCCGGAAGTGCTGCCCGACATGCGCGACGCCGTCGTGGAGAAGCTTGAGGCCGCGAACTATCCGGTCGCCGATGTCAACGTGGTCGAGGCCGGCGACGACTTCCTCGAGATCGTGGCGGAACTGGTCTCGACCGCGGTCGAGCCCAACGAGCTGAACGCCGTGGTGGTCGACCTGCAGCATCTGCCCGGCGTGCGCCACGCGACCTGGGAAATCAGCACCACGGATTAAAGCGTTTTCGAGCGAAGTGGATACCGGTTCGCGTGAAGAAAACGCGGCAAAACAAAATCAAGAGCCCCGTTCCGATTCAATCGGAACGGAAACGGCTCTGACGCGCGGTTCCCGCAGGCGG
Source organism: Bradyrhizobium sp. NAS96.2 (assembly GCF_001908235.1). Lineage (GTDB taxonomy): Bacteria > Pseudomonadota > Alphaproteobacteria > Rhizobiales > Xanthobacteraceae > Bradyrhizobium. The sequence continues at coordinate 5,986 of NZ_LGHK01000145.1, forward strand.
CGCTCAGGAACCATGCGGTGACCGGATCGTTGATCTCGCTGACACGACGCGGGGTGAACGAGATGGCTGCGGATCGGACCAGGTTGCGGAGGGACATCCTGATCGCCTCGACTTTGGTTGCGGCGGGCGTCGCGATCGCGGCGCTGTCGCTGCACGCGATCAACGCATCTTCGCCGCAAGAGCTGGCGCAGGCGACCCAGCCGCTGCAGTCGTCCCCGACGCCGGAGCCGCAGAAGACGACGGCACCCGCCGAATCGAAGCCGGGCGGCGAGCGGCCGACCACGCCGGCGCCGCAACCGGCTCGTCCCGACGACGAAGCGCAGAAGGCCGGCGCCAAGCCGGTGCTGCCGCCCGCGCCCGCGGAGAAGACCGCTCCGCCGATCGAGAAGAAATAGCCTCTCCGGTCAGCACATGTGACGCGCATTTGACTGCTGCTGCCGATTATACGGTCTCGCCTCCGTCATCCTCGCCCGCCATAATCCGTCGTCTTGCCAACGACAGATGGGGCCGTTCATGAAGATCGAGGACGTCCGGCGTACCGCCTATTCGATGCCGCTCACCAACCCGTCGTTTCCGCCGGGGCCGTACCGGTTCTTCGACCGCGAATATTTCATCATCACCTACAAGACCGACCCGGAAGCGCTCGCGGCCGTGGTGCCGGAGCCGCTCGAGGTCGCCGAGCCCGTGGTGAAGTATGAATTCATCCGCATGCCGGACTCGACCGGCTTCGGCGACTACACCGAGACCGGGCAGGTGATCCCGGTCCGCTTCAGGGGCGAGGAGGGCGCCTACACCCACGCGATGTATCTCGACGACGAGGGCCCGATCGCCGGCGGCCGCGAGCTGTGGGGATTTCCGAAGAAGCTGGCAAGGCCCAAGATCGAGGTCGAGAGCGACGTGCTGGTCGGCTCGCTGCACTACGGCTCGGTGCTCTGCGCCTCCGCCACCATGGGCTACAAGCACCGCAAGGTCGACCACGACACCGTGCTGAAATCGATGACGACGCCGAACTTTATTCTCAAGATCATCCCGCATGTCGACGGCAGTCCGCGGATCTGCGAGCTGGTGCGGTTTCATCTCGAGGATATCACCCTGAAGGAGGCCTGGACCGGCCCTGCCGCACTCGGCCTGTTCCCCCACGCGCTGTGCGACGTCGCCCGCCTGCCGGTGCGTGAGGTGGTCTCGGCGCTGCATTTCAAGGCGGACCTGACGCTCGGCCTCGGCTCGGTCGCGTTCGACTACATGGCGAGATGAGCCGCGGCCAGACAGCAAAATGCCCGGCGTGAGGCCGGGCATTTTCGTTCTCAAGGCGCGCTTCGCGGTCAGCGCACCAGGATATTCTTGAACTGCCAGGGATCCGACGCGTCGATATCTTCCGGGAACAGGCCCGGACGATCCGTCAGTGGGGTCCAGTCGGTGTAGAAGCCCTTCACCGGGCCGAGATACGGCAACTGGATTTCCAGCAGACGATCGAAGTCCATCTCGTCGGCCTCGACGATGCCTTCGTTCGGATTTTCCAGCGCCCACACCATGCCGCCGAGCACGGCGGAGGTCACCTGCAGGCCGGTGGCGTTCTGATAGGGCGCGAGCTCGCGGGTCTCCTCGATGGAGAGCTGCGAGCCGTACCAATAGGCGTTGTTGTCGTGGCCGAACAGCAGCACGCCGAGTTCGTCGATGCCGTCGACGATCTCGTTCTCGTCGAGGATGTGGTGCTTCTCCTGCATCTTCGCGGCGCGGCCGAACATCTCATGCAGCGACAGCACGGCGTCGTCGCAGGGATGATAGGCGTAGTGGCAGGTCGGCCGGTAGATCGCCTTGCCCGACGCATCGCGCACCGTGAAGTAGTCGGAGATCGAGATCGACTCGTTGTGGGTGACGAGGAAGCCGTACTGCGCGCCGCGGGTCGGGCACCAGGTCCGCACCCGCGTGTTGGCGCCGGGCTGCATCAGATAGATCGCAGCGCCGCAGCCGGCTTCGTGGGTATGCGCATTCTCGGGCATCCATTTTTCATGGGTGCCCCAGCCGAGTTCGGAGGGCTGCACGCCTTCCGACAGGAAACCTTCCACCGACCAGGTGTTGACGAAGACGTCGGGCTCCTTCGGCGACTTGGCGCGCTGTGTGTCGCGTTCGGCGATGTGGATGCCCTTGATACCGGCCTGCCGCATCAGGTCCGCCCATTCGGCCTTGGTCTTCGGCCGGGGGGCATTGAGCTTCAGATCGGCGGCGACATTGAGCAGCGCCTGCTTGACGAAGAAGGAGACCATGCCGGGATTGGCGCCGCAGCAGGAGACGGCCGTCGTCGAGCCCGCCGGGCGCGCCTTCTTGGCGGCCAGCGTCACTTCGCGCAGCGCGTAGTTGGAGCGTGCTTCCGGGCCCTTCGACGCATCGAAATAGAATCCGAGCCAGGGCTCGTTGACGGTGTCGATATAGAGCGCGCCGACCTCGTTGCAGAGCTCCATGATGTCGGTCGAGCCGGTATCGACCGAGAGATTGACGCAAAAGCCCTGGCCGCCGCCCTCGGTGAGAAGCGGGGTCAGCAACTCGCGATAATTATCCTTGGTCACGGCCTTCTGGATGAACTTGACGTTCTGTTTCTCGCAATGCGCCTTGCGGCCCTCGTCCTTGGGATCGATCACGGTGATGCGCGACTTGTCGTAATCGAGATGCCGCTCGATCATCGGCAACGTGCCTTTGCCGATCGAGCCGAAGCCGATCATGACAATGGGGCCGGTGATTTTCGCGTAAATCTGCGAGGAGGGGCTCATCATTTTCTCCAGGAGAGCGCCTAGCGGCGGGTAGAGTGGATCAGGGGTTGCGACGCTTTGCGGTGACTTCGATTTCGACCTTCATCTCGGGCTTGTAGAGCCCCGCGACGATCAGCAGCGTCGCGGCCGGGCGGATGTCGCCGAGGACTTCGCCGCAGACCGCAAAATGGGCGTCCGCGTCACTGGCATCAGTGAGGTAGTAGGTTGCACGGACGATGTCGGCCATCGTGAAGCCCCCCTCGTTAAGGGCGGCCTCGATGGTCTTGAAGCAGTTCCGTGACTGGCTCGTGACATCTGCCGGCATCGTCATCGTGGTGTAGTCGTAGCCGGTGGTTCCGGCGACGAAGGCGAAGTCGCCGTCGATCACTGCACGGCTGTAGCCGGCGGTCTTCTCGAAAGGCGAGCCGGTGGAAATCAGGCGGCGGGACATGCTGGACCTCGACTGAAAAGGGCTTTGCGCGGGGTTTACGGGCATTTTCGGCGCCCGCGCAACCCCTTGGAGTCTGACCTGGGATTCTGGCCTTGCGGCCGGTGGTTAGCGGGACTGCTGCGTGGTGTCCGGCGGCGGGGGCGGCGAGCCGGTCCAGCGCCGGACCAGGATGTCCCTGACGATCATGACCGAGATCAGGACCAGCATCACCGTGGTGACGAGGCCGCGCCAACGCGGGCGCGCGCCATCGATTGCGGGAAGGTTCTCCGACATGGCGCCCGCCCTACGCCGCGTGCGGCACGGCGAACGGTGCCTTCCGGGTACGGGCGGTCCTGCTCTTGGTGGACAGCAATGCTCCGGTCGGCACGATCATGCCCCGGGCGCCGTCGAGCGCCCTATCGACCAGTTCGAGGCCGAGCAGCCGCTCGCGCGCGAAGGCGCCCGGCAGCGACAGCTCGCCGGTCTTGGCGGCCGTAAAGCCGAAACGGGCGTAATAGGGCGCGTCGCCGAGCAGGATCACCGCGCCATGGCCGCGGGTCTTGGCGACAGCCAGCGCGCGCCGCATCAGCGCGGCGCCGACGCTGAGGCCGCGGCAGCCGTCATCGACTGCCAGCGGCCCCAGCATCAGCGCGCTGCGGCCCCCCGCGCTGACGTGCCACAGCCGCACGGTTCCAACCAACCGGCCGTCCTGGCGCACGGCCGCAAGGCTCAGGCCTTGGGCGGGCGCGCGTCCGTCACGCAGGCGCTGGCAGGTGCGCGTATGGCGATCCTCGCCAAAGCAGACATCCAGCAGCGCTTCGCGCGCGACGACGTCCGAGGTACGCTCCGCACGGATCGCGAACGGGGCGGCCTTTCGGATGAGGGCAACGGGGATGTTCCGTTTTGCAGTCATGGCACGTCAGTCCCCGCTTGCAACGGCATGTCGTACGCCGCAGCAAGCGTCGTTCAGAAAAATCAAAAATGATCGGGAAGGAGCCGGCGGGGCCGGCTCCCGGTTTATCAGGCCTCGATCGGGAGGCGGCTTAGATGTGGTAGGTCTTCAGCGGCGGAATGCCGTTGAACGCCACCGACGAGTAGGTCGACGTATAGGCGCCGGTGCCTTCGATCAGCAGCTTGTCGCCGATCTCGAGCGTCACCGGGAGCGGATACGGCAGCTTCTCGTACAGCACGTCGGCTGAGTCGCAGGTCGGGCCCGCGAGCACGCACGGCGTCATGTCCGCCCCGTCATGCGGGGTGCGGATGGCGTAGCGGATCGACTCGTCCATCGTCTCGGCGAGACCGCCGAACTTGCCGATGTCGAGATAGACCCAGCGCACTTCGTCCTCGTCGCTCTTCTTCGAGATCAGAACGACTTCGGTCTCGATGATGCCGGCATTGCCGACCATGCCGCGGCCCGGCTCGATGATCGTCTCCGGGATCTGGTTGCCGAAATGCTTGCGCAGCGCGCGGAAGATCGACCGGCCATATTGCAGCACCGGCGGAACGTCCTTGAGATACTTGGTCGGGAAGCCGCCGCCCATGTTGACCATGGTGAGGTTGATCCCGCGCTCGGCGCAGTCGCGGAACACGGTCGAGGCCATCGCCAGCGCACGGTCCCACGCCTTCACCTTGCGCTGCTGCGAGCCGACATGGAACGAGATGCCGCACGGCTCGAGCCCGAGGCGCTTGGCGAGATCGAGCACGTCGACCGCCATCTCCGGATCGCAGCCGAACTTGCGCGACAGCGGCCACTCGGCGCCGGCGCAATCATAGAGGATGCGGCAGAACACCTTGGCGCCGGGAGCGGCACGCGCGACCTTCTCGACCTCGGCGGCGCAGTCGACTGCGAACAGGCGAATGCCGAGCGCGAAGGCACGCGCGATGTCGCGCTCCTTCTTGATGGTGTTGCCATAGGAGATGCGGTCCGGGATCGCACCGGCGGCCAGCGCCATTTCGATCTCCGCAACGGTTGCGGTGTCGAAGCAGGAGCCGAGCGAGGCCAGCAGCGACAGCACTTCGGGCGCCGGGTTGGCTTTCACCGCGTAGAACACGCGGCTGTCCGGCAGCACCTTCGCGAAGGTCTGGTAGTTGTCGCGCACGACTTCGAGGTCGACCACGAGGCACGGCTCGGTGTCGAGACCATCCTGGCGGCGGTTGCGCAGGAATTCCTGGATACGTTCGGTCATGGCACTCTCCAACGGCCCCAGCGACGGGGTCCGCATCAACATGACGTCGGGTCAGAGCGCTCCGGCCACATCGCGCGATGGAGGCGCAACGAAGCCACGAGACTCAAACCAGACTGTGCTGCCGTGGATTGGTTGGGAGAGTTTCCCGCCCGCTCACCTGGCAATGAAGGACAAGCCTTTTCAGTAGCCCGCGCCGGCGTTGGACCGCCGGTAGAGACCAAAAAAGCCCGATCCGTCGTTGCTTTAAGTCGCGTCCCCCGTGGAGAGCGGGGTGCGCCGGTTCGCCTCCGGCTGCCAGTCACGGTTGCAAAGAGTGGCGAGACCTTCAACGTGGCATCCCTGGAGAGAGATGCTGGCCGCCTCGTGTCCTCTCGGACGTAAGCGACCCTCGGTTCTTCCACCCCTTGGCGGCTGTCCGGCCTCTTGTCCGGATACCTACCGACTGACACACGACCACAGGCACGTGCGAAATTGGGCAAGGCAGGAAATAAGTCTTTTGAATTCGCTTCGCAAGAATTTTTTTTGCGATAGCGGCAAATTTCCCTAACGCGTGCTTGCGATGGCGCGCGCAGCAGGCGCCGAAGATGAATGGCTGTTAAGAATGTCTAACGAAGCGTGTGCGTTTTAGCCCTGTGCCGCAGCGCTTTCTTGAATCGTGTAAAGCTCACGCGCGACGCGTGAACGGCTCGACGCGTTGCGCGGCGCGGATGAAGGCGATCATGATCAGGACGCCGAGGCCGAACAGCACGGCCTGCAGGATGTGCGCAGCGGTGTCGTTGAGCCCGAGCAGGATCGCGAGCGCCCAGCCGCCGGCGAACGCCGCGCCGAACACTTCGGCGCCGATCAGGATCGCCGCCGAGATCACGGTGATGACGCTCGGCCAGTAGATCCGGCTGTTGCCTGAGGCGGTGGGCTGCATGCTCATGAAATAGGTCCTGTTCAGGGGGCGCAATCTCTCCGAAAAGTGCCCATCTATCAAGCGCAAAAGGCCCAAAAATGCCGTATCGCGTGATATAGATTGGGCCGCATTTTCAAGGCGAAAAACGGGATATTCGATGTCAGAAACCAGCGCAGAGGCCATTGCCAACCCCCTCCTGAAGGCGTGGCAGACGCCGCTCGAGACGCCGCCCTTCGCCGAGATCAAGCCGGAGCATTTCCTCCCCGCCTTCGAGCAGGCCTTCGCCGACCATTCGGCGGAAGTGGCTGCGATCACCCACGATCCGGCGCTGCCCGACTTCGACAACACCATCACGGCGCTGGAGCGCTCCGGCAAGCTGCTGTCGAAGGTTTCGGCCGTGTTCTACGACCTGGTCTCGGCCCACTCCAACCCGGCGATCCTGGAGATCGACAAGGAGGTGTCGCCGAGGATGGCGCGGCACTGGAATCCGATCATGATGAACGCTGTGCTGTTTGGCCGCATCGCCATGCTGCACGAGAAGCGCGCCTCGCTCGGCTTGACCGGCGAGCAGATGCGGCTCTTGGAGCGCACCTATACCCGCTTCCACCGCTCCGGCGCCGGGCTCGACGACGCCGCCAAGGCCCGCATGGCCGAGATCAACGAGCGCCTCGCCCATCTCGGCACCTCGTTCAGCCACCATCTGCTCGGCGACGAGCAGGAGTGGTCCATGGAGCTCGGCGAGGGCGACCGCGCCGGCCTCTCCGACACATTTGTGGCAGCCGCCAAGGCTGCGGCGGAAGAGCGCGGCATGCCCGGCAAGGCGATCGTGACGCTGTCGCGCTCCTCGGTCGAGCCATTCCTGCAGAGCTCGCAGCGGCGCGACCTGCGCGAGAAGGTCTACAAGGCCTTCATCGCCCGCGGCGACAATGGCAACGCCAACGACAACAACGCGACCATCGTGGAGATCCTCAGGCTCCGCGAGGAGACCGCGAAGATCCTGGGCTTCCCGACCTATGCTGCCTACCGCCTCGAGGATTCCATGGCCAAGACGCCGGAGGCCGTGCGCGGCCTGCTGGAGCGGGTCTGGAAGCCGGCGCGGGCACGGGCGCTCGCCGACCGCGACGCGTTGCAGGCGCTGATCACTGAAGAAGGCGGTAATTTCACTTTGGCGGCCTGGGACTGGCGCTACTACGCCGAGAAGCTGCGTCAGGCCAAAGCCAATTTCGACGATTCCGCGATCAAGCCCTATCTTGTGCTCGACCACATGATCGAGGCCGCCTTCGACTGTGCCACCCGCCTGTTCGGCGTCACCTTTGCGGAGCGCAAGGACATCCCGGTCTGGCATCCGGATGTGCGGGTCTGGGAGGTCAAGGGCCGCGACGGCCAGCACAAGGCGCTGTTCTACGGCGACTACTTCGCGCGGCCCTCGAAGCGCTCCGGCGCCTGGATGACCTCGCTGCGCGACCAGCAGAAGCTCGACGGCGACGTCGCGCCGCTGGTCATCAACGTCTGCAACTTCGCCAAGGGCGCCGACGGCGCGCCGTCGCTGCTGTCGCCCGACGAGGCGCGGACCCTGTTCCACGAGTTCGGCCACGGCCTGCACGGCATGCTCTCCAATGTGACCTATCCGTCACTGTCGGGCACATCGGTGTTCACCGACTTCGTCGAACTGCCCTCGCAGCTCTACGAGCACTGGCAGGAGCGGCCCGAGGTGCTGCAGCGCTTCGCCCGCCACTACCAGACCGGGGAGGCACTGCCGGACGACCTGCTCAAGCGCTTCCTCGCCGCGCGCAAGTTCAACCAGGGCTTTGCCACCGTGGAGTTCGTCTCCTCGGCGCTGGTCGACCTCGAATTCCACACCCAGCCCGCGGCGGCGAGCTGGGATGTCCGCGCCTTCGAACAGAAGGAGCTGGAGAAGATCGGCATGCCGGCCGAGATCTCGCTGCGGCACCGGCCGACCCAGTTCGGCCACATCTTCTCCGGCGACCACTATGCGTCGGGCTATTACAGCTACATGTGGTCGGAGGTGATGGACGCCGACGCCTTCGGCGCCTTTGAGGAGGCCGGCGACATCTTCGATCCCGCCACCGCCAAGCGGCTGCATGACGACATCTATTCGTCGGGCGGCTCGCGCGATCCGGAGGAGGCCTATGTCGCCTTCCGCGGCCGCGAACCCGAGCCGGATGCGCTGCTGCGCCGCCGCGGCCTGCTCGAGACATCAGAGGCGGCCTGAAGGTGAGGCCGTCACTGAACCGGCTGATCGCCGGGTTCGTGCTTGCGGTGTCCGTCGTGCTCGGCACGGCGGCCGCCGAAGCGCATCCGCATGTGTGGATCGTCGCAAAGAGCGAGTTGATCTACGCCCCTGACGGCACCATCACCGGCGTCCGCCACGCCTGGACCTTCGACGACATGTTCTCGACCTACGCGTTGCAGGGCATCGAGACCAAGGTGAAGGGCGCCTACAGCCGCGAGGAACTGGCGCCGCTGGCGCAGACCAATGTCGAGTCGCTGAAGGAATACGCCTACTTCACCTTCGCCAAGGGCGACGGCAAGAAGCAGAAGTTCACCGAGCCGGTCGACTACTTCCTCGAATACAAGGACTCGTCCCTGACGCTGCACTTCACCCTGCCGGTGAAGACGCCGTTCAAGGCCCGGCAGCTCTCGCTCGAAGTGTTCGACCCGACCTATTTCATCGACTTCCAGTTCGCCGAGAAGGAGCCGGTCAAGCTGGTCGGCGCCGCTTCCGACTGCAAGATGCAGTTCGAGCGGCCGAACAGTGACGGCACCGCTGCCGCGCAGAAGCTCGGCGAGCAGAACTTCCTCGACGGCGGCAATGCCAATTTCGGCATGATGTTCGCCAACAAGATCACGGTGGATTGCCCATGACGCCAATCGCCTCCCGCGCGATGCGCGGCCTCGCCGTGTCCGCCGCGGTGCTGGCGGCATTCGCGGTGCTCGATGGCGCGGTGCATGCGTTGCTGGCGCAAAATCCGTTCGGCGCGCCGCGCGCGGCGGAGCCGCAGGGCGGGATCTTCGGCTGGCTGTTGGCAAAACAGTCGGAGTTCTATCGCGAGATGTCGCAGACGATCCGCGCTGCGAAATCCGACGGTTCGGCGGTCTGGACGCTGCTCGCGATCTCCTTTGCCTACGGGATTTTCCATGCCGCAGGTCCCGGCCACGGCAAGGCGGTGATCTCGTCCTACATGGTCGCCAATCGCGAGACCGCGCGTCGCGGAATCGTGCTGTCGTTCGCCTCGGCGCTGATGCAGTCGCTGGTCGCGGTCGCGATCGTCGGGATCTGCGCCTGGCTGCTCAACGCGACGGCGAAGACGATGTGCGGGGCGGAGAAGGCGATCGAGATCGCCAGCTACGCGCTGATCGCAGCCTTCGGCGCCCGGCTGGTCTGGGTCAAAGGCGGCGGCTTTTTCCGCGCGCTGCAGGTGCCACGTCCGGCGCTGGCGATGGCCGGCGCACAGCAGCACGGTCACGATCACCATGATCACGCCCATCACGACCATGGCCACCATCGTCACGCGCATGACGATCACGACCATCATCACGGGCACGATCACGGTCATGACGCGGACCATGTTCATGACGAGCATTGCGGCCATTCGCATGGACCGACGCCGGCCGAGCTCGCCGGTCCCGGCGGCTGGCGACGCGGCCTCAGTGCGATCCTCACGGTCGGGATCCGGCCGTGCTCGGGCGCGATCCTGGTGCTGGTGTTCGCGCTCGCGCAGGGCCTGTTCTGGGCCGGCGTTGCCGCGACCTTCGTGATGGGGCTCGGCACCGCCATCACGGTGGCGGCGATCGCGCTGGTTGCAGTGTCGGCGCGCGGCGTGGCCGAGCGGCTCAGCGGCGCGCGCGACGGCGGCGGCATGGTCATCATGCGCGGCCTGGAATTCGCCGCCGCCGCGCTTGTGCTGCTGTTCGGCCTCGGCTTGCTGTTCGGCTATGTCGCGGCCGAACGGGCGACGTGCCTTTAGGGTTCTACCTCCATGTGATCCGTCACCCCCGCGCAAAGGCTAGGCCTTTGTCGCTGGAGGAGCGCGCAGCGCGTCTCGAAGGGTCGACGGCCACCGGCCGGGCCGTGCATCCTTCGAGACGCCGCTGCGCGGCTCCTTAAGGATGACGGGGAGAGAGTTGAGTCGGGGCTCAGCTCGTCAGATATCCCCTGATTGCCGGCAGCAGGAAGATCGCGATGTTGATCGCAAAGCCGATACTCCAGAGGATCGAGCGCAGCGTCGGGCGGTTGCCGATATAGGTGAAGACGTAGGCGATCCGCACGATCAGGAACAGCACCGCGAGCTCGTCGATCAGCCGCAGCGGGCCGACGCGGAATTCGGCGAGCAGCACGGCGAAGGCGAAGAACGGAAAGGCCTCGAGGCCGTTCTGGTGGGCGCCGAGCGCGCGCGAGCGGATCGGGTCGTCGTAGAAAGCGGGATCGCGAGGTTTCGAATTGTCGAAACCGCGGATGCCGGCCCATTTCACCGACACGATCGTCAGCAGTGAGAGCAGCAGCGTCCCGAAGACGCACCATTCGGCGATCGTCATGGTTCCTCTCCATTCACGGAGCGGAACGTAGCCAACCGGCGCTTGGCTTGACAAGGTTGGAGCAACGCGCGAAGCCCAAAGCCCCCAAGCGAAGGACCAAGCGCAAAGCCATCATGAGCACAGTGATCCCCTTCGAGAGCGCGAAGCCCGCCGCGGCGCCGAAGCCGGAGCGCGTCGGCGTGCTGCTGGTCAATCTCGGCACGCCGGATACGGCGGATGCCGCGGGCGTGCGGGTCTACCTCAGGGAATTCCTGTCCGATCCGCGGGTGATCGAAGATCAGGGCCTCGTCTGGAAGCTGATCCTCAACGGCATCATCCTGCGAGTCCGCCCGGCCAGCAAGGCGCGCGACTATCTGAAGATCTGGAACACCGCGAAGAACGAGTCGCCGCTGAAGACCATCACACGCTCGCAGGCCGACAAGCTGGCGGAGGCGATCGCCGATCACGACCATGTCGTGGTCGACTGGGCGATGCGCTACGGCAATCCGTCGATCAAGCAGCGCATCGAAGCGCTGGCGGCGCAGGGCTGCGGCCGGCTGCTGCTGGTGCCGCTCTATCCGCAATATTCAGCGGCGACGTCGGCGACCGTTTGCGACGAAGCGTTTCGCGTGCTGGCCGGCATGCGCGCGCAGCCGATCCTGCGGGTGACGCCGCCTTATTACGACGATCCCGATTACATCGAGGCGCTGGCGGTCTCGATCAATGCGCATCTCGCAACGCTGCCGTTCCAGCCCGAGATCATCCTCGCCTCGTTCCACGGCATGCCGAAGGACTATGTCGACAAGGGCGATCCCTATCTTGCGCAGTGCATTGCCACGACCAACGCGCTGCGCAAGCGGCTCGGGCTCGATGCCTCACGGTTGCCTCTCACCTTCCAGTCGCGCTTCGGCAAGGCCGAGTGGCTACAGCCTTATACCGACAAGACGGTCGAGAAGCTGGCCAGGGACGGCGTGCGGCGAATGGCCGTGGTCACGCCCGGCTTCTCCGCCGATTGCCTGGAGACGCTGGAGGAGATCGCGCAGGAGAACGCCGAGATCTTCCGGCATAATGGCGGCGAGCAGTTCGCGGCGATCCCCTGCCTCAACGACAGCGACGGCGGCATGGACGTGATCCGCCAGCTCGTGCTGCGCGAGCTTCAGGGCTGGATCTAAGAGGGCTGAAGTCCTTTGTTAACGATCCGTGACACTGGACGCAGCGGTTCATTCAGCCATCTCGCATCTAGTAGTCCGACAACCGCTTCCTATGTGCTAGGGAGAAGAACAGCCGGCTGAACCGGCGCGGCGGTCCTGCCGACCAATGCACGACCGCGCCCGGCGACGGTCCCGCCGGCCCTGGAGGACTTTATGACTGGCTTCGACATTTTCGCGATTGCGTTTGTTCTTCTCGTCATCGTTACGCTGTTCGCCGGGATCAAGACCGTTCCGCAGGGCTTTGACTGGACCATCGAGCGGTTCGGCAAATACACCCGCACGCTTTCGCCCGGCCTCAATCTGATCGTGCCCTATTTCGATCGCATCGGGCGCAAGATGAACATGATGGAGCAGGTGATCAACATTCCCGAGCAGGAGGTGATCACTAAGGACAACGCCACCGTGACGGTGGACGGCGTCGCGTTCTACCAGGTGTTCGATGCCGCGAAGGCGAGCTACGAGGTCGCCAATCTCAACCAGGCGATCATCGTGCTGACCATGACCAACATCCGTTCGGTGATGGGCTCGATGGATCTCGACCAGGTCCTGTCGCACCGCGACGAGATCAACGAGCGGCTGCTGCGTGTGGTCGACGCCGCGGTGTCGCCCTGGGGCCTCAAGGTCAACCGCATCGAGATCAAGGACATCGTGCCGCCGGCCGACCTCGTCGAGGCGATGGGGCGGCAGATGAAGGCCGAGCGCGTCAAGCGCGCCGACATTCTGCAGGCGGAAGGCCAGCGGCAGTCCGAGATCTTGCGCGCCGAGGGCGCCAAGCAGGGCCAGATCCTGCAGGCCGAGGGCCGCCGCGAAGCCGCCTTCCGCGACGCCGAGGCGCGCGAGCGTCTCGCCGAGGCCGAAGCCAAGGCGACCCAGATGGTGTCGGAATCGATCGCCAAGGGCGACGTTGCCGCGCTGAACTATTTCATCGCCGACAAGTACATCAAGGCGTTCGGTCAGCTCGCGGAGTCGCCGAACCAGAAGATCCTGATGCTGCCGATCGAAGCAACCAGCGTGCTGGGATCGCTCGCCGGCATCGGCGAGATCGCCCGCGCCACCTTCGGCGAGAGTGGGGCATCCGCGACCGCTGCT
>NZ_LGHK01000146.1 GCF_001908235.1 Bradyrhizobium sp. NAS96.2
CACTTCAGAACTGGCTTGCGCTGAACTAGAGCATGATCCGGAAAAGTGTGAAGCGGTTTTCCGAAAAGATCATGCGAAAACAAGAATCTAAAGCGCGATGACGATTCAAGCTCATCTCATCGCGCTTTAGTAGCTGCTGCGGGACGTACCCTTACATCTGACGTCGCAGGGCCAACGGCTTCCGCTCGGTGCTGACCGGAACGAGGCGGGCCTCGCCGCTCTCATCACCGCCTGGCTGGGGCAATGTGAGCACCGCCTCGTGCTCGTCCTTCTCCATCGTGGCTTCGCGCGCCTTGATGGTTCGCAGCTTCCAGCCCTGGAAATCGTCGCCGATCTTCAGCCGCAGTGCAGTCTTGTTCGATTGATCGAGAAATATCCCGAAGCTTTCGTCATCTCCGGAGATCGTGCCGACCAGCGACAGCGGCGGCGGCTCGGTCGCGACCTTGCGCGGCGGTGGCGGCGGCGGCTTGCTGACCTCCGGTTCGGCAACCGCGACAGGCGGAGGCCGCCGCGACGGCGAGAACACCGGGCGGTCGCGGGTGTTGGACAGCGTGGTGAGCGGGATGCCCCACAATGGATTGGCGCTGAGCGGACGCGGCGTCGGCGCCGGCGCAGGGGCCACGCGGACCGACGTCACCGGCTCTGAGGACGGCGGCGAAATCAGCACCGGTCCACCCAGACGGGTTTCGTCGAGCAACCCGGCATCCAGCGCATCGCCGGACCGGTCAGGCACGGCGGCCGATGCGGCTTGAGCCGACATCGCCAACAGCAGGATGGTCGCAGCGAAGCGTCGCATCATTTGGCTCCTCGCCATTGTCCGGAGACACCAAGCAGCACGCGCAGTCTGCCGGGATCGCCGCCCTTGGCGGCTTCGTCCGCGACCGGTTGCACCACCAGTTGATCGATGAACAGGAACGGCATGCCGGCTTCGAGATCGTAGAGCACCTGCTGCAACTGCGCCTGCTCGATCTCGCTGCTTGCCACCATGCTGATGAAGCCGGCCTTGGCCGGCGCGTTGGGTACATCGAGCTGCGTCGACAGCACATTGCCGCCCGCCTTGATCACCGCGCCCGACACCCGCTGCAGCAGGGTGGCGCCGGCGACCGTGACGGTCGCCCCTTCGAGATAGGCGGAGCCGGTCGGCATGGCCGCCTCTCCGGGCGCGGTCTTCGCCTTCGATCGTCCCTCCAGTTGCTCCAGCATTCCGGCCGACGCCGCGACATCGCTGTGCAGGCCGATGACGTCCGAGAGCGACGAGATGACGACAAAGAGCAGCAGCACGAAGAGGCCGAGATAGCTCGCAGTCGCGACCAGTGGCGAGGTGCTGACCGCGGTCAGCGATCGGGATGTTGCGCTCATGAGCCGGACCCAAAATAAGCAGAGATATTGGCTTCGACGTGGAACCGCTCCGCCGATTCATTCGCCGCGCGGGTCGTCGGCGCGAAGAACGTCGCGCGGGTGAATTGCGGCGACTGCTCCAGCAGCCGGATCAGGGACGGCGCATCCTGGGTCAGCCCCACCACCTGCACCTTGTTGCCCTCGATACGCAGCTCCGTCACATAGGTCGTGTCAGGCAGCACGCGCGAGATCGCTTCCAGAACCATGACGCTCGACGGCGTGGTCTGCTTGCGCTTGGCTAAGAGGCCAAGGCCGGACGTATCGCCATTGGCATCGAGACGCAGCGCGGCACGGCGCTGCGAAATTCGGTGTTGCAGGTCCTCCTGCTCGGATTGCAGCCATCCGCCGACATAGATGTTGAGCAGCAGACAGACCGCGGCGGCCGCCGCCGTCGAGATCAGGCCGATGCGCAGCAGCCGCGGAACCGCAGGCCCGGCAAGGCCGCGCAGCGATCGGTCGAGCAGCGTCACCTGCTGCAGGGCACCGTCGCTGCCGACCGCCGGCGCCGAGACCGCAATGGAGGCGGCGCCGAGCTGCCTTGCCATCCGGATCAAGGGATCGACCTTGGCTGCCGCGGTGGCGCTGAACGCGACTTCGATGCGGTCATTGGAGATCGGCTGCGGGGAGCCCCAGCCGAAGACTGCATCGGCGGCGGTCCATGGCGTCAGCCGGTCGACCTGCGCACGGATCATCCCGTCAAGGAAGTCGGCCGCCTGGCTCGGGAAATCGAGCACGCGGCTGACGACGTGATCCGATCGCAAACGCACCTCGATGCGGCTGCCATCGAGGGCCGTCTTCCAGTCCGCCGGCAGCGGAGGCTGCGGCGCGTCGTGATCGAGCCGGAATGACGCCGGCGTCAGGGGCGAGCCATCCTTTGACACCGCGAGACGGGCGGTGAACGTGCCGTCGCCATTCTCGTCGAACTCGACGCTGCGCCGACGCATGAACCTGCCCGCGACGCCGTCAACGGCAGTCGCGACCGCGCCGATCCATTGCTCGAACCATTGCCGTGCTTCGGCAAGCATTGCCATCACCCTCTCCCGCGCAACAGAACCGGGCTTCTCGGTTCAAGGTCGTTCTGCCAGGACAACACACGATAAGGCTCGACCTTGTCGCCGAGCGCGATCACCGCTTCAGACGTGGTGCGGTGACCATTGCGGAATCGGATCGAGATCGCGATCCGGTAACAGGGGCTCTGCGCGGTCGAAGCCGCACTTTGCGGGTTCGGGGCCTGCGATGCAGCGGCGAGGCCGTTCGGCGCGGCAGCATTCGAACCGGGAGCATTCGAGCCGAGGACATTCGATCCAAGAGTACTCGCCCCGAAACTGCCCTGTTGCTTGCCCGATGCCTTATCCACCGCCAGCGCGACTTCCGGCGCGGCGATTTTCGGATCGACATCCGGACTGCCGTTGAACACCGTCACGAATGGCAACACGCGATCGACGAACGCTTCGGGGATGCCGGCGACCAACGCCAGCTCGTTGACGTGGGTGAACAGCCCCTGTCGCGGCGAATAGCCCAGCGCGTTGTAGCGCGCGGCTTCCACGTTCTCGCTGCCCGGCGTCGGCCGGGTCCGCCAGCCGACGATCCGGTCGGCATATTCGCTGGCTGAGTCCTTCTGCGCGCCGAGCACGACGAAGAGGCCGATCAGCATCTCCTTCGATGCGTAGTTCAGGTCAAGACGGCCGGCCTCCGACGTGAAGCTGACACTGACGCTGGCATCGTCCAGCCCGAACTGAAACGCCCCATATTGCGGCCGCGTCTTCTCATCCGTCAGCGTCAGCTGATAGGCGGTGAGCTCGACCCCGGCCGAGACCAGCGCCTCGGTCTGCAACGACACGTCGCTCGCCGCCAGCGCCCGCGCCGACGCGGCAAGATAGGCCGAGAAGATGATCGCCAGCGACGACAGCGCCAGCAGGATCCAGAGCACCGCAACGATGACGAAACCGCGGTTGGCCGGCGATCGGCCGCTGTTGCCGGGCGCGCCCATCACGTCTTCCCCTGATCGGTCGGAACGTTGGCGCCGCCCTTGTCGCCGCAATTGCCGTCCGGCTTGGTGCAGTCGCTCGGAATCTGGACATGGACCGGCGCGATGGTCGAAACCGACAAGACGCGCTGGCTCGCCGCGTCACGCACGGTCAACCGGATCATCGCCGGCAGCCGGTCGGCATCCTTCCACGCGCTCTTCCAGGCGCGGTCGGCACCGGCATAGGCGAAGGACAGCCGATAGGGCGCCCGCAGCAGCACCACGGGGCTGCCGAGATGCACCTGTTCCGACAGCGATACCCCGTCGGCCAGCGGCGTGAACCGCGCCTGCGAGCGGACCGTGACGAACTCGCCGCGGTCCCGGGTCTCGCCAAGGCGCACCACGTCGAGCCCCGGGCCCGCATTCGGCCCCACCGAGGTGCGCACGAATGTCACGGATAGTTCCGATCCGTCGAACAGCGGCTTGTGGGTATCGCGGCTGGCCGCAACGAACTCGGCCGCGGCGAGATCGGCGCCGATCCGTTCCAGCGCGATCCCGATCAATTCGCTGCGCTGGATCCGGTCGAGCCCCCTGTTCCAGCTCGGCAGCCATTCCCCCGTGATGCCGGCAAGTGCCGACAGCAACAGCCCCATCAGCGCCAGCGCGACGATCATCTCGATCAGCGTGAAGCCGCGCTCATCGGTTCGCTGTGCTGTCACTGCCCGGATCCTTCCGAAGACCTCGGCATCAGGCGCACCGTGCGAATGTCGGACAGCGCACCGCCTGGAGATTTGACGCGAATCCGTACCAGTTCCGGAGCCCAGGGCGCGCTGCCATCGGGGACTTTCCAGTCGCCGCCGAGCGGGCTGACCTCGATGGTCCAGCGGTAGCCCTCCGCCTGTCCCGTCGTCGCGCCCGACTGCAACTCGGCGCGCGGCGGAATGCCGACGGTCATCAATGTCCGCACCGCCTGCATCAGCGCCACGTGCTGCTCCATCGCCCGGACGCCGCGCGTCTTGACGCCCATGACGGCGCCGATCGCAACGATCGAGACAGCCACCAGCGCCAGCGCCACCAGCACTTCGATGATGGTGAACCCCGCATCAGCGCGGTCAATTGGCGGCGACGTCGCGAGCAACGATTTCAACCCTTCCAGTGAGCCAGTTGACGCGAACCTCATATCCAGCATCGAGCCGCGTCAGCGCGATGGAGCCGCCGCAGGAACCGCCATTGGCGAAGAAGCGGATGGTCGACAGTGCCGCGCGGCGCTGACAGCTCTGCGGCAGCACGGCGTCGAACCGCACGTCATCGGGAATCCGCACCGTCATGCGCGACGCGCCGGAGTGGATCACCCGGCTCGGCGCATCGACCAGCGTCGCGACGCTGGTGCTGCGCTCGATGGCGGCGTTCCGATCGGCCTTCAGCAGCGTCGCGGTCTGCAGCGCATAGGCCTGCAGGCGCGACCGCGAGGTCTGGTGCGGAATGAACGGAAGCAGCACGGCCGCCAGCAGCGCGATGATGGCGAGCACGCACACCATCTCGAGCAGGGTGAAACCGCGCTGCGCCGCCTCATTCATGCGAGCCATGCATCCCTACTGGTCGTTGTTGGCGGCTGTCGTCTTCTCGAGCGAGATGTCGGCCGAGGTGCCGCTGCCGCCCTCCTGGCCGTCAGAACCGTAGGAGACGATGTCATAAGGGCCGTGCTCGCCGGGCGAGCGATAGATGTAGGCGTGATTCCAGGGATCGTTCGGGACGTTGCCGCCCTTCAGATACGGGCCGTTCCAGGCCGCGACCCCGGGCGTGCGCCGGACCAGCGCGGCGAGCCCCTCCGCCGTGGACGGAAAGCGCCCGGCGTCGAGATAGAACAGATCGAGCGCGCTGGAGAAGCTCTGCAGCTGAATGCGCGCGGTCTTGACCTTGGACTCGCTGAGATAGTTGAGCACGCGCGGCCCGATCAGCCCCATGATGAGGCCGATGATCGCAATCACCACCAGCATCTCGACCAGGGTGAAGCCCGCCTCGCCCGAACGCCGTGGCTGTTGCGATTGGGCGCGATCGCGTCCCGCTCGCATGGAAAGTATTTCGATGATGCTGTTGCGCGATATCATGACCGACGACCTCTGCTTTAACCGACTAGCTGTGTGACCGAGAGCAGCGCCGTCATGACCGAGACGATCAGCCCGCCGACGACGGTGCTGATCGTGATGATCGCCAGCGGACCGACGATGCCGACGACGCGGTCCAGGCTGCGCTGCAATTTAGCTTCGTAGAATTCCGCGACCCGCCCGGCCAGCACCGGCAGTTGCCCGGTCTCTTCGCCGAGCCGCAGCATGCGGACCGCCATCGGCGGCAGGCTGTCCGCCACCGCGAGTGCTTCGGATAATTTGCCGCCATGACGGACGCGGTCCGCGGCGGCGGTCCAGTTCGCCTCGCTCCCGGTCACCGCCATGATGTCGACGAGGATGCGCAGCGCGGCCGTGAGGTTGACGCCGCTGCCGAGCAGGACGCCGAGATTGCGGCAGAACAGGCTGGCGCGATAGAACTGGAAGGCGCTGCTGATGCCCGGCACCCGCGAAATGCCATTGACCAGGGCGGCGCGCACCCGCGCCTGCCGTAGCAGCCACCATGCGAGCGCAATCGTCGCCGCGCTGATCAGGCTTGCCGCCGTGGCGTTGGCGCGCAGGAAATCCGACAGCGCGATGAAGCTGGCGAGCGCGGTATCCGACTTGCCGCCGAAGTCGCCGAGCACGGTCGAGAACTGCGGCAGCACGAACAGCAGGAAGAACAGCATCACGCCGGATGCCGCAACCAGCACGAAGGCCGGATACTGCATGGCGTCGGTCAGCTTGCGCCGCATCTGCTCGGACCGCGCGCGCTCGGTGCCCAGCATCTCCAGCACGGAATCGAGCGTGCCGGAGATTTCGCCGACCCGCACCAGGGCGATGTACATCGGCTGGAACAAGGTCGGATGATCCGCCACCGCATCGGCGAAGCTCTCGCCGGTGAGCAGGGCTGCGCGGATCTTGGCCACCACCGGGCGCATCCGGCCGACATCGGCATCGCCGGACAGCAGCTCCAGCGCATCGTCGAGACGCGCGCCGGCCTTGAGCAGCAACGCGAGGTCGCGCGTGAAGGTGGTGACCTCGGCGGCACTCGGCCCGCCGAACAGGCTGCGGCCGCCGGCGGCGCTCGATGCGCGCTTGTCCTCGGTGGTCTCGATCGGCAGCAGCTTGAGATATTCGATGCGCCGCGCGACCTCGGCCGCCGTCGGCGCCGAGATCGTGCCGTTCACGATCTCGCCTGCCTGGGTCAAAGCGCGGTAGCGATAATTCGGCACGGCGTCACCGCACCGTTGCAACGCGGAGGATCTCGGCGGGCGAGGTCAATCCGGCGCGGCATTTGGCGACCCCGTCATCGAGCATCGTGGTCATGCCCGCCCGGATCGCCATCGTATCGATCTTCAGCCCGTCGGTTCGCTCTCCGATCAGTTCACGCAGTTCGTTGGACAGTTCGAGTAGCTCGAACACGCCGAGGCGGCCGCGATAACCAGTGCCGCCGCAGCGCTCGCAACCGCATGGCTCCTGGACGATCTCCTCGGCCTTAAAGCCGAGCGCGGCGAGCCGGGGATCCTCGGTAAAATCGGCCGATGCCAGCGGCCGCGCCGTCTTGCAGCGCTCGCACAATTGCCGGACCAGCCGCTGCGCGATCACGCCGCGCAACACCGAACGCAGCAGATAGCCTTCGACCCCGAGGTCGAGCAGGCGCGGCACCGCCGCCGCAGCGGTCTCGGTGTGCAGCGTCGTCAACACCAGATGCCCGGTCAACGCGGCATGCACCGCGACATGCGCGGTCTCGGAATCTCGGATTTCACCGACCATGATCACATCAGGGTCCTGGCGAACGAAGGACCGCAGCGCGGTGGCGAAGGTCAGGCCGATCGCCGGCTTGATCTGGGACTGGTTGACGCCGGGAATCTCGTATTCGACCGGGTCCTCGATGGTCAGGATCTTGCGGCTGGGCTCGTTGAGGATCGACAGGATCGTCGCCAGCGTCGTGGTCTTGCCGCTGCCGGTCGGCCCGGTGATCACGACCATGCCATGCGGCAGCTTCAAGAGCCGCCGCAGCTTGCCTTCGTCGGGCGCGGAGAAGCCGAGCTTTTCGACCACCAGCAGGCCGCGATCCTTGGGCAGGATGCGGATGACACAGGACTCGCCATGCTGCGTCGGCATGATCGCGACGCGGATATCGATGTCGGTACGCCCGGCCCGCAGCCGCGCCGCGCCATCCTGCGGCAGGCGCCGCTCGGCGATGTTGAGATTGGCGATGATCTTGATACGGGAGACCACCGCCTGCGGCAGCACGCCCGACAGCGCCGCAACCGGCCGCAGCAGGCCATCGATACGCAGCCGGACCATAAGGCCGGCCGAGAACGGCTCGATATGGATGTCGCTGGCGCGAAGCTCGACCGCCTTCTCGATCAGATCGTTGACCGCGCGCACCACCGGGGCGCCGCTGGCAAGGTCACGCAGGCTCTCGATGTCGTCTTCCCGGGGCAGCGACGCCGTCGTATCGGCGGCCTCGACCTCCTCGGCGCTGGAGGAGTTGTTCAGCGCGATGGCGACGTCCTCCGAGGAGGCCACCCTCACATTGATGCCGGCGCCGAGCACGATCTGCGCCGCCCGCAGCGTCGCCTGGTCGGTCGGGTCGACCACCGCGAGAGTAATGGTCCCATCGGCCGCCCGGCACGGATAGACCATGGTCTCGCGCAGGAAGCGCGGCGAGAACGAGCCGACCAGCGGTTCGGCCGAGGTCATGTCCTGGAGCGTCAGACGGCCAAGCGCGAAGAAGCGCGCGGCCTCGTCGGCGAATTCGGTCGGCGAGAGACTGGTAACCTCCCACAGCTTCAACTGCCTGACATCGGCGCCCGGCCCGGTCCGGTCAGCCGCCCCGTCGATCGGCGTCAGGTGATTGTTCTGACGGAGATAATCCACGAACCGAACGGACAGGTCGTTGGCCATTCCTTATATCCCGCCACACTATCCTGGATCAGCTCGCGCCAAGGTCCGCTACGTGCCGTCGCATTCGGCTCCCGGCGGTTCTGCGGTTATCGATCCGAAGTGTGACAGCTGTGCGAAGTCACATCGTTCGCCTCGCTCAAGAAGCCTTGACGTGGCTTCGCGGACACGACGGGGCGTCGGCTGCACAGATTTTGGTGCGATGCGATGGGCAAGCCGCGAACGACAATCATGTAACCAATTTATTTCTGTCATGTTCGATCGCTAAGAGTCCTCCCGGGGTAGGACCGATCGTCGCAAGCAATCGAAATTTCAGTTAGTCAGAGCGAAGGGCCTTCATGCAACGCGTAGGCACAGTGGGCCGCTGCCCGACGATCCGTGGCGGCCTCGCAGCCATTTTTGCTTTGACGTCATTGGGGTTGCTGGCGTCCTGCAATTCCGCGACGGTCGGCGAGAGCGTCGACGCGTCCCAGCTCGACGTCACCGACAAGGTGCGCTCCCTGGATCTGGCGCAGCGCCAGCCGCAACCGGTCAGCGCGCTGGCGGCCACGGGCAGCAGTCAGAGCGGCAGCGTCCGCGCGGCGATGTATGACGGAAGCGAAGTGACTGGCATCGCGGATGCGCGGCCGCAGCCGGCCTCGAACGGCAATGGCTTCGACCTGAATTTCGAGAGCACGCCGGTGGCGACGGTCGCCAAGGTCGTGCTCGGGGATATCCTGCATGTCGGCTACACCATCGACCCGCGGGTGCAGGGCACGGTGAGCCTGGTGTCGGTCCGCCCGGTGCCGAAATCCGACATGGTCTTCGTGCTTGAAAACGCGCTCCGCCTGAGCGGCGTGGTGCTGCTCAAGGATACGGCCGGCTATCGCCTGACGCCGCTCGGCGACGCCGTCGGCGGCGGCCGTGTCGATGCCGCGGCAGCCAATCCCGAGGCCGGATTCGGCATCTCGGTGGTCCCCCTGCAATATGTGTCGGCCCAGACCCTGCTGAAGCTGACCGACAGCTTCGCCACCCGGGCCGGCTCGGTCCGTGCCGACACGACGCGCAATCTGCTTCTGATCCAGGGCACTGGCGCCGAGCGCCGCACCGCCGTCGACACCGTGCTCAGCTTCGACGTCGACTGGATGCGCGGCCAGTCCGTCGGCATCTTCCCGATCTCGAGCGGGTCGCCTGCGCCCGTCATTGCCGAACTGGAGAAGATCGTCGATTCCGGCGAGAACGGTCTCAGCCAGAACGTCATCAAGTTCATGCCGATCCAGCGCCTCAACGCGGTGCTGGTGGTGACCAAGAAGCCGGAGATGCTGCACACGGCTGCGACCTGGATCAAGCGTCTCGACCGCAACGACACCGCGCGCACCTCGGTCCACGTCTACCGCGTCAAATACGGCGATGCGCGCCAGATCGCGCGGGTGTTGACCGACATGTTCCTCGGCGGCTCGTCCGGCAATTTGCTCGACAGCGCCGACAGCCAGCTCGCGCCCGGCTCCGGCACCTCGTCGACCTCAAGCGTCGCCGACCGTCTGTCGCTCAACAACAACAACGGCGCGAATTCGGGCATGAACGGCTTCGCCTCCCGCGGCACGTCGGGGACGGGCCAAGGCCTCGGCCAGGGATTTGGCGCCGGCGGGCAAGCGAACAATCCCAACAATCAAGGCCAGGGCAACAATGCCGCGCTGGATGCCGGACGCGGCGCGTCGGGTTCCGGCAACGGCCAGCCCGTCATGCAGGACGTGCGGATCACGCCCGATGTCGTGAACAACAATCTCCTGATCTATGCCGACCAGGCCAACTATCGCATCATCGAGGCGACGCTGGTGCAGATCGACGAGCCGCAGCTCCAGGTCGCGATCGACGCGACGATCGCCGAGGTCACGCTCAACAACACCCTGTCCTATGGCGTGCAGACCTATCTCACCAGCCGGAGCCTCGGCCTGAAGCCGAACATGGGCTCGTTCACAGGCACCCAGGCCACCACGGCGCCCCCGACCACCACGGACGCGACCACCGGCGTCGCCACCGTCGCCGGCTCGGTCACCAACGCCTTCATCAACCGGGCCTTCCCGGGCTTCAACTTCCTGGTCGGGTCCGAGACGCAGCCGAGCTTCATCCTGGATGCGCTGCATGCCGTCACCAGCGTCAAGGTGCTCTCCAATCCGTCGCTGGTCGTGATCAACAACCAGGTCGCGACCCTGCAGGTCGGCGACGTCGTCCCGGTATCGACCGGCAGCGCGACGGTGCTGACCACGAGCAACACGGTGGTCAACACCATCGACTATCGCAACACCGGCATCATCCTGAAGGTCTCGCCACGCGTCAGCGTCAACGGCACGGTGCGGCTCGATATCGAGCAGGAAATCAGCAACGTTCCGCAGAGCAGCACGGTGAACCTGACGCCGACCGTGTCGGAGCGGCGGGTCAAGAGCCAGATTTCGGTCGCCAACGGCCAGACCGTGCTGCTGGCGGGCCTGATCAGCGAACAGCAGAGCGGCGCCCGCAACGCGCTTCCGGTGCTTGACCAGATCCCCGGCCTCGGCGATGCCTTCGGGCATCAGAGCAACGGCACCCAGCGCACCGAGCTGATTATCTTCATCCGCCCGCAGATCATCCGCAACGGTTCCGACGCCCAGACCGTGGCCGAGGAGCTTCGTTCGAAATTGCGCGGCAGCATCGCCACGACAACGACCAATGCGCCGATCACCACCAGCTATCACTGAGCCGGGCATGAGCGCGCGCAGCCTTTTCACATCGCGCAAGTCGCTCTGCGCCTCGCTTGCTGTCGTGCTTTGGGCGATGACCGCATCCGTCGCGAGCGCCGACGGCATCGCGCGGGGCGCAGCCGCCTTCCATCGCGGCGACTATGTCAGGGCGGCTCAGGAGCTCGCGCCCGCCGCCGAGCGCGGCAACCCGAGAGCGCTCGGCTTGCTCGGCTTCATGTATGAGCACGGCTTCGGCGTCCCGCAGGCCTACGCCGCTGCCGCCGACCTCTATTATCGCGGCGCCGTTCAGGGAGACCCGTTCGCGCAAGCCCAGCTCGGCCTGATCTATGACAAGGGCCACGGCGTCCCGACCGATTTTGTGCTGGCCTACAAATGGCTCAATCTGGCGGCGGCCCGCGCTGGCGGGCGGCAGCGTGACGCCTATCTCAGATACCGCGATGCAGTCGCATCGAAACTCTCGACCTATGAGATCATAGCCGGCCAGCGGTTTGCATTGGAATGGGTCCCGGACCGGCCGGCGCCGGATGTGCACCTGACGGTCAAGTAGTCACCGATCGCGGGCCCGCGCTGCGCGCGAGCCGTTGCGCTGCTGCGACAGCGAGATTTGCATCGCGCTGTCGCTCTTCCCCGGCCGCGATCCCGCTCCCTGCCCTCACCTGCCCGACGGGCCCGTTGCGTCGCCGAGGCCGATGACCTGGAAGGCGCTGTTCTCGTTGTAGGTCTGTTTCTCGCGCCGCTTGCGCTTCTGCTCCGGCGTCTCCTCCGGCTGGGTCTCGTCATCGCCACCGCCGCCGCCGTAGCCCATGACTTCGACGATGATGATCGAGGGCTGGTCGTTGTTCTTTGGCGGTGGCGGCACCGCCTGCTGGCTGGCGGCGGTGGTGTTCGACGCGGCTGTCAGCGCGCCGACGGGCGGCCCCTGCACCGTCGGAATGCCGGTCGACGTGCCCTGCACCTGGATGTTGGCGGCGTTGACCACCTGCAGCGCCGCGAGGTTGACGTTGCCCGAGACGCGGATGCCGGCCTCGCCTGCATCGATGGTGCCGAGCGGCGCGATCAGGTCGATATTTCCGGGCGGCACTTCGGGAATCGGATTGAGCGTCGCGATGCCCGCGCCTGTCGATGGCACGCTCGGCGACAGCTTGACGCTGCCATAGGGGTCGTAAGTGCGCTTGGGCGGCGTGAAGATCGTCGTCGTCTTCGAGCCGCGGCCGGCATTGATGTCGCCGGTCGCCGACCACGCGATGATGTTGCCGCCGAACGTCGTCATGATGCGGCTCTGGCCAAGCAGCACGCTGCCGAGCGAATAGACGTCGATGTCGCCCTGCCCTTGGGTGATCAGGCCCGCGCCGGGCCCCGGCGTCACGCCCTCGACCCCGATGATCGTCTGTCCGCCGGGATTGAGGATCTGGATGTCGCCGCCGAACTGCGTCTGAATGCCTGCATCGGCCAGATACGTCGTGCCGTCGCTCTTCTTGGCGACGCCGCTGAACAGGGTGATGTTGCCCGAATACGGGACTGGATTGCCTGACGCATCCTGATCCGGGAACAGCGTGGCGATCGCCTGACGGCCACGCAGATAGCTGCCGTAACGGCTGCTGTCCCTGTTGTTGTACTCGCGGCCGCCTTCCCTCAACTCCGCATAGTAGACCTGGCGGACAAACACGCCCTGCTGCTCCATCGGCAGCGCCAGGAAGAAGCTGAGCGCATCTTCCTTCGTACCGGTGAAGACGTAGAGCTGGCCGTCATGCGAATAGTTCCGGCTCGGCGAGAAGCGATCGCGCAGCCAGTCGTACAATTCGTCGGCGTAGGTCTTTGCCACCTTGCCGCTGCCTGCGAGCGGCCGGCCGTCGCCGGGGAGCTGGTTCGCGGCATTGAAATACAGCCTGGCGAAATCGGCGTAGTCGGGGCCGCTGGCGCCGACACCGGCGATCGTGACGATGCCCGCACCGCCCGTGGTGTTGGATTGATTGACGATATCACCAACGCTGACCAGCGAGCCGTAGTAGCCCTGGTACAGGTTGCGGCCGGCCTGCAGCTGCAGCAGACCTGGGCCGGCGACGGTGACCGATTGATAGAAGATATCGCGGCCGGCCTGCATCAGGGAGATGTCGTTCGGCCCGTTGTTCAGGAATACGCTGGCCACGGGACCGGTGCCGACGATATCGCGTCCGGCGATCACCTCGAACGGCTTGGCGGCGATATACCAGGTGCTATGGGTGGGAGTGAAACCCGAGGAGAACGTTCGCGTCTTCGCCTGGGTCTGTCCAAGTGTAAGATCGGCGATGTCGACACCGGCGTAGACGAGGGCCGGTTGGCTGTCGCCGGCATGCAGATTGGAGATCGGCAGATCCTCGCCAAAGGCGATCGGACTTAGCGAATTGTCGCGGAAACCGGCGTTGGCCCAGGCGTTGTTGGTACCGCCGCCGCCGGTGCCTGTGCTGAATACCGGATTGAACGGTGTCGCCAGCGTGTACATGCCCGCGCCGGACATCGCCACCACCTGGCTGGTGCCGTAGATCGAACCGGCGGCCAGCAGTTCAAGCTGGCCGAGCGGCGATGGGATCAGCTCGATCGCCGCAGCACCCTCCGAGAACCGGATATCTCCATTGGCGGCTGCAGCAATCAGCGTTCCCGGGAAGAAGCCGGTGCCGTTGGCGGAGATGCCGTTCAACACCGCCGCGTCGCCGCCGGCCGCGTAGAGATTGATCGCGGTCGATGCCGTCCACAACGTGAAGTTCGACTGCCCGTGGCTCTTCAGCGTCGTGCTGCCGTCCGCATTCCGCACCGTGTAGGCGATGCCGTTCAGATCGACCTGTGCGGCCATGCCCGCATCACCCGCACCGCCCAGCACCAGGTCACCACGC
Organism: Bradyrhizobium sp. NAS96.2; assembly: GCF_001908235.1. GTDB lineage: Bacteria > Pseudomonadota > Alphaproteobacteria > Rhizobiales > Xanthobacteraceae > Bradyrhizobium. The sequence goes on from NZ_LGHK01000146.1 coordinate 13,964, forward strand.
GCGACGATGCTGACGCTGCCGTCACCCGGTATGAAGAGCGGACCGATGCTGAGCGAACGCTTGAAGACGTTTGGATCGGCCGCGCGCGGATCGTACGAAACCATCGAGGTGCCCCAGGTATTCTGAGCCAGCGCACCGACGGAACCGGCGCTGATGGTAATGTTGCCGCGCAGATTGGTGATTGATCCATAGTAGTCCGGCTGCGGTCCGAAAGGGGTGGTCGGGATCACCGGATTCAATCCGCCGCCGACCTTCACGACGAGATCGCCACCACCGGTCGACACCAGCCTGCCGTTTGGCAGAACACGGCCGGTCGAGGCGACCGCGAGATCGAGGCCGGTCGAACTGTTGCCGGTCACGCCGGCATTGCCGCCTGCGATCAGAGTGAGGTTGCCGCCGCCGAGCGTACCGATGCCCTGGAAGCCGATGAGTTGCTGGTTGTTGTTCCAGGCGCCGGTCTTCGCGAGCGCGCCGAAATTGATCCACCACGCCGCGGGATCGGCAGAGGAGCCCCCGCCTTGCAGCCGGAGCCAGTTGGAGGTGAGGTTGGAGTCGGCAAAGCGGACGTTGTTGTCCGCGATCTGGATATTGCCGGTGATATCCCGTTGCGCGGTGAGCAGGAGGTCGCCGCCATGCTCGGGATACCAGGCGTGGGAATTGCCGCTGCTTGTGACACCGACAAGATCGAAGGGATTACTGCCGTCGGCTGCCAGGATCGGCGCCGCCTGCGTGCCGGCCGTATAGACGCCATATGGCGTAGCCTCGCTGAAGCTGCCGCCGGCCATCAGGTCGAGATTTCCGGTGCCGGTACGCAGCACGCTGAAGAACGTGCCGTTACGCGACGGATTGTAGGTCGAATCGTTCAGGGTCAGGTTGCCGCTGCCGTTGAGCACCTGCGTCGTCTGCAACGCGCGCTGGTCGGCGGCAGCGAGATCTGCACCGGCGACGATGCGAATCGACGCGGAGAGCGAGCCTGGCGCGAGCAACTGGGCGCCCGCAGTTGTAGCTGCAGCCGCAGGAATTGCAGGGCTCGTCACCACCGCGACAGTCGGCATGTTGCCAGGCTCAAACGCGAACCCGTAGCTGTTGCTGGCACTCAGCATCGTACCGGCCGGGATCGTATCTCCGGGGTTGTAGGAGTTGTTGTTGGCGTCGACGAAGGGACCCCACCAGTTGTTGATCCACCAATTGTAGAAGGCGTCGTTCGGAACCGTCCAATTGTTCACGACGTAGACATCGCTCTGGTCGCCGAACCAGTAAGTGTAACCGTTGGACGAGCGTTGGCCGAACAACGCGCTGTTGGTGATATCGAAGATCGTGATGCTCGCCGGCATGCCCGGCGAGGCCCTGAACCCGTCGGAGATGCTTCCCTTGACCGTCAGATTGCCGCCGGCGCGGATCACCAGCGCCATCGGTTCACCCGCGCCGTATGTTGCCGAATTCGGATCACGATCCGCGCGCGCTCCGTAGCGATATTTGGCAAGGTCGATATCGCCTGATGTCGACAGGTCGCCACTCGATGTGATCTGGACGCCCGGCCGCAGGTGGTAGGTGCTGCCATAGGCAGACAGGCCCGCAACGCGCGTCGCCAATCCGGCATTGGCCACCGCGGCATTGATGAAGGCCGTGCTTGCGGTGTCGTAGCCGTCGAGCGTCGTCTGACTGATGGTGCTGCCGCCCGGCAGGTCATAGGTCCAGAATGCGTTGAGCGCGATGCTGTATGCGCCCCTGATGTTGAGCGGAGCCGCCGCGTTGATGGCGATATCGCCCGAGGTCTCGCCGGTGCGCTGCGCGTTCAGCACGACGTCGCCATAGGCAACGCCGTTCGGCGCCGAGAGATCCATGGTCGCGCCCGGCGACAGCGTGAGCACGCCGCCCGCCGCGGTCAATTCGATATGGCCGCGGTTCTTCGCCTCGATCGGCTGGCCGTAGCTGTCGACCTGCAGCACCGTGCTGTGAACGTCGAGCACGGCGGTCGGTGCAAGCGCAAGCCCGTTGCCGGCCGAGAGCCGGATGGTGCCCGGCACGGCGCCCGACGCATCGATGCGGCCGGCGACGAACAGGCTGCCATTGTCGACGGCAATCGCGACGTTGCTGGCCGTCACGCCGTCGCCGACGACCAGGTCGCCATTCCTGATATCGAAGCCGCGGGCATCGAAGAATCCGCCCTGGGTCAGCAGCGCATTGAGCGTGGCGAAATCCGCGCTGGACAGCCGGCCGGCCGTTACGCTGAAATCGCCGCTGGCGTAGCCATTTGTCGCGGCACCATTGAGCGCGCCGCCGAGCGCGACAGATCCGTTCGCCGCCGCGACGCTGATCGACCCGGCACCGGCGTTGGTCGCGGAAACATCGATCACGGAGCCGGCAAGCTGCGTCAGACCACCTTGCGCGCTGTTGAAGATCGCGGTGCCGCCGAAGCCATAGACGGTTGCCCGCTGGATCGTGGACGGCCGACCAGCCAGATCGATACGGCTTGTGGACCCGAGCACGATATCATCAGTCGCATTGACGACCAGTTTGCCGCTCGGCAGCAGGATCGTGCTGCCGATCCCGACGCTGCCGCCGGTCAGGTCGATCTCGGCGCCGGCCACGGTGGAGCTCGCCGTGCTTGCCGCAAGACCCGCAGGCGTAACCACATTCAGCGCGCCGCCCGCGGCATAGGCCATGATCGACTTCTGTGCGCCGGTGAGAAGCGGCGTCGTCAGCGTCAGGTTGCCGCCGGTGCCGCTCTGGCCGAATACGGCTGATGGATCCGAGCTCGGCGACTGATAGACGAACAGCTTGCTGTTGCCGGCCGAGACGATCCGGGCGTTGCCGGTGATGTTGACATTGCCGAAGCCGTAGATCACGCGGCTCGCAGTCGAGGTGTCGAGCGAAGCGAACCGGCCGAAATCGATCTCATCGGCGACGAGGTTGAGCGTGCCGGCCCCGGTGCCCGGCCCGCCCGCGGCGACGGCCGGCGGCGTCGCCCCGCCGATGCCGTTCCACGTAATCTTGCTGGCGGCGATCGTGGAGCTGTCACCGGCTGCACCATAGCCGTAGATCGCCGACGCGTTCAGCACCAGATTGACGCCGCTGCCGGTGGCGTCGAGGCCGGCGCCGCCGAACAGGTTGATCGAATTCGCCGCGGCAAGCGTGATGGTCTTCAACGCCGGCGCATAATGCAGGGGATCACCATGGACCAGCGTGTTGAACAGCGCCTGATCGAACAGCAAGCCCGCCGGTGCGCCGGTCGCGGCGATCGTCGCGGCGTCGCCAATGTTGATGGTGCCGACCGCGAGCGCGATGTTGGTCGATCCGAAATGGGCCGTCGGATCGATCGTCGAAGCGCCGTTGGTGGACAGCGCCAGCGTCCCTTCGGAGTAGAGCGACGCGCCGGTGCCGACGGTGATCGAGCCGCTGCCGACATTGGAGGGCAGGAAATTGATGTCGCCGTTGGACAGCGCCAGGACCGTGAGCTGGCTCGACGTATAGCTCATGCCGGTGGACGCGGAATCGAACGGGACTGCACCCTGTCCGATCGTGCTGAGCATCACGTTGTTGCCGACGTTGATATTGCCGCCGATGAAGAACATCTCGCCGGCGGAGAGCGAAACGCCGTCGCGGATGAACAGGTCATTTCCCGACAGGCTGTAGGGCTGATTGAGGAACAGCGTGCCGTTGGCGATCGTGACGGTTCCGTTGACCAGCAGGCGCGGCGCCTTGAGCGCATTGATGTCGGCGGCACCAACCGAGGTATGGGTGAAGCCTGGCGTCGGCGCATCGGCATAGATCTCGCCGACATTCATCAACGCCACCTGACCGGCGTTACCACCCTGTGCGCCTTGGAACAGCGCCGTTCCGTTGAACGTGAGCGCGGCTCCGACGGAGTTGGTGGTGTCCGGCATCTCGAACTGGATCTCGAGCGTCTTGCCATCGCTTGGCAGCAGCGGACGCACGCCGCCGAATTGCGTCACGTTGGCAAGCAGGAAGTCGCTGTAATTCTGCTCGTTGAATTGCGAATATTTGCGAACGGATGTGCCCGCGGTGATCAGCGCCATCACCGGCAGGCTGCCCTTGATCGCGGTGTTGGCGATGCCGGTGGTGACCGAAGCGGCGTAGGTGCCGTTGCCGATCGTGATCGGATTGCCGGCCAGAGTCGTGGTGCTGGCCCCGAGCTCGACGCGGTATGCGCCCGGCAGCAGCGCGTAGTTTGACGGCAGTAGCGTATATGTCCCCGCCGGCAGTCCCGGGACACCGGACGGAATGGTGACCTGCTGGCCAATCACGGGATCGCCGGCACCGTTTTCGGGCGCAATCGGCGCGTAGGATGAACCATAGCCGGGCAGGATGGCGTAGACCTTGTCGGTCGCCTTGCTGACAGGAGTGGCCGGGTTCGCGTTGACGAGCGGCGTGTTGATCACGTTGACCGAGCCGCCGCGTCCGGAGACGAAGCCCGCACCAGTGAGCGTGCCGCCCCCCGACAAATCCAGGATCGCGCCGTTCGCGACGCTGATCGACTGGCCATCCAGGATGATGCCCGTTTGCGGCCCGTTATTATTGAAGTTGGTCAGGCTGACCGCACGAATGGCACCGCCGTTATAGCTGTAGGTAACGCCGTCGATCGTGCCGCCATAGGGAATGGTCAGGCCTGCCATCGAGACGGAGGTTACGCTGCCGGGCAAAAGATCGACGTGTGGCGTAAAGACGGGCCAGCCCAGGCCGAAGGTCAGGAGCCCGAGCGGCGCACGGACGATGCCGCCCTGCTCGATCACCGGCGCCTGGAATGCGAGCTGGCCGAACACGGACAGCGGTGCATTCGGAACGGTGCCGGTGGTGCGTCCGATGGTCAGCGTGGTCGTCGGGTCGGGATTTCCACTGCCTGCGATGACGGTGGCCACGGCATTGGTCGCGGGATAGATCTGCGCGGCAAGCAGTTCCAGATTGCCGCCGGTCGACAGCTGGGTCGCGACCACCCCGGGCATCGACAGGAAGCGGATGTCGCCCTGGCTGACGAACTTGGTCGTCAGGAATCCCGGCGCATACATGTTGTTCGGCGATCTTGCCGAAAATCCAATGAGGCCCTGGATGTCGATCTGATTTGCGTCGGCCTCGAACGTGGCCGTGGTCGGCAACGCTGCGCCGGCGGGATTGCGGATGCTGCCGCTGATGATGCCGTCAGGGATATTCGCTGCCGGTTCGGTGAACAGGATATACGGCGCCGACAACTTCACGCTGCCAGCGGCGCTTGGCATCGAGGAGTCGACCGGCCCGGAAACCGGCGCACCCGAGGTGAACGCTGCCGCCGTCACCGTCAGGCTGCGGCCCAGCGCCAGCGAGACATTGCCCGAGAACTGCATGTAATCGCCGGACGTGAGCGTGAGGCTGTCGAACCCGCCGGCCTTGACCATGTCGGCGCTCACGGTCGCTTGGCCGAACGCCAGATGCGACGCCCCCGTCCCCGGAGTGATATCCGCCGGCAACGCGGAATCCGGACGCCCCTGCACCACGGTCATCACGCTTGGAACGACCACATTGGACGGCGGGAAGCCAGTGGGGAAGATGTTCCCCTTGAAGTTCGGCGTGGTGAGCGCAATCGAGAGGTTGCCGCCGGACGCACCGGCACCGCCGGAGAAGGCGTGGATATCGCCGTCGAGATAGAGACCGCTTTGCGATGCCAGCGTAACGAAGCCGCCATTCGTTGTGACCGTCTGAGGGCGGCTCGACGAAGCTGCGCCGCCCGCCGCGAGATCGATCGCAACCTGGGTACCGTCGGCATTGAGTTCGGCGCCGGGGCGCACGATCACGAAGGTACCGCCGCCGTCGATGGTGATGGAGCCGCCGTCGGACGCTCGCCCGAATAGACGTCCGGCCGTATCGGACGCCTGATAGGAAAGGCCCGAGACATCGAGCTTGGCGGCAGCATCGACCCAGATCGAAACGCCGCGGCCGTTGCCGTTCAGGTCGAAGTTGAGACCCGCCAGAACTTGCGCACCATACGCATCATTGACCAAAGTGATGCTGCCGCCATGCGCGGTGAGATTGCCGAACACGCTGATCTGACCGAAGGCATCGAGCTTGATACTCTGGCCCGGATCGACGCTGACCGAGGCGCCGTCGCCAACCACGATCGCGCCGCCGCTCGTGAGCGGGCCGGTGCCGGATCTGATGAGCGAGCGCAGCGTGAGGTTCGCGCCGCCGCGCTGGGTCAGGGCAGCCTTGACGGGATCCGCCGTGAACAGCGGTGGAGTCCACAGCGTCAACGCCGACGATGGGTCGCTGCCGGTCGCTGCGCCATAGCTGTTCGCCGTGAACCGATAGACCGGCATCGCGGCCGCAACCACGGTGTTGTTCGCCACCAAGACACCGAGCCCGCCATTGATGTCGTAACTGGAGAAGCCGGCGGTGAAGAACGAAGGATTGAGCGCCGATGCCGGCACGATCTGAGCGGTCTGCGGCAGCACCGCGCCGGCTGGAATGACGGCTCCGACCGGATAAGTCATCGGCGTGGATTGGATTGATCCTGCGGCGTAGGTGACCTGATAGGGCGTAATCGGAAGGCCGGCGGGGAAGACATTGGAAGGAATCACGATTCCCGCCGAAATGCGGCCCGAGCCGCTCCAGCCGGTGATGACCGTGCCGGCCGGGATCACATCGCCGGTGCCCCAATAATGGGTCTGGCCATTGCTGTCCCGGCTTTGGAGACCATCCATGCCCTGCGGCACTGCCCAATCCGCACCGGTCGGCACCGTCGGCACGGCTGATATCGTAACGTCAACCGGTATCGGCACGTCGTACAGCAGCGTGGTGAAGTTCAGCGTCAGCGCCGTCGGCAGCGGCTGGCCTGCAGGAATTGTGAGCGATTGCTTGAGCTTCACGGCAAGGGGCGCCGGCATGCCGGCAGGCAGGATGCCGCCCGCCAATTCGGCGTTGTCGCCGATCAGGACATTGCCGGGCGTCGAGATCGTCAGCGTACCGCCGCCCGTGACGCCCCAGGCGCGGATCGCACCGTCGAGAACGAGATTTCCATCACCCGGAGTTCCGGCATTCTGCTGGGCGTCACCCGCGATGATCGAGACGTTGCCGCCCTTGCCGCCCCGCGTCTTGCCGTTGACAAGAACGGCTCCGCCGGAGGACACGTCGATCACGCTGCCTGCCGCAAGCGAGACATTCTGCGTCGAATCGAAGGTGACGTTGCCGCCGTCGAGGAAGCCGAGGCCCGACATGCTAGTCGGATCGGTCTGCGCGTTGATCCACAGGCCGCGCGTATCGATGACGGCGCCGGACTCCAGCGTCAGCGAGGCTCCGCCGGTCGCGTTCGTCAACGCAAGCGTGCCGCTTGCGGTCGTGAGAATGTTGCTGACCGTGACGCTGCCGGAGCGCGCGGTGATGTCGGCTGCGATATCGACGGCCGGAGCGGTCAGCTTGACCTGTGCGCCCGGCGCAAATTGCAGCGGCGCGTTGACGGAGATCTTGTTCGCCGTGTTGATGTTGAGGCCGCCGAGGCCGAAGCCGTTGAGCGTCGGCGCATCGAAATAGGCGGTGTTGACGCGACCGATCGGCAGCGCGGAGGTCGCGTCGAGGCTGCCTGCGATCGACGCCACGCTGCCGAACGACACGTCGGTGTTGTAGGCGTTGGCAAGGCCGTAGCCGTTGTACTGCCCGAGCGCCAGCGTGCCGGCGAGCGGCGCGGTGTTCTGCGTCAGCTTGTAGCCGTCGGTGACAGCAGCGGGGCGCTTGGCGAGCTGCGCTTCGCCGTCGATTACGTTGGCAAGGATCGCACCCTCGAACACCGAGGTCGGGGTCGCGAGAATGAGGCTGCCTGCATCGCGCCCCACCGTGTAGCCGTTCTCCCAGCGGCTGCTGCCCTTGCCGAATGGGCTGAGATAGACCTCGACGACGCCCCAATGCGCGTGATTGACCACGAAGCCGTTCGCCACCGCGATATAGGTCAGGTTGGCCGGCGCATCGTCGGCATTGTAGATGCGGCCGTCATTGCCGAGCAGAAGCGTCTGCCGCACATAGCCGCTCTGATACTGCACCGCTCCGCCGGAGATGTTGAAGAGCGAGCCTCGCTGCGCCACCACTTCCGGCGCCGACAGCGTGATGGTGCCGCCGACCGCGGTCCATTCGCCGATCTTGTGGCCGGTGTTGTCCAGATAGCCCGAGACCTCAAGGAGTCCGCCCGCGGTGTAGTAGCGGTCCGTCGCATAGCGACCGGTGCCGGCGGGCACCAAAGTGAGATCACGGGCGTCGATCCACATGTTGCTGTTGAGCAGCGTGCCACTGTCGCGATTCTGCGGGCTGTCGCGCAGCTCGTTGCCCTGGACGTTGACCTTGATCGAATTGGCCGACACCGGCAGCGCAGTGCCGGTGGTGCCGGAGACGTCGATGACGGAGCCGCTCTCGGCGAACACGCGCTTGCCGGCGGACGCCGTCACCTGGCCGCCCTGCGCCATGGTCAGCGAGCCGTTTCTGAAATCGATCGTGCCGCCGGTGACGATCTCGATCCGCGACTGATCGGGACGATCGGACAGCTTCGAGAGATTGTCGAACTGGCCGATGGTCAGCTGATTGGGACCGGCCGATGCGATCAGCGCATCGCGCTGCGAATTGAACGCGGTCGCGTTCGGATCGATGCCGGAGATCAGCGCCGCGGCAGCATCGGTCTCCGGCAGGATCAGGCTGATGCCGTTATTGGTCAGCGTGACGCTGCCGGTGGCATCGGACGCCGAGTTGAGCAGATGGATGGTGCCGCGCTGACGAGGATGCCGTCCTGGGTGACGGCATGGCCGGCCAGCGTGATGTCGCCCTGCTGGGCGAGCACGAGACCCGTATTCGTGACCGTGCCGCTGGCGCTTCCGCTGCGCAGCATTGGCGCGATCTCGTTGCCGCGCGTGGTCGAGTTCTGGTTGGCGTTGGTGCCGAAACCGGCGCGCAGGACAAAATCGTCGCCGGCCACGAACTGGGTCTGCCCTTTCGGCGTGGTGATGGCGCCGGCATTGTTGACCTCGGTGCCCATCAGCAGCACGAAGCCGCCGCCCGCCGTCGTCGAGGACGGCGCATTGGTGGTGATCAGCGCGCCGCTCTCGACCACGATCTTGCCGCCGGCGCCGGTGAAGCTCGGCGCATAGACGATATTTGCTCCGCTGCCGGTCGTGGTCGAGTAGATGCCGTTATTGAGGAACTGATTGTCGGCGATGTTGGCGCTGGACGCGATCAGCGAGCCGACATTGATCTGGCTCGCGCCACCGAAGATGATGCCGTTTTGATTGATCACCAGCACCTGACCGGGCGCGGTGATGCGGCCGAGGATCTGGCTCGGGCCGGTGTTGCCGACCACGCGGTTCAGCGCAGTCCAGCTGCCGGCCTGCTGGTTGAAGTTGAGCGTGGTCTGGCTGCCGACGTTGAAGCTCTGCCAGTTGAGGATCGCCTGCGGCGCGGTTTGATTGATGGTGACCGTGGCCTGACCGCCGCTTGCGGTCTCGCTCGGCAGCGCGGCGCCTTGCCAGAGGCTCGAGCCCGGCGTGGCGCCCGGCGCAACCTGGAGCCCGCCCGCAGCAAGGCCGTTGGGCACCGCCACTTGCGGCAACGTGGTCGATCGCTGCGAGGCGGCAGCCGCGCTGCGCGCGGCGGATTGTGCAGCCTGGATGGCCTGGGTCGCGCGCGTCAGCGCACCCTGGCTTTGCCGGGCGACTTCGGTCGCCTGCTGGGCCGCAGCGGTTGCAGCGTCGCTCGCGATCGTCGGCGCTGACGTCGTCGTCGCGAAATTGCCGAACGGGCGCGCGGACACGCCCTCCAGCCCGGTCAGCAGCAGCGCCAGCGTGCTTGTTCCCGCGAGCAGCATGGAGCGGGATGCCAATCCGATCCGCTGGTGCGGAGGAAGCGGCGCGACCCGGCGCTGATCGAAGCGGAAACGGCGGGCAACGCGCTGACGAGACGGCATGGGATGTCCCCTGGGAACAACGGACGGAAAGCTGCGCAGACCGGATCTGCGCAGGCGCTCGTCACACGGCGAGACCGTATGCCGGGCTTCTCGTCTCCAAGGACGCCATTTGATCGGCAGGACCGAACAACAAAATCGCACGCTGCATCACAATCCCCGCGCACACGCGACGCACGTTTTCATGGCTTGTCCGACATCAGCTCAGCAGCACGATGCCACCGGGCAGGTGTCGCGCCTTCGCGCCGAAAATTTGCTGGAACATGTTCAGGATACCGTCGACATTATCGATGCGGAACCGGCCGTTGACGAGACGGCGTTCCAGGTCCGCATTCGTCACCATGACCTTGCCCGGCCGGTAGCGATTGATCTCCGTCACGACGTTGCCAAGCGGAGCGTCATGAAAGATCAGCATTCCGTCGCGCCACGCCGTCACCTCGGTGGGATCGACCGCCATCGGCGCGGCGAGGCCAAGCGCCGCATAGCTGACCTGCTGCCCGGCGCGCAGCAGCGCGACGGCGCTGTGACGGCTGACCTGCACCTCACCATCGAGACACGTCACGCAGGTGCTGTGCGGCTCGTGGCGGACGTTGAATTGGGCCTGGCGCGCACGCATCTCGCCGTCGCCGGCAACGACACGCACCTCGCGGTTCGCGGAGACCGCCGCGATCACCGCTTCCCCGGTCAGGATCTCGATACGATCCTGGCTGGCTTCGCCCGACTGAACGTTGACGCTGGTTCCGGTGTTCAGCGTCACCTTGACGTCGCCATCGATCGTGAGCTTGCGCTGCTCGCCGGCAGCGGTGCGGTAGTCCGCCATGACGTCCCGCAGCGACGGCCACAGCTGCAGGGGTGGCGACACCACGAGATAGGCGGCAGCCGAGGTCGCAAGCGCGCCTCCGAGCACCGCCCGCCGCGTTATTCGCGGCTGCGGCCTGACCGCGGCCAGGATGGAATCGCCGCGCCGCTTCAACAAATTGGCGCCGGCCGGGCCGAGTTGATCCCAGAGCAGGCTGGCCTGCGCCAGCGCCTCGGAATGGGCGCTGCTCTGGCTGCCCCAGCGCTTGGCGTCCTCGATGTCCCGCCGCGAGGCCTGCCCCGAACCCAGCCGCTGGACGCGCGCAAGCGCCTCGCTCTCGATCGCGGTCAGCTCCTCCGGCGGTTCGTCGCTACGGGTCATCGATCGGGCGTTTCTCTCGGCACCACTTCCATCCAAATGCGCAACACTCTGACGCTCTCCTATCAGGACGTTTCTCGCGGTGCCGGACCGAAACGCCTTGTGACTTTTTTACCAAACCGCCTGGCGCAATGCTCGAGCGCGGCTTTCAGTTCGAGCTCCACCAGCCGCTGGGAAACCCCAAGACGCTCGGCGATTTCCCGCAGCGGGGTGCCTTCCAGGCGGGATGCCAGCAGGATCGTCCGGCGGCGCGGCGTGAGCTCCTCGAGCACCTGCTCCAGGTGCGCAATCTGCTCGCGCGATTCGACCTCCCGTTCCGGCCCGGGCGCCGCATCGACGATCTCAAGCATCGGCTGCACCTCGAACCGCTTGATCCGGCGCGTCTCCTGGCGCTCCCGGCTGATCGCAAGATTGAGCGCGCTGCGCAGCAGGTAGCCGATCGGGCTGTCCACCACGCCCGGGCCATTCTTGTCGCGCAGATGCAGCCACGTCTCGTGCAGCGTCTCGCGCGCCTTCTCGTCGCCGAGACGCCTTGCGAGGCGGCGGCGAAGCTCGTCGTAGCGCTCAACGAGCACCTGCCGAAGCGTCGTCCAGGTGGTCTCCGTCATCGCGCGACCAGTCCCGGGCGCCGCGGATCACGGGCAGCACAGTCGCCGGTCTCGGAAGGCGGCCGCGGCGTAACCGCCATCGTGACGGGCTGCGGCATGTCCGGTGGCGGCGGCCGGCCAATCACCAAGGCACGCAGCATCGTGGTGATCGCCTGGTCACGCGCGCCGTCGTCGGTCGAACCAAGCAGCTGGGGCTGCAGCACTTCGCCCGCATGCCCGATCCAGAACCTGAACTTGATCCGGTAGCCACCCGGCGCAGTCAGCGCGGACCGGCAGAATGCCTCCTCGACGCTGCTCTGGACCGCCGCAAGGTATGGCATGAAGCTGCGCATCGGCGCCGTCTGCGGCGCAGTAGCCGCAGGCACAATCGTAAAGGTGTTCGCTGCGGCATAGACCGCGACCAGGCCGGTTCCTTCGAGCAGAACCTGCAACGCCATGTCAGGCGTCATCGATCCCTTGACGGCCTGCGCGCGGCGTCCTCCGGCCAGTGTGGCGTCATACACCACCTGCAGACCGGTGGCCGCGCTGTAGGCATCGAGCGCCGAGACCAGGGGTTGCCCCCCAATATCGAAATCGACCGTTGCCGGCGTTCGAACTGATTCAGGGCTCCCGGCCATCGTTACCGTCTGGATATTCCCGGCAACGAGAGTGCCTATGACCAGGGCGAGAAAGCGCTGCCACATCCGATCATGCTTCGCGCGCAGCCCAATCTTCCGAACCATTGAACAAAGTGCATGAGGCGCCGCCTTGATCCTCAAGCCCCGGCGGAACAGCACGATCCATCGGCGATCGATACAGCCGTTCGTCAAGTCAGCGGCAGGCGCAACATAGAAAGAGATTATGACAATCTGCTAACACCGGCGGCGACCGCGCAGAGCGGCGAGCATGGGATCACATCACGATCCCCTTGCATCGGATGCTTCGATCGCGGGCCGCAGGCCGTCAGGGCGCGCGTGCCGGGTTCGCGACCGCACGTGCCGATCGCGGGGATCGCACCTTCCGCCGCCGCAGCCGGCGCCATCCGATCACGATACCGCTGACCGAGACGACCGTGCCAACCACAGACAGCAGCCACACCACGACGTCGCGCGCCGGCCAGATGCGCAGCAGCAGCGGGAAATCCAGGCTGTGCAGCGCGTTGAACAGCCAGCGATAGGACCGGCGGCTGTCGTCGCTGCGGTCGAGGATCTCGGCGGTAACCGGAGAAATATGCAGCCAGGTGTGGGCCGGATCATCGAAGCCGATCCGCAGCACCGGGAGCTCGCGCACCTGGTGCAGCGTGTACCAGTAGGCGTCCGGTTCATCGAGCTGCCGCGCCGATGTCATCGCAGCTCCCGGCATCGCGCCCCGCGCCGCCGCGACGATCTCGTCCTGCGAGAGCCTCACCGGCGCGCCGGTCGCGGGATCGGCGAGTCTGCGACGGCCGCTGCGGTCGTCGAGCACCATCAGGGGGTGTCCGCCGATCCAGACAAAGCGCGCCTCTACTGCTGGCACCGACGGCGGCGACTGCAAGCGAGCGACGATGTCGGGCGCATCATGGCCGCTGTAGCCGGTCGCGATCTCGCGGGCGATGCCGCGGCCGGAGAACGCGCCGCCGGGATTGAGCGACAACCAGCCGCTGAACATCCAGGTGAGGACGAAGATGCCGCCGATCAGGCCGGCGATGTGATGCCAGGCCATCCAGCCGCGATAGGGCGAGACGCCGCCATCAGCGTAACGGCGCGTCAGCCGCAGGCGCAGGATGCCGATCCAGAAGCCGGTGACCGCGACCACCAGACACACGCCCGAGATCCACAGCACCACGTTCCGCCACAGCGGCCCGTCCTTGCGCAGCACGGTCGGATAGATCCAGTGCGGGATCGAGCCGAGCCAGTTCCAGATGCGCTCGCGCCGCGTGGTGTCGAGCGCGATCTCGCCGCTGCGCGCGGAGACATAGAGCTCGGTGCCATCGGCATCGCCAAGGCCGATCAGATAAAGCGGCCGCAGCGGATCGAAGCGCGCCGTGACCGACCATTGATCTCGCGTCACAGTGTCGAGCAATTGCGGCCGCACCGCATGCGGATGATGGGCGGCGATCGCCAACGCCTGATCCGGCGTAACGCCGTCGACCACGCGACCATCGATTGCGGAAATGGTGACGGCGGCTCCCTTCCAGCCGGTCACGCGATAGACCGGAACGTCGTCCATCATCAAGAGCCGGAGATCACGCGGATAATGCTCTGCGCCCGCGATCGCCATCGCACGATCAGGCGCGACCTGCACCTTGTTCCAAGGGATGACGGGGAGCGCAGCGAGGCGCTCGCCGTCGGTGAGGCGTGGAAACGCCACATACATCATGACGAGGCCGGAGATGAACCACATCGCGAACAAGAGACACGTCGCAATGCCGATCCAGCGATGGACGACATAGAGCCACCGCCGCCCTCGCCGGATCAGAGCCTTGCGCATGATCAGAACTTCACGTTGACGGACAGTTCGGCGGTGCGCGGCGTGCCGAGCAGCCACTGCCCCGTGCCGTTCGAGGTCACCGCGTAGACCTTGTCGAACAGATTGTAGACGCGGAAGGCGACCGTGGTGCGGTCATCCGGCTTCCACTTGATGCCGCCATTGACCACGTTGTAGCCGGGCCGCAACTGGGTGTTGGCAAGATCGGAGTACATCGCTCCGACGATCTGCACGCCGCCAGAGGCCGACCAGTTCGGCGCGAAATCCCAGGTCAGCCAGACGTTCGAGACCTGCTGCGGCACGTTGACCGGGACATTGCCGTTGTAGCTGACGATCTTGCCGCCGACCACCTGGCTGTTGTTGTCGTAGCGGGCACGCAGCAGCGCAAGATTGGCGTCGACGCGCCAGCCATCGTTCAGCGCAAGTCCGACCGATCCTTCGACGCCGCGCGATGACTGCTGTCCGATCTGCAGCGCCAGGCCGGCGGTCGGATTGCTGGGATCGGGAATGGTCAGGCCGGTCTTGACGATCTCGTAAGCAGCCAGCGTCCACTCGCCGCGGCCGCCCCAGAACGACTGCTTGACCCCGACCTCGGTCTGCTTGCCGGTCGCGAGTTGGAAGGTCTTCTGCGAGGTCGACAGCGAGATCAGGTTGCTGACCGGATCGACGCCGACCGCGTACTGACCATAGAACGCAAGGTTCTTGATCGGCTCGTAGACCAGCCCGGTTCGCCAGCTCGTTCCCGACAGCGTGGTTTCAAAGCTGTTTGAAGGCGTCTTGTAATCGGTGCGATCGACCTCGGGCCGATCGTACCTGACGCCGGTGACGAGTGACAACTGGTCAGTCAGCGACAGCCGATCCTCGGCGAACAGCGCGTATTGATTGACGATCGCGTTGAAGCCTGGCGTCGTCGCCGTCGTCGTCGCGAAGAATGAGCCGGGATCGAACACGTAAGGATTGACCGACGATGCGCCGCCATAGGGCGAGTTGTTGGTGTGGGTGAAATCGATCCGGTTGACGTCGAACCCGGCCACGAACTGGTTCGCAAGCCCGAACACATGACCGCTGAAGGTCGTATCCATCCGGTTGCCGAGCTGCTTCTGGTCGTGGAAGATCTTGATATAGCTCGTGCGATCGATCAGCTGGGTCTTCGGATTCCAGGTGTAGTTCTCGATGTCGCGCCAGTGCCGCTCGCTGGTCAGATAATACAGCGTGTTATTCACCTTGATGCCGTCGGCGACATCCCATTCGGTCTTGAACTGGGTCCAGCTGTCCTGATAGCGGATCGCGCTGTCGGATGCGTTATAGTTCTTGAAGCGCAGCGTGTCCTGGATCGAGCCGTTGATCAGCGGCGTACCGAAATAGCGCGACGGGCTGCGGTCGCCGTAGTCCTCGGACAGCGTGAAGGCGAGATGGTCCGAGGCCTGCACGCGCACGGCGGCGGAGACCACCGCATTCGAGGTCTTGTCGCGATCGACCCAGCCGTCCGACATGTTGCCGGTGGCGTTGATGCGGTACGACACATTGGGATTGATCGGACCGGCGCTGTCCACCGAGAGCCGCCGCGTCATGTTGCTGTCGAGCGAGACCTCGGCCTCGTTATAGGGCGTGGCTAACGGCTTCTTCGGGATCACGTTGATGACGCCGCCGATCGCCCCCTCGCCGTACAGCACCGAGGCCGGGCCGCGCAGCACCTCGATGCGTTGCGTCGACCAGGTGTCGTAGGGGAACGTCAGGGTACCGGAGCCGATATAGAAGCGCGTGCCGTCATACAGCGTCATCACCGAATTGCTGCCGGCAAAGCCACGGGTGCTGAACGACAGGCCGCCATTGCCGGGCGCCGGCATTGCGATGAACCCTACCGCGTTCTGGGTGACGGCATCGAGCACATTATGCTGGCCGCGTTCGGCGATGGTCTGCGCCGTGATGATCTCGACGCTGGCCGGCGTCTGCAGCGGCGTCAGATTGAGGCGGCTGCCGGTGCCGCCCGGCGTGGTGGCATTGAGTGTCGGCGATGCGGCCCCCGATGCGCCCGACGCTGCGGCACCCGGC
>NZ_LGHK01000147.1 GCF_001908235.1 Bradyrhizobium sp. NAS96.2
GCGCGCCGAGGGCCGGATCCGCGCCAAGGCCGGCCGCGGCGTGCTGGTGAAGGCGCCGAAGAGCAAGCAGGATCTGCGCTTCGATCTGCCGACCGTCGGCCCACGGACGGTCGAGGGCGCGGCGGCGGCCGGGATCGCCGGGATCGCCGTGATCGCCGGCAATACGCTCGCCGCCGAACCGCAGGCCCTGATTGAGGCCGCCGACGCCAAGGGGCTGTTCGTCATCGGGCTGGCGGACTGATGCAGGCGCGCAGTCCCAGCACCGACCGCAAGATCTTCCTCATCGCGACCGAGGAATCCGGTGATCGCCTCGGCGCGGCGCTGATGCAGGTGCTGCGGCAGCGCCTCGGCGATAGGGTGCAATTTGCCGGCGTCGGTGGCCGGGCGATGACGGGTGAGGGCATCGACCCGCTATTCCCGATCGAAGAACTCTCGATCGTCGGCCTTTCCGCGGTCGTGAAGCAATTGCCGAAAATCCTGCGGTTGATCAGCCGCACCGCCGACGCCGTGCTCGCCGACGCGCCCGACATGCTCGTCATCATCGACAGTCCCGATTTCACGCATCGCGTCGCGCGCCGGGTCCGAGCACGCAATCCGGACATTCCGATCGTTGACTATGTGTCGCCGTCGGTCTGGGCCTGGCGGCCGGGCAGGGCGCGCGCGATGCGAAGCTATGTCGATCATGTGCTGGCGCTGCTGCCGTTCGAGCCGGAGGAGTATCGCAAGCTGCAGGGACCGCCATGCAGCTATGTCGGCCATCCCTTGACCGAGCAACTGGCCTCGCTGCGGCCGAACGAGGAGGAGCAGAAGCGGCGCGACGCGCAGCCGCCGGTCCTGCTGGTTCTGCCCGGAAGCCGGCGCAGCGAGATCAGGCATCATCTGGCGCTATTCGGCGCCGCGCTCGGCCAGCTCAGCCAGCAAACGCCGTTCGAGCTCGTGCTTCCCACCATGCCGCATCTCGAGGCGATGGTGCGCGAAGGCGTCGCCTCGTGGCCGGTGGCGCCGCGGCTCGCGATCGGTGAGACCGAGAAGCGCGCCGCGTTCCGCGTGGCCCGCGCCGCGCTCGCGAAGTCGGGGACGGTGACGCTGGAGCTCGCGCTGTCAGGAATTCCGATGGTGACGGCCTATCGCGTCGGTGCCGCCGAGGCGTTCATCCTGCGCCGTGCAATCCGGGTGTCGTCGGTGATCCTCGCCAATCTCGTGATCGGCAGCGATATCATTCCCGAGTTCCTGCAGGAGAACTGCACGCCGGACAAGCTCGCGCAGGCGCTGATCGACGTGATCAAGGATTCGCCCGAGCGGCTGCGGCAGCTCGTGGCGTTCGCGACGATGGACGGCAAGATGTCGACCGGCGACCAGCCGCCGAGCGTCCGCGCCGCCGACATCGTACTGGCGGAACTGGGCCGGCGTTCGAGCTAGTCATGCACTCATACTGCGCTCTGCGGCGACATCCGGCCGCAACGGTTCCGCTTGCCTCGAATATTTAGACTGCGCTAATATTAGCATAGCCTAATATTAGTACGGAGCCCTCCATGAAGATCAATCCTGTCGCCTATGTCGGAGCCGTCGTTCGTGAAGTTGCCGTCCGGGAACGCGACGGCAAACCGGCGCGGGCGGTGATTGCAACGCGCAGCTACGACACCGACATCGCCGATCTCTGGGATGCGCTGACCAATCCCGAGCGCATTCCGCGCTGGTTCCTACCCGTCTCGGGCGATCTGAAGCTTGGCGGCCGCTACCAGTTCCAGGGCCAGGCCGGCGGCGAGATCACGACGTGTGAGCCGCCGCGCCGGCTTGCCGTGACCTGGGAGGCGATGGGCACCGTCAGCTGGGTCACCGTCACCCTGGCTGACGATAGCGCCGGCGGCACGCGCCTGGAACTCGAGCACCTCTCGCTGATCGAGGGCGACTTCTGGGATCGCTATGGACCCGGCGCGGTCGGCGTCGGCTGGGACCTCGCGTTGGTCGGGCTCGCGCTCTACATCGCCGCGGGCCCCGGTGCGCAGTTCGATCGCGCGGCCGCGGAGGCGTGGCCCGGCTCCGAGGATGGCAGGGAGTTCATCCGCCGCAGCAGCGCCGACTGGTGTACGGCTTCGATCAAGGCTGGCACGGATGAGGCCGCCGCGCGCCGGGCCGAGGCCAACACCACGGCGTTCTATTGCGGCGAGCCCGAGCCGGGTGGAGGCTAGCAGCCGTGCACGCCTTCGACATCCTCGGCGATCCCGTTCGCCGGCGCATCCTGGAGCTGCTGGCGACCGGCGAGCACAGTTCGGGCGATGTCGTCGCCGTCGTGCAGCGCGAATTCGGCATCACCCAGTCGGCGGTCTCGCAGCAGTTGCGGATCCTGCGCGACGCCGGCTTCGCATCGGTGCGCGCCGACGGCACCCGCCGCATCTATGCCGTGGAGCCGCGGCGGCTGCGCGAGGTCGACGACTGGCTCGACCGCTTCAGGGCGTTCTGGCTGCCGCGCCTTGATGCGCTCGCGACCGAAGTCGCACGCGGCAAACGAAAACGGCGCCATCGGGAATGATGGCGCCGTCTCGGACTCACTCGGAAATGCAGCTTACTTGCGCTTGTCGATCTGCACATAGTCGCGGCGCGCGACGCCGGTGTAGAGCTGGCGCGGACGGCCGATCTTCTGCTGCGGATCCTCGATCATCTCGCTCCACTGGCTGATCCAGCCGACGGTGCGGGCGACCGCGAACAGCACGGTGAACATCGAGACCGGGAAGCCCATCGCCTTCAGCGTGATGCCCGAATAGAAGTCGACGTTCGGGTAGAGCTTGCGATCGATGAAGTAGGGATCGCTGAGCGCGATCTTCTCGAGCTCCATCGCGACCTTGAGCATCGGATCGTCGCCGTGGCCGGTCTCCTTGAGCACCGCATGACACATCTTCTGCATGATCTTGGCGCGCGGGTCGTAGTTCTTGTAGACGCGGTGGCCGAAGCCCATCAGGCGAACTTCGCTGTTCTTGTCCTTCACCTTGGCGATGAAATCCGGAATGTTTTCGACCTTGCCGATGCCGTAGAGCATGTTGAGCGCGGCCTCGTTGGCGCCGCCATGCGCCGGGCCCCACAGGCAGGCGATGCCGGCCGCGATGCAGGCGAACGGGTTGGCGCCCGAGGAGCCGGCGATACGCACCGTCGAGGTCGAGGCGTTCTGCTCGTGGTCGGCATGCAGGATGAAGATCTTGTCGAGTGCGTCGGCGAGCACCGGATTGATCTTGTAGTCCTCGCAGGGCACCGCGAAGCACATGTTGAGGAAGTTCTCGGCAAACGAGAGCGAGTTCTTCGGATAGATGAAGGGCTGGCCGACGGTGTACTTGTACGCCATCGCCGCCAGCGTCGGCACCTTCGCGATCATCCGCATCGAGGCGATCATGCGCTGCCGCGGATCGTTGATGTCGGTGGAGTCGTGGTAGAACGCAGCCAGCGCGCCGACGGCCGCCACCATGATCGCCATCGGATGAGCGTCGCGGCGGAAGCCCTGGAAGAAGCGGGCCATCTGCTCATGCACCATCGTGTGATGGATCACGCGGTGGTCGAAATCCTTCTTCTGCGCCGGGGTCGGAAGCTCCCCGTAGAGCAGCAAATAGCAAGTCTCGAGGAAGTCGCCGTTCTCGGCGAGCTGCTCGATCGGATAGCCGCGGTATTCGAGAACGCCGGCGTCGCCGTCGATGTAGGTGATCTTCGACTGGCAGCTGCCGGTCGAGGTGAAGCCGGGGTCATAGGTGAACACCCCGGCCTGGCCGTAGAGCTTGGCGATGTCGATGACATCAGGCCCAACCGTGCCGCTCAGGATCGGGAAATCGTAGTTCTTGTTGCCGATGGTGAGTGTGGCTGTCTTGCTGGATTTTGCGTCCATCGCGATATCCCCGATGAATTCGTTGCGAAAACCGACCATGCCCAGTCGCTAATTTGCGGCCCATGGCGGGGCGGAACGGCTTGTGAAGAAGGCGTCCGGCGATGGGTAGCTCATTGCAATGTGCGCTGCAAGATGGACCCTGGGAGGGGTCCATGCAGGATTACGCCGCCTGATCGGCGAGGCGGGCCAGACACTCCTGGCGTCCCAGGACGGCCAGCACGTCGAAGATGCCCGGCGACGTTGTGCGCCCGGTCAGCGCCACCCGCAGCGGCTGGGCGACGGCGCCGAGTTTCAAATTGTTCTGCTCGGCGAAATTCCGCATGGCGGTCTCGGTGGTTTCCGCCGTCCAGTCATTCACGGCTTCCAGCGCGGTGCGCAGGCGGCCGATCAATGCGCGCGTTTCCGGCGTGAGTAGCGCCACAGCTTTCGGATCGAGCTCGAGCGGCCGGTCGGCGAAAATGAAGTAGGCACCCGCGATCAGCTCGATCAGCGTCTTGGCGCGCTCCTTCAGGCTCGGCATTGCGCGCAGCAACTGCGCGCGGGTGGTGTCGTTGAGCTTGGCCTTCAGCGCGGCGCCTTCAGGAACATAGTCCAGCACGCTCTCGAACTGGGTCACGAGGGATTGATCGTCGCTCTGCCGGATATAGTGACCGTTGAGGTTCTCCAGCTTGGCGAAATCGAACCGCGCCGCCGAGCGGCCAATGCCCGGGAGATCGAACGCGTCGATCATCTCCTGGGTGGAGAAAATCTCCTGGTCGCCATGGCTCCAGCCGAGCCGGACGAGGTAGTTGCGCAGGGCGGCCGGCAGATAGCCGAGCGCGCGGTAGGCATCGACGCCGAGCGCGCCATGGCGCTTCGACAGTTTCGAGCCGTCGGGGCCGTGGATCAGCGGAATGTGGGACATGCTCGGAAGCTCCCACTCCAGCGCGTCGTAGATCTGCTTCTGGCGCGCGGCGTTGATCAAATGGTCGTCGCCGCGAATGATGTGGGTGACGCCCATGTCGTGGTCGTCGACCACGACCGCGAGCATGTAGGTCGGGGTACCGTCGCCGCGCAGCAGGACGAGGTCGTCGAGGTTCTCGTTCTGCCAGACCACGCGGCCCTGGACCTGGTCCTCGATCACGGTCTCGCCGGTCTGCGGCGCTTTCAGGCGGATGGTCGGCTTGACGTCCGAAGGCGCGGTGGCCGGATCACGGTCACGCCACATGCCGTCATAGAGCCGGGTGCGGCCCTCGGCGCGCGCCTTCTCGCGCATCGCGGCCAGCTCCTCGGGCGTGGCGTAGCAGTAATAGGCGCGCCCGGCGGCGAGCAGGCCCTCGGCGACCTCGCGATGGCGGGCGGCGCGGCTGAACTGGTAGATCACGTCGCCGTCCCAATCGAGCTCCAGCCACTTCAGGCCGTCGAGGATGGCGTCGATCGCCTCCTTGGTGGAGCGTTCGCGGTCGGTGTCCTCGATCCGGAGCAGCATCTTGCCGCCGAGCTTCCTGGCATAGAGCCAGTTGAACAGCGCGGTGCGGGCGCCTCCGATATGGAGGAATCCGGTCGGTGAGGGGGCGAAGCGGGTAACGACGGAATTGGTCATGATCGAGTGAGACGTATGCTGGAACGGGCGGTGGTGTATAGCAGGAACCGGACATAACTAAAGCCTCGGTTGACCTTTTGCCCGTCAAACCGGACTTGAAACCGGACTTGAAACCGGACTTGGCCGGACGGCACGAATTTGGCAGAAGGTTGGGCCTAATCCTCCAGGGAACCCTTTGATGACGATTGACACGACGGCAGAGGCAGGGCGCGACTTCATCCGCGACATCGTCCAGGCCGATCTCTCCTCCCACAAGCACAACCGGATCGTGACCCGCTTCCCGCCGGAGCCGAACGGCTACCTGCATATCGGCCACGCCAAGTCGATCGCCTTAAATTTCGGCATCGCGCAGGAGTTCGGCGGCCAGTGCAATTTGCGCTTCGACGACACCAATCCGACCAAGGAGGAGCAGGAGTACATCGACTCGATCCAGGCCGACGTCCATTGGCTCGGCTACGATTGGGGCAAGAACCTCTTCTTCGCCTCGGACTATTTCGAGCGCCTGTATGATTGGGCCGAGGGCCTGATCAAGGCCGGCTATGCCTATGTCGACGACCAGTCGCAGGAGGAGATCCGCACGTCCCGCGGCACGCTGACCGAGCCCGGCAAGAACTCGCCGTTCCGCGACCGTTCGGTCGAGGAGAACCTCGACCTGTTCCGCCGCATGAAGGCCGGCGAGTTTCCGAACGGCACCCGCGTGCTGCGCGCCAAGATCGATATGGCGGCCGGCAACATTAATTTGCGCGACCCCGTGCTCTACCGCATCCTGCATGCCCACCATCCGCGCACCGGCGACAAATGGTCGATCTATCCGAGCTACGACTACGCGCACGGCCAGTCGGACGCGATCGAGGGCATCACCCATTCGATCTGTACGCTGGAGTTTGAGGATCACCGTCCGCTCTACGAGTGGTTGCTCGACAAGCTGCCGGTGCCGTCGAAGCCGCGCCAGTATGAAATGGCGCGGCTGAACCTGACCTACACGCTGCTGTCGAAGCGCGTGCTGACCCAGCTCGTCCGTGACGGGCATGTCTCGGGTTGGGACGATCCGCGCATGCCGACCATCGCCGGCCTGAAGCGGCGCGGCGTGCCGCCGGCCGCGGTGCGCGAATTCATCAAGCGCATCGGCGTCGCCAAGGCGAACAGCGTGGTCGACGTCAGCATGCTCGAATTCTGCATTCGCGAGGAGCTGAACCGCACCGCGCTGCGCCGCATGGCGGTGCTGCGGCCGCTCAAGGTCGTGATCGAGAACTATCCGGAAGGCCAGGTCGAGGAGATCGAGGCGATCAACCACCCGGACAATCCGGAAGCCGGCACCCGCAAGATCGCGTTCGGCCGCGAGCTCTATATCGAGCGCGACGACTTCATGGAGAACCCGCCGAAGAAGTTCTTCCGCCTCTCGCCCGGCAACGAGGTGCGGCTGCGCTATGCTTACTTCATCAAGTGCACGGGCGTGATCAAGGACGCCGCCGGCGAGATCGTCGAGCTCCGCGCGACCTATGATCCCCTGACCAAGGGCGGCAATGCGCCCGACGGCCGCAAGGTGAAGGCGACGATGCACTGGCTGCCGGCGGCGCAGTCGAAGCCGGCGGAGATCCGGATCTACAATCAGCTGTTCGCCAACCCGAGCCCGAACGCCGCCGATTTTGCCGCCGACCTCAACCCTCAGTCGCTGGAAGTGCTCAGCGATGCGCGGGTCGAGCCTGCGATCGCCGATGGCAATTCACCCGACGCGATGCAGTTCGAGCGGCAGGGCTATTTCGTGCGTGACGCGGATTCGAGGCCGGACAAGCTCGTGTTCAACCGCACCATCGGCCTGCGCGACACCTTTGCCAAGGAAGTCGGCGGCAAAGGCTAAGGCTGCTTGAGACCGACGCCAGGAGGGAGGCGATCGATGCCTGATGAAGCCGACGACATCGTCTCCGCGATCATTGCAAAATGGTCGGCGGGTTTCAGCAAGCTCGACGCGGATGCGCTCTCCGCGCTCTACTCGAAGAGCGCGTTCTTCTTCGGCTCGAACCCGACGCTGTATCGCGGTCGCGACGGCGTCAAAGCCTATGCTGAAGGCCTGCCGCGCTGGCACGCGCCGCGAGTTCAGTTCAGCGAAATCAGGACCGCGCGGGTGAACGCCGATCTCGTCAACATGGCGGGCATTGCGTCCTTCTTTCTTGACGGCGATGCGCCCGCGCTCGTCGTCAAGATCACCTGGGTGATCGCGCGCGAGGACGGCGACTGGAAGATCGTCTGCCACCATGTTTCGTCGCAGACACCGCTGATCTAGGCGCGCGCTGGAGCCTGGCACAGCGGCAACACATCGCAGGTCGGACAGGTGTTTTTTGTCCCCGCCGCACCATATCCTTGGAGAGAGGGAGGTGAGAACTATGCGCATTCAACACTGGCAGGATGCTGCCAGCCTGTTGGTGGGCGTCTGGCTGGTCGCATCGCCGTTTGCACTGGGCTTCTCCGGGGCAGCTCTCTGGATCTCCGTCGCACTCGGATTGGGCGTCGTGCTGTTTGCCTTGGAGGCATTCATCATTCCGTCCTATCTGGAGGAATGGGGCGAGATGCTGATGGGGCTGGCTCTGGTGCTGGCACCCTGGACGTTCAGCTACGAACAGGGATCGGTCACGACGGGCAGCGTGCTCGCCGGCATCGTGGTGATCGTGCTCGCTTGCTGGGAGCTGACGACGGATCGTGATTTCACCACCTGGTGGCACGATCGGTGGCATCACCGGGCTGGCTGAGAGGAAGCCGACGGAGGTGTTGGTCTGACCGCCTATCACTGGCGGCCGCTGAGGTTTGGTTGCATGGAGCAGGATCCCCTCCAGGCCGCGCCGATGTCACGCGGACGCAAGTTCTGCAGAGAAATCACGCAAGGGACCGCGAGTGCGGGACGATTCAGAATCATCGTCCGCACGTGCTGGAAGACGGCCATGACTCCTGCCGCAGTTGCCCCGCAGCAAGGTCACTTCGTTACGATGCGACGCTCGCCTCGATCTGCTCCCAAATTCTGGTCTTGCGTGTCTCAGGCATGACGAGCAGGGCAATCACGAAACACACCGCCGGAACGACAATCGGGTAGATCAGCGCGTAGCCGATGCTGCCGGTGGCCGCGAAAGCGGCCGATGTGATGAACGGCACCAAGCCGCCGCCCCAGCCGTTGCCGATATGATACGGCACCGAGACTGAGGTGTACCTGATCCTCCCTGGGAAGAATTCCGCCAGGAACGCGCCTACCGGCCCATACACCATCCCGACGTAGCAAACGAGGATGAAGACGATGAAGACGGCGGCCGGATAGTTGATGTGTCCCGGCTGCGTGACCATGCCGAGCCACAGATACAGCGGATAGTAGGTGATCGCGGCGAGCAGCATCCCTCCCAGGATCACGGGCTTGCGGCCGATCTGATCCGACAGCCAGCCAAAGAAGATCAGGCTCGGTGTTGCGATCAGCAATGCTGCTCCTACGATGTAGGCCGAGGAGAGCGCGTCCACCTTCGAAACCTGCTGCAGGAAGTACAGTGCCCAGAATTGACCGCTGTACCAGACCACGCCCTGTCCGATCAGGACGACGATGGCGATCCCGATGTACTTGATGTTGGCGCTGAGGAAGGCTTCCTTCCACGGATTCCTGGTCATCTGTCCGCGTGCCTTGATCTCCTGGAAAATCGGCGTCTCCTGGAGCTGGAGGCGGATGTAGATGGCGATGGCCACCAGCACGAACGAGAGCAGGAACGGAACGCGCCAGGCCCATTCGTCGAAGGCCTGATTGCCGGCCCAGCTCCGGGTCAGGACGATCACGGCCAGCGACACCACGATCCCGAGTGTCGGCGAGGTTTGTAGCCAGCCGGTGTAGTAGCCGCGGCTGTCGTCCGGAACATGCTCGGCGACATAGGTGATGGCGCCGCCATATTCGCCGCCGAGGCATAGACCCTGGATCATTCGCAAACCGAACAGAATGAATGCGGCCGTCAGGCCGATCGACTGATAGGTTGGAATCAGTCCGATCGCTCCCGTTCCCAGGCCCATTCCGCTCAACGTAATGAGGAATGTATATTTGCGGCCGACCCGATCGCCCATCCATCCGAACAGGAAGGCCCCAAGCGGACGGATCAGGAATCCCGCAGTGAACAGTGCGATTGTGCTCAGCAGGGCTGCGACGGGGTGGGATTGCTCAAAGAACTTGACCGATAGAACGGCGGCAAGGCTGCCAAAAATATAGAAGTCGTACCATTCAATGATGTTTCCCACTGACGCAGCGACAATCACGCGACGAAAATCGCTAGGTACTTGAATTGCCATGTGCTGCTCCTATCAAATGCAGACGCTACTCCTCGCGTTTTTTCAGCGATCAATCCGCTCGCGGAGTGCGCGTGGTGCGCGGCGTTGCAGGCGAGATTTGCGAGTTCGTCCGCAACGCCTGGTCTCAGGGAGTTTTGGACCACCTGAGAAGAGCTCCAGCGGCCTTCAGTGCCGCGAGCCGTTAGCGCCTCATCCCTGTCTGTCCGGGAATGCAGGCGTCAGGGCAGTCTAATCCCAACCGGATTGCTACCTAATGCGACTTTCGGCTCGATCGGTCTGACGCGGGCAGGAGCTGTGGCCCGTGCGGGGAGCCGCGCGGCGCAGGTCGGTCCTCGTATCCCGCCTTGCCGGTCCGTATTCTGCATCCGTTCCGCTAGCGGTGAGGTCACTGCTTCCGGTAGCCTTGCCGCCCGGCAGGGATCACAAGTGGAATGGCGGAGCAGGGCACGACGCCGGGCGGCAAACGCGGCTACGCGGGGACGTGGCCGCCGCGTGCCGCCGTTCCTGCCGGCGGCTATCTGCCGACGCCTGCCAGCATCTGGCGGCCCTTCGTCGAGACGTTGCGGGAATGGGCGCGCGCGGAGGCGGGCGCCGGTCGGCTGTTGCCGTGGGTGCCGGTGGCGTTCGGCACCGGCATCGCATTCTATTTTGCGGCCGAGCACGAGCCGGTCCTGTCGGTCGCCGCCACTGTCGCGATCGTGCTCTGCCTGCTCGCGCTGCTGCTCCGGCGGCGCAGCGTGTTTCCCGCCATCGTGATGCTGGCTGCCGTTGCCGCGGGCTTTGCCATTGCGACATGGAAGACGGCGCGGATCGCTCACGGCGTGCTGGCGCGGCCGATGTTCTCGGTAGCGCTGACCGGCTTTGTCGAGACGCGCGACATCAGAGAGAAGACCGATCGCTTCGTGCTGCGCGTGGTCTCGATGGAGAGCCCGCGCGACAATACCAAGTTGGAGCGTGTCAGGCTCTCGGTGAAGAAGGGCACCGCGCCCGAAGTCGGCAGCTTCGTCGAATTGAAGGCGCGGCTGATGCCGCCGCTCGGGCCGCAGCGTCCGGGCTCCTATGATTTCGGCCGCGACCTGTATTTCCAGGGCATCGGCGCGTCCGGATTCGTGATGGGTGCGGTCAAGACCAGGGAGCCGCCGGCAGCCCGCGGCCTTGCGCTGCGCTATGCCGCCTTCATGCAGTGGCTGCGCGACGCCATCGACGCGCGCATCCGGACCACGCTCGACGGCGACCAGCGCGCCATCGCAACGGCGCTGCTCACCGGCCGGCGCGATGCGATCACGACGCCGGTCAACGATGCGATGTTCATCTCGGGGCTCGGCCATGTGCTGTCGATCTCCGGCTACCACATGGCGGTCGTCGCAGGCGTCGTATTCTTCACGATCCGCGCGCTGCTTGCGCTGTTTCCGGCGCTGACGGCGGGACACCCGATCAAGAAATGGGCCGCAGCAGCCGCGCTCGTCGCCGCGGCGTTCTATCTTTTGCTGTCGGGAGCCGAGGTCGCGACCCAGCGGTCGTTCTTCATGACGGCCGTGGTGCTGATCGCCGTGATCGTCGACCGCCGCGCGATCACCTTCCGCACGCTGGCGGTGGCGGCGCTGATCGTGCTCGCGATCGCGCCGGAGGCGCTGGTGCATCCGAGCTTCCAGATGTCGTTCGCCGCGACGCTCGGGCTGGTGGCGCTGGTGCAGATCGGGCTGCCGAACCTTCTGGCATCGCCGGACCATTCGGCGACCGCGCGGGTCGCGCTGTGGGGCGGGCGCGAACTGGCGATGCTGACGCTGGCCTCGCTGGTCGCGGGGCTCGCGACGACGCCCTACGCTGCGTTCCACTTCCATCGCGTCACGCCCTACGGGCTGCTCGCGAACCTCGCGGCCATGCCGGTGGTGTCGGCCGTGGTGATGCCGGCGGGCCTGCTCGGGCTGCTCGTCATGCCGTTCGGCTTCGACGGCGTGTTCTGGGCGATCATGGGGTTCGGCATCGACTGGATGATCCTGGTGACGCAATGGGTCGCGGCGCTGCCCGGCGCGGTCGGCCGGATGGCGGCGTTCGGCGTCGGGCCGATGATCCTGGCGAGTGCCGGCCTGATCCTGCAGGGATTGTTGCGTTCGCCGCTGCGCTGGTCGGGGGCCGCGTTGCTCGTGGTCGCCTCGGTCTGGGCGGTGCGGGTGCCGCAGCCGGACGTTCTGGTCTCGGCCGATGGCCGCAACGTCGCGGTGCGTGGCGGCGACGGCCGGCTGCACCTGATGCACAGCGCCAAGGATGCCTTTCTCGTGAAGGAATGGCTGGCGGCGGATGCCGATGCCCGGACGGCTATGGATGCGTCACTCGGCGAGGGGGTCTCCTGCGATCCGAGCGGCTGCGTGACGCAAGGGCCCGGCGGCGCCTTCGTCGCGCTGGCGACCCGGCCCGAGGCACTGGTCGACGATTGCGAGCGCGCGGCGCTGATCGTGACCGCACGGCCGCCACCGCCGCGGGACTGCGCCGCCTCCGTGATCGACGCCGAGCGGCTGCGGCGCCACGGCGCGCTGATGCTGCGGCGGATCCGGGACGGCTACGCCATCGATGCGGTCAAGCCGGGCGGGATCGACCGGCCATGGTCGCTGGCGGTTCCCGGCGATGGCGAGAGCGAGACCACGCTGCGCGCGCCCGCCGCCGCGCCGCGGCCCGCCATCGACGCGACGCCGTCCGAGGTCGATCTGCAAGGCGAGGATTAGTAAGGCGAGGATTAGCCGGGATCGAGCGAGGTGCCGGATGGTAGCTCAAACAGGCCGAGATGGTATTCGTCGGAGTCGGGGCCGCCGTCGGAGTCGGGGCCGCCGTCGGGCTTCTTGACGAGGGTGAAGACCGCCTCGGGAAACCGTTCCCAGACCTTCAGGTCGTCGGCCGTGACCGTCAGCCAGCCGAACCGGAACATGTAGCGGCCCGGCTCCGTGACGCGTCCAGCTTTTTGCCAAGTGACCTTATCGACCACCGCGCACGTCCTCCGTGCCCGATGATGCGCCAAGGCGGCCGTCGACGCAAATCTCCTGCCGCGCCCCGGAACCGGACGTCCGGGGTCGCTCGAAATCGCTTAGGTTATCCGCCGCCGAACGGTTCATTCCACGGCGACGATGCGTTCAACCCAAAAACAGCGACGCGAATGCGGAGGGCCGCCGCTCCACAACCTTCGGCTTCTGCTCGACCGGCGGATGCAGCGCCGGCAGTTGCAGCACGCTGACGCGCTGCCCCTCGACGAGCTGGGTCACTAGCACATGGCTGCCGTCGGGGAATTCGACCGCGTCATGATGGCGATCGGGCACGTCGGGCTCGACTTCGTTGAACACGCCGACGCGGAAGTTCATTGTCTTGGTCCAGATCCAGCGGCTGTCGTAGCGAACGTTCTCGGCGAATGCGAGCTCGGTGCCGGGCAGCATGCAGACCGCGACAGTGGGATCGTTCTCCGAAGCAAAGCCGCGGGTTGACGTGCCGCGGAAGGTCGTCGTGATCAGCGTCTCTCCGACAATGGCGGGGCGCGATGCCACGGCGTGCAGACTATAGTCACACATCGGTTGGCTCCTCATTTCGAGGTAGCGACCCGTGCCTCTCCTTGAGGCATAGGGCCTCTACCAGAGTGGACGATAGCGAACGAGTGTCAGCTCGTTTCTGGGCTATTGTACGACTGGCCCGAGACCACCTCAATCACAAACACGCGACGCTGCGTGAGAGGTATCGGAGCGCGTCGGGCGGGCCGCATGCTGCGCTATCTTTCAAGGAACGATCCGACGTGTTGCTCGTTCCTCGCCGCCGCAAGTATTTGCAACTCAGTACTTGCGGTAGAGGCCGATCAGCTTGCCCTGGATGCGGACCCGGTTCGGCGGCAGGATGCGCACTTCATAGGCGGTGTTGGCCGGCTCCAGCGCGATCGATGCGCCGCGGCGGCGGAAGCGCTTCAGGGTGGCTTCCTCCTCGTCGATCAGCGCCACCACGATGTCGCCGGTGTTGGCGACGTCGTTGCGCTGGATCAGCGCCATGTCGCCGTCGAGGATGCCGGCATCGACCATCGAGTCGCCGCGCACCTCCAGCGCATAATGCTCGCCGGCACCGAGCATGTCGGGTGGTACGCTGATGGTGTGGCTGCGGGTCTGCAGCGCCTCGATCGGCGTACCGGCGGCGATCCGGCCCATCACGGGCACGGCGACCGGACGGTTGCCGTCGTCTTCGGCGACCGGGGGCGTGCTGGTGCGCTTGCCGAGGGTGCCTTCGATGACGCTTGGCGTGAAGCCGCGGCGGCCGTTGCCGGCGCCGGCGGAGAGCTCGGGCAGCTTGATGACTTCGATGGCGCGGGCGCGGTTGGGCAGGCGGCGGATGAAGCCGCGCTCCTCCAGCGCAGTGATCAGGCGGTGGATACCGGACTTCGAGCGCAGGTCGAGCGCATCCTTCATCTCGTCGAAGGAGGGCGGCACGCCGGCCTCTTTCAGACGTTCATTGATGAAACGCAGAAGTTCGTACTGTTTGCGCGTGAGCATCTCGAGTATTCCCCCGGTTGATAGCGTCGTTCGATTCCGAGACTCTTCGGTGGGGCCTGCAGGCCGGGTCTGACCTCAGGAGCATTGTGCTTGTTGCAAGCGCTCCCTGGCGGTCTCCCGTTTGTAGACACCAGTACTCGAAACAAATCATGAACGGACACTATATGTTCGATATGTGTTCCGCAACCACTTAATTTCAGGTGAACGCGCACGGCAACGCACGCACAATGAGCGGGCCGCGAAAGCCTCATTCAGGCAGCGTCAGGATCTCGCACTCGGCGCCTTTGACGGCGGCCGGCGCAAACGGCGGACGCACGAGAAGTGCCCGTGCCGCAGCGAGATTTCCGAGCAGCGACGAGTCCTGCTGCATGACAGGCGTTGCGATCAGCGTGCCGTCTTCGCGCTCTTCCAGACGCGCGCGCAGATAGTCCTCGCGCTGGTCGTTGGCGGCGAGGTCGCGGCCGAGCAGGGCGCTCGCGCGGCGATGATGAATCGTTTTTCGGCCGCTCAATGCGCGAATCAACGGCACCAGGAACAGGAAGGCGCAGACATAGGAGGACACCGGATTGCCGGGCAGGCCGATCACGCGCATCGACCCTAGCCGGCCGTGCATCATCGGCTTGCCGGGCCGCATCGCGATCCGCCAGAACGCCATCTGGACGCCCTCGGCCTCCAGCGACTGCTTGACGAGATCGTGGTCGCCGACCGAGGCGCCGCCGGTGGTGATCAGGATGTCGGCACCGCTCTCACGCGCCCGGCGGATGCCGGCCGTGGTCGCCTCCACGGTGTCGGCGGCAATCCCGAGGTCGACGGTCTCGGCGCCTTCGGTCCGCGCCAGCGCCCGCAGCGCGTAGCCGTTGGAATAGACGATCTGGCCGGGGCCGGGTTTTGATCCCGGCATCACCAGCTCATCGCCGGTTGCCAGCACGGCGACCTTCGGCCGGCGGCGCACCGCGAGCTCCGGATAGTTCATGGCGGCGGCCAGCGACAGCGCGCGGTCGGA
>NZ_LGHK01000148.1 GCF_001908235.1 Bradyrhizobium sp. NAS96.2
AGCCGTGGCATGATCAATCAGGGAAAGCCGTCCCCGCCTTCCGGCTCCCCTGCAAATCAGAAACGAAGGCGACAGATCACGAGCTACAAAAACACGACATCTTCACCCGCTACGGACAGTTGCCGTGTCGAACGCCGGCAGCCCGCCGGCTCCTTTGCATGGGGTTGTTTTTGATATTTTGATAGTGTGCCCCTGCAACGGCATGGCCGGCACAAGCCCGGCCATGCTGTCGTGATAGCTCTGCCGCAAGCGAGAGAAGATCAGCCCCGCCCCACGAACGGCATCTTGGTAGCCATCACCGTCATGAACAGCACGTTGGCGTCGAGCGGCAGACCGGCCATGTAGGCGACGGCGTCGCCGACCGCCTTCGCATCCATGCGCGGCTCGTGCTTGGTGGTGCCGTCCGGCTGCAGCACGCCGGGGCCGTTGACCATGCGGTCGGTCATGGGGGTCGCGGCATTGCCGATATCGACCTGGCCGACCGCGATGTCATACATGCGGCCGTCGAGGTTGGAGGCCTTGGTGAGGCCGGTGATGGCGTGCTTGGTCGAGGTGTAGGCCGCCGAGAACGGCCGCGGCGCATGCGCCGAGATCGAGCCGTTGTTGATGATGCGGCCGCCGCGCGGCGACTGGTCCTTCATGATGCGGAAGGCGTGCTGGGTGCACAGGAACGGCGCGGTGAGGTTGGTGTTGACCACGGCCTGCCACTGCTCGAGCGGCAGGTCCTCGAAATGCACCGGCGGCGCGCCCATGCCGGCATTGTTGAAGAGCACGTCGAGCCGGCCGTAGGTCGCCTTCACCTTGTCGAACAGCGCGGCGATCGCAGCCGGATTGGCCATGTCGGCGGTGATGCAGAGGCTCTTGCCGGCGGGGCCGAGCTTGGCGGTCTCTTCCAGCATCTCCAGGCGGCGCCCGACGAGCACCACGGTGTAGCCCTTGTCCATCAAAGCGAGCGATGCTGCGCGTCCGACGCCGGTGCCGGCGCCGGTCACGAGCGCGATCTTGCTGGTTGCCTCAGTCATCTCTCAGTTTCCTCTTACTTGGTTTTTGCTTCGGTTTCGTTCTTGTAGGGTGGGCGTGGAATGTTCTGGTGTGCGGCGCGCAGCGCCGCCGACCACCGCGAGCGCAGGTCGTGGAAATAGGGCTCGCCGGCCTCGATGCGATGGTTGAGGTCGGCCTCGCAGACGTCGGCGCGCACCACCAGCACGTCGATCGGCAGGCCGACGCCGAGGTTGGAGCGCATGGTCGAATCCATCGAGATCAGCCCGGTCTTCAGCGCCTCGTAGAGCTCGACGTCGAAATGCATGGCGCGGTCGAGCACCGGCTTGCCGTATTTGTGCTCGCCGATCTGCAGATAGGGTGTGTCGGTGGTGCACTCGATGAAATTGCCGGCGGTGTAGACCATGAACAGCCGCATCCGCGAGCCCTTGATCTGGCCGCCGAACAGGAACGAGACGTCGAAGGAGATATCCTCCGAACGCAGCGCTTCGCCCTCGGTGGCGTGCACCGAGCGGATGGCGCGGCCGATCCGCTGCGCCGCCTGGAACATGGTCGGCGCGTTCATCAGCGTCTCGAGCTCGCCGGTGTGCGGGTCTTCCATGCCCTCGGTCAGGGTCGACAGCACCGACTGGCTGATCGCCAGATTGCCGGCGCTGGCGATCGCCATGATGCGCTCGCCGGGCTTTTCGAAGATGTGCAGCTTGCGGAAGGTCGAGACGTTGTCTAGGCCGGCATTGGTGCGGGTATCGGCAATCATGACGAGGCCGTCGCGCACCAGAATTCCGCAGCAATAGGTCATTTCCAGTCCTCAAACGGTCCGAGTTTCTCGGCGCCAAACGTGTAGCCAATTTCGAGGTCGCATCCAACCCTAATTCCCCGTGACGGGACATGCGGCAGCCGGTCAAAAAAGGGGAGGGGCCCGATCGCGGAGATCGCCTGTCGGCATCTGTTCCCGCCATCGGCTGTCCGGACTTGTGGGCTCCGGTCCGCTCTGCGTTGCATGCATCCGGCAATGATCCGTGCCCCCTGTCATTGCGAGGCACCTGGCCTTGTGATCGACTGGCCGCAACCGACAACAACAAGAATTCCGGGAGGCGAGAATGTCGTTCAAACTGGCCGCATGCGTTGTGACTTTGGGCATCGCGGCGATGGCGGCGACCCCCGCATCGGCGCAGAAGAAGGGCGGCACGCTGCGGCTCTATCACAACGACAATCCGCCCTCGACCTCGCTGCTTGAGGAGTCCACCATCGCCTCGGTGATGCCGTTCGCGGCGGTCTTCAACAACCTCGTGGTGTTCGATCCGGCCAAGGTGCATGAAAGCATCGATACCGTGATCCCCGATCTCGCCGAGAGCTGGTCGTGGGACCCGACCAACACCAAGCTCACGTTCAAGCTGCATCACGGCGTGAAATGGCACGATGGCCAGCCGTTCACCGCCAAGGACGTGCAATGCACCTGGCGGATGCTGATCGGCAAGAGCGAGACCCAAGATTCCAAAACCCCGGACTTCAAGCGTAATCCGCGCAAGGTGTGGTACTCGAAGCTGAAAGATGTGAGCGTCAACGGTGACGATGAAGCGACCTTCGAACTGACAGAACCGCAGCCCGGCCTGCTGGCGCTGCTCGCCAGTGCCTTCTCGGTGGTCTATCCCTGCCATGTGCCGCAGCAGGTGATGCGCACCAAGCCTGTTGGCACCGGCCCGTTCAAGTTCGTCGAGTTCCGGCGCGGCGATTCCATTCGTCTGGTTCGCAATCCCGACTACTTCAAGAAGGATCGGCCGTATCTCGACGAGATCACGGTGCGGTCGATCGACAGCCGTGCCACGCGGATGCTGGCGTTCGCGACCGGCGACTATGACATCACCTTTCCGTCCGACGTCAGCATTCCCCTGATGAAGGACGTCGAGGCGCGAGCGCCGAACGCGATCTGCGAGATGACGTCGACCAATCTGCAGATCAATCTTTTGGTCAACCGGGTCAATCCGCCGTTCGACAATCCCGATATCCGCAAGGCGATGTCGCTGGCGCTGGACCGCAAGGCGTTCAACAGCATCCTGTTCGAGGGCAGCGGGCGGCTCGGCGGTGCCATGCAGGCCAAGCCGGAAGGCGAGTGGGGCATGCCGCCGGAGATCCTGTCGACGCTGATGGGATACGGCGCCGATACCGAGAAGAATCTCGCGGATGCGCAGGCGATCATGCAGAAGCTCGGCTACAGCGATGCCAAGCCGCTGTCGATCAAGATCCAGACCCGCAATTTGCCGACCTATCGCGACCCGGCCGTGATCCTCGCCGACCAGCTCAAGAAGATCTACATCGTCGCCGAGCTCGATATTTTGGATACGCCGCGCTGGTACTCGCGGCTGCAGCGCAAGGACTACACGATCGGCCTCAATGTCACCGGCGTCAGCGTCGATGATCCCGACGGCAATCTGGTCGAGAACTATTCCTGCAACTCCGAGCGCAACTACACCCAGTATTGCAACGCCGAGGTCGACAAGCTCCTCGCGGCGCAGTCGCGCGAGGTCGACAAGGACAAGCGCCGCAAGATCGTGTTCGACATCGAGCGCATCCTGGTCGACGATGCCGCGCGGCCGGTCATCCTGCACTCATCGGCCGGCAATTGCTGGCAGCCCTACGTGAAGAACTTTCATCCGCACGACAACAGCCAGTACAACAATCTGCGCTTCGAGGATGTCTGGCTGGATAAGTAACGCATATCACCCGCTGGCGACGGCATACGCCGTCGCCTTCGTGCGTTTCGCGTCTTCATTCATTCACGCGACCAAGAGCGGCCGCGTAGCGATCCATCGGGATATCCGAAGCCGCTACGGGAGCTCGGATATCAGCTTGGTCCACTCGGCCTCGGGCCACGCCCGCGAGGTGCAGGTCCGTATGTTTCCCATTGAGCTGAGGGCAAGCGCGAGCTTCGTGATGTTGTCGCCGAGTGGCGCTTCGGCGAGGAGAAGAATGTCATGCTCGCCGGAGGTGAGGTAGACCTCCTTGATTTCGACACCCAGCTTCTGGGCGAGTTCTCTCGCCGCTTTGCTGCGCTTGGGGGCTTCCCTGACATTACGAATTCCCTGGTCGGTCCAGTCGATCCTCAATATGAATGTCGCCATGTCGTCCTCCAAGGGTTATGCATTCCCTTGTCTGCCGCGTGCGCGGCAGGCCAACTTGCTTCACGTTGAAGTTGAGGGAGCGCCACATAAGGCAGGCGCTGCTATCAGACTGAGATGCCTGCCGACGGCCTGACCGCTGCCCGTTCCTTCAAACGGCGACGTCGGCCCGTCCCGTCTCAAAGGGCAGCTCGGTGTAGATTACGCCACGTCGCTTGTTCGAGAAAGAGGGCTCCCCACGTTGTGATCGGGAAAGCCGTGGCGAGGCTCGGCGATCCCTCGACATTCGCGTAAGCGAGGGCACTGCGTCGGGATCAGACGCTCTGCGCAAGGACTGCCATCTGGTACAAGTCAGGTGTGGGTGTAGTCACCAGGTTTCAATCCGAGCGCTTTGACAGCCGCTTCGGGAAGTGGCGCCCAAGCCTCGACCCTTTCATTCGGGGCCATCATTTTCGCAACAATTGCCGTGGCCTTTGCCGCGTCTCCTTCAGCCACGAAGAAGACCGAGCGAACAGGCGGGCCGCCGTCCAACGGCTCAGTTGTTACGAGGACAACCTGACCATTTGCCATGCTCTCATATACCGCTATTGCGGCGCTGATTCCACGGATACCGTCGATCGATCCGTGAGCCGCGCGCGCGCCAAGAGAGAAGCTGCCATGGTATTGCATCGTCGTGGCCCGAACACCAAATAGCTAGACGTGGGAGGCAGAACCGCTCCAGGAGTGAGCGCGCTTGGCCAGCAAAAGAGCAAACGAAGAGCTCCCCGTTATTGCGCGCTTTGAGGTGCGCCGCCGCAATTATCTCGCGCCCGACGGCTCGATCGACCGGCCGCTTCCCGCCTTCGCTGCAGATGCCCGACTGCTCGTCGAGCTTTACCGGTCGATGGTGCTCTTGCGCCTGTTTGACCGAAAGGCTGTTGCGTTGCAGCGCACCGGTCGACTTGGAACCTACGCCGTTTCGCTCGGCCAGGAGGCGGTGTCGGTCGGCATCGCGAGTGCGATGCGGGAAGATGACGTTCTGCTGCCCTCTTATCGCGACAATGGCGCGTTGCTCTGGCGTGGCGTCAAGCCGGAGGAGATCCTGCTGTTCTGGGGCGGCGATGAACGAGGCAATCACTTCTCCGGTCCGCGCCACGATTTCCCGTTCTGCGTTCCCGTCGGATCACAGGCACCGCACGCCGCCGGTGTTGCCTATGCCCTGAAGCTGCGCAAGGAGCCGCGCGTGGCCGTCTGCTTGTTCGGCGATGGCGCGACCTCGAAAGGCGACGTTTACGAGGCCATGAATTTCGCCGGCGTTCACAAATTGCCGCTCGTGTTCGTCGCCACCAACAATCAATGGGCCATATCGGTGCCGCTGCGGCTACAGACGGGGGCCGAGACGCTGGCGCAGAAGGCCATCGCCGCAGGGTTCAGCGGCGAGCAGGTGGACGGAAGTGACGTGGTGGCGATGCGTGCCGCCGCCGAGGAGGCCATTGCCGCAGCCCGCGATGGCAAGGGCCCTCACTTCATCGAAGCGGTGACCTACCGGCTCGGCGATCATACAACTTCCGATGATGCATCGCGCTATCGTTCGGCCGATGCAGTGCAGGCGCACTGGAAGGAAGAGCCGGTCGCACGGCTCAGGTCCTATCTCGTCGGCCGGAAGATGTGGACCAAGGCCGACGAGGAGCAGCTTGCCGCCGAGTGCCATGAGCGCATCGAGGCGGCGGTGGAGCGCTATCTAAAGACGCCGCCGCGCCGGGCGGAAACCATGTTCGACAACCTCTATGCCGAACTGCCCGAAGCGTATGCCGAGCAGCGCCGCGAACTCGCGGGAGAGGACGATGCCTGAAGTCACATTGGTCGAAGCCATCAATCTGGCTCTCGGCCGCGCCATGGCGGATGATCCTGATGTGGTCGTGCTCGGCGAGGATGTCGGCGTCAATGGCGGCGTCTTCCGCGCGACCGTCGGCTTGCAGGAGCGCTTTGGTCCGGAGCGCGTCCTCGATACACCGCTTGCCGAACTCCTGATCAGCGGACTTTGCGTCGGTATGGCCGCGCAGGGATTGAAGCCCGTCGGCGAAATCCAGTTCATGGGATTCATTTATCCCTGTCTCGATCAGCTGGTGAATCACGCATCACGGATGCGCAACCGTACCCAGGGACGGCTCACCTGTCCGATGGTCCTGCGCACGCCGCATGGTGCCGGCATTCGCGCGCCCGAGCACCATTCCGAAAGCACTGAGGCGATGCTCGCCCATATTCCGGGCTTGCGTGTCGTCATGCCTTCGTCGCCGGAGCGCGCCTATGGACTTCTCCTCGCCGCGATCCGCGATCCAGATCCGGTGGTGTTCCTGGAGCCGACGCGGTTGTACCGCGCGGCGAAAGGCGAGGTGGATGACAACGGCGAAGCCTTGCCGCTGGATCTCGCCTTCATCCTGAGGGAAGGTCGCGACGTCACGCTGATCAGCTGGGGCGCGATGCTGAAGGAAACGATGGCCGCGGCGGACGCGCTCGCCGATGAGGGCATCGCTGCCGAGGTTATCGACCTCGCCACGCTCAAGCCTTACGATGAAAACACCGTGCTCGGTTCGGTCGCAAAGACCGGGCGCTGCGTCATCGTGCACGAGGCCGCGCACACCGGTGGATTTGGCGGGGAGATCGCAGCCCTCATTGCCGAGCGCGGACTATCCTCGCTGCTCGCACCCGTGACCCGCGTTACCGGTTACGACACGGTCATTCCGATGGCCCGCCTCGAGCAACGCTACATGCCGTCGGTCGGACGCATCGTGACCGCAGCCCGAAAGGCGTGCCAGTACAACTGAACACCAACGGACCTCGTGCCATGCGCCAGTTCACGTTGCCGGACCTTGGTGAAGGTCTTGAAGAAGCAGAGATCGTCACCTGGTACGTCAACGAGGGCGATCACGTCGTGACCGATCAGCCGCTCGTTTCGGTCGAGACCGACAAGGCGGTGGTCGAGATACCGGCGCCGTCGAGCGGACGGATCGCGCGCTTGTTCGGTACCAAGGGCGATATCGTGAAGGTCGGCGCGCCGCTCGTGGAGTTTGCCGAGGACGCCGGGCAGGACACCGGCACGATCGTGGGCGAGCTCGGCGCCGGCGAGCAACGGCCGGCGGTAGCAACGGCTTCGGCGCCGAGCACGCAGGGAGCTCAGGTGTTTCCGGCAGTGCGCGCGCTCGCGCGCAAGCTTGACGTCGCACTCGATCTCGTCGAGGCGACGGGGCCCGGCGGCACCATCACGCGGGCCGATGTCGAGCGGGCGGCAAAGCGGATGGCTCCTGGCGGACCCGCCGAGCCGCTGCGCGGCTTGCGCCGCGCGATGGCCCAACGCATGGCGGCAGCGCACGCGGAAATCGTCCCGGCAACGGTCACCGATGAAGCTGATATCCAGGGGTGGCGGCAGGGCGAGGATGTGACGATCCGCCTGGCGCGGGCGATTGCCGCCGCCTGCAAGGCAGAGCCCGCACTCAATACCTGGTATCATTCCGGCGCGGGAGAACGGCGCTTGATCGAGCGCATCGATCTCGGCATCGCCGTCGACACCGGCGGCGGCCTGATCGTTCCCGTGCTGCGCAACGTCGCGGAGCGGAGCGTATCGGATCTGCGGGCTGGACTGGACCGTCTGCGAGCCGACGCAATCGCACGTGCGATACCCCCGGAAGAGCTGCGCGGTGCGACGATCACGCTGTCGAATTTCGGCATGATCGGAGGCCGGTTTGCCAATCTCATCATCGTGCCGCCGCAGACGGCGATCGTCGGTGCCGGGCGGATATCGGAGCGCGTGGTCGCGCATCAGGGGCAAGTTGCAGTGAGACGCACGCTGCCGCTATCGCTCACCTTCGACCATCGGGTGGTAACGGGCGGCGAAGCGGCCCGTTTCCTGGTTGCGCTCAAGTCCGACGTCGAGCGCATTTCGTGACATCACTGATTCGCGAGAGCGTCACGGCTCCTGCCTTTGTCCTGCCGGTGCATCGACGAGGAATGCCTCATCCACCGGCACGCCGAGCGCGGTAACCAGCCGGTTGGTCTCGGCCGCCATGCCGACGATTGCCAGCATCTCGTGATATTCGGCGTCGGTCATGCCCTTGGCGCGGGCGGCCGCGGTGTGGGAGTGAATGCAGTAGCTGCAGCCATGCGCCACAGAGACCGCGACGTAGAGCATTTCCTTGACCTTCGGATCGAGCGCACCCGGCGCCATCACCTCCTTGATGCTCTCCCAGGTCCGCCGCAGCGTCTTCGGATCATGCGCGAGCGCGCGCCAGAAATTGTTGATGAAGTCCGAATTTCGCGTCTTGCGG
This sequence comes from Bradyrhizobium sp. NAS96.2, assembly GCF_001908235.1. GTDB lineage: Bacteria > Pseudomonadota > Alphaproteobacteria > Rhizobiales > Xanthobacteraceae > Bradyrhizobium. Next base: position 8,417 of record NZ_LGHK01000148.1, read on the forward strand.
ATGTCGTCGAAGACGGCGCGCGCCTCGGCCGAGAGTTCGTTGCTTTACGGTGGCCATGGTGTGTCCCGATGGTTCGGATGTGAGGTGACAGCGATCATCGCACCTTGGCCGTCATTGCGAGGAGCGAAGCGACGAAGCAATCCATGCCTCGGCACGCGGCCAGATGGATTGCTTCGCTGCGCTCGCAATGACGGGCGCCGAGAGAGTGCGGCCTATGACTGCGTCTGGCTCTGCCACTGCCCGGGGCGTCCGGCCTGGTCGACCTTGACAGCGACCGTCAGCGTCTCGTTGCCGCCGCCATAGCGGGTGCCGCGGACGGGAGCGGCGCCGAGATAATCAAGGCCGATCGCGACGCGGGCGTGGGCGTCGGTGGTGCAGATGCCGTTGGCGGCGTCGAAGCCGACCCAGCCGAGGTCAGGCACGAAGGCCTCGGCCCAGGCGTGGCCGGCCTGCTGGTTGACCATGCCGTCGGAGCGCAGGAAGTGGCCGGAGACGAACCGCGCCGGAACGCCGCCGGCGCGCGCGCAGGCGATCAGGATGTGCGCGTAGTCCTGGCAGACCCCGCGCTTCAGCGCGAACGCCTCGGAGGCCGAGGTGGCGCTGTTGGTCGGGTCCTCGTCGAAGGTCATGTGCTCGTAGATCTGCACCATCAGCGCGTGCAGGAAGCCGAGCACGTCGCTGCCGGCCTCCGCGCGCAGCTCGCGCACGATACTCGTCATCGCCGGGCTGAGGTCGGTCAGCGGCGTGGCACGCAGGAACAGGCTCGGCGGAAACCGCTCGTCGCTGCCCTTCAGCACCCCACCGGTGTCCTGGGTCTCGACCAGGCCCTCGCAATGGATGGTGAGGTCGCTGATCGAACCATGCGTCAGCACATGGGTGACGTTGCCGAAGGCATCCTCATGGGTATCGAGCCGGGAATCGGTCGAGACGTCGATCTGCCAATCCGCGACATACTGGCCGTCATGGCTGCCCGGCGTCATCCGCAGAATCTGGATCACGCCCGAGGCCGCCGGCTCGTAGCGATAGGTGGTGGTGTGGGCTATCCGCAGGCGCATGTGCGTTCCAGTAGGTCAGATCAGAGCTGGCCGCAACGGGATTTTACCTCTCCCATAGGGAGAGGTCGAATTGCGAAAGCAATTCGGGTGAGGGGGCAAGGTCCCTCGATAGACCGAATTCCCTCACCCGGATCGCAAAACGCGATCCGACCTCTCCCTTCGGGAGAGGTAAAGACAGTGCCCGCGGACGGCGCCGATTTCTTTTCCTCTAGATCAGATACTGCTTGGTGATGATCTCACCCAGCCTTGAGTTATCCGCGATGAATTCCTGGATGAACTCGTGCACGCCATGCTGGAAGATATCGTCCATATGGCTGTGCTCGAGCCGGTTCCTGATGCCGCGGGCGTGACGCTGCGACGCTCCCTGGCGGCCATAGGCGACGCCGATCTGGTCCAGATTGCGCACCAGATTGCTGTAGCAGCTGGCAAGCGAGCGCGGCAGCGTGTCGTTGAGGATGAGGAGGTCGGCGATCAGCCAGGGTTTCAGGGTTTCCCGGTAGACCCAGTGATAGGCGGTTGTCGCCGACACCGAGCGCAGGATCGAGGTCCACTGGTAGTAATCCAGCGGGCCGCCGACGTGCTCTTCCTCGGGCAGCAGCATGTGATACTTCACGTCGAGAATGCGGGCGGTGTTGTCGGCGCGCTCGAGGTGGACGCCGAGCCGCGAGAACCAGTAGGCGTCGTTGCGCAGCATCGTCCGGTAGGCCGAGCCGTCGAAGCGCAGCGAGGTCTCCTGCACGAAGCGCAGGAATTTCGCCAGCTCCTCGCGGTTGGCGGGCCCCTTGTTCCAGACCGCCTGCAGCTCGATCCATGCCGAGTTGATGGTGTCCCACATCTCCGAGGTCAGCGCTGTGCGCACCGAGCGCGAATTGAGCCGGGCCGCTTCGATGCAGTTCTTGATCGAGGAGGGGTTCTCCGACGAGAAGGAAAGGTACTCGACGACGTTTCGCTCGTTGGCTTCTTCGTAATGGTCATAGAAGGCCGCGCCGACCCCTGCGGTGAGCAGTGCGGAATCCCACTCATTGGTCTTGCCGATATAGGCCGCGGGCAGCGCGGTGACGCGGAGTGTGGCGTCGATCGTGCGCGCAAGATACTCGGCGCGTTCGACATAGCGGGCCAGCCAGAACAGGTTTTCAGCGGTGCGCGACAGCATGCTTTCAACTACTCGCTCAGTATCCAGGTGTCCTTGGTGCCGCCGCCCTGGCTCGAATTGACCACGAGCGAGCCTTCCTTCAACGCCACCCGTGTCAGTCCGCCGGGCACGATGGTGGTGTGGCTGGAGCCGGTCAGCACGAACGGGCGGAGGTCGACATGGCGCGGCGCCAGGCCCTTGTCGGTGCAGGTCGGGCAGGTCGACAGCGCCAGCGTCGGCTGGGCGATGAAGCCCTCCGGCTCGCGTTTCAGCTTGTCGCGGAACGCCTCGATCGTCGCCTTGGTGGCGGCGGGGCCAATCAGCATGCCGTAGCCGCCCGAGCCGTGCACCTCCTTGACGACGAGGTCGGCGAGGTTGTCGAGTACGTAGGACAGATCCTGTGGTTCGCGGCAGCGCCAGGTCTGCACGTTCTTCAGGATCGGCTCCTCGCTGAGGTAGAACTTCACGATGTCAGGCATGTAGGAGTAGATCGCCTTGTCGTCGGCGATGCCGGTGCCGACCGCGTTGGCGAGCGTGATGTTGCCGGCCGCATAGGCCGACATCAGGCCGGGGACGCCGAGCGCGGAATCCGGACGGAAGGTGAGGGGATCGAGGAAGTCGTCGTCGACGCGGCGATAGATCACGTCGACCCGCTTCAGCCCCTCGGTGGTGCGCATGAACACCTCGTCGTTCTTGACGATGAGGTCGCGCCCCTCCACCAGCTCGATGCCGAGCTTGTCGGCGAGGAACGAGTGCTCGTAATAGGCCGAGTTGTAGACGCCGGGCGTCATCAGCGCGACCGTCGGCTCGGCGGAAGCGTTGTGCGGCGCCACCGACCGCAGCGCCGACAACAGTTCGTCCGGATAGCGTTCGACCGGCGCGACGCGGTGACGCGAAAACAGGTCCGGAAACAGCCGCATCATGATCTCGCGGTTTTCCAGCATGTAGGAAACGCCGGAGGGCGTGCGCGCATTGTCCTCCAGCACGATGAAATTGTCCGGATCGGTGCGGATGATGTCGATGCCGGCGATGTGGACGTAGATGTCGTGCGGCACGTCCTGGCCGTTCATCTCCGGCCGGAACACCGGGTTCTGGAAGATCAGGTCTTCGGGGATGACGTTGGCGCGCAGGATGTCGCGGCCGTGATAGATGTCCTTGAGGAACATGTTGAGCGCGAGCACGCGCTGCTTCAGGCCCTTCTCCAGCAGCGTCCACTCGGTCGCGGACATGATGCGGGGGATGACGTCGAACGGGATCAGCCGCTCCTGGGCTTCGGAATCGCCGTAGACCGCGAAGGTGATGCCGATCCGGCGGAACAAGAGCTCCGCTTCCTGGCGCCGATATTCGAGCGCATCCGGCGGCGTCTCTTTGAGCCAGCGGGAGAGCTCCTGGTAGGCCGGGCGAAGGTCCTCGCCGAGGCCGTTCATCTCATCGAACGCGATTGCCATATATCCCGACTGCCCTCCCAAGCCATGTGACACAGTGCATGACTTGATGGGATGGTAGCAAGGGGCGGGCCAGCGCGATATGCATTGGCGTGCGGCATTTGCTAGGGATAGCCAGGAAGGCCTGCCCGAAAAACCGGCTGAGGTCTGCTTAATTCGGCGGCAAAACCCCGTGACATCAAGGCATTGGATCGGCAATGTCAGGGGATCAAGTTAGGGCAAGTGTTAGGGAATGAGACCATGAGCGAGATCGTCACGGCGGGGATATTGGTGATCGGCGACGAGATCCTGTCCGGCCGGACCAAGGACAAGAATATCGGCTTCATCGCCGAATACCTGACCAATATCGGCATCGACCTGAAGGAGGTCCGCGTCGTCGCCGACGACGAGGCCGACATCGTCGCCGCCCTTGATGCGCTGCGGCATAGGTACACCTACGTGTTCACGACAGGCGGCATCGGGCCGACCCATGACGACATCACCGCCGACAGTGTGGCCAAGGCGTTCGGGGTCGATATTCACCATCACCCTGACGTGGTGGCGCGGTTCAGGGAGCGCTGGAGCGAGCAGGACCTCAACGAGGCGCGGCTGCGGATGGCCCGGGTGCCGGATGGTGCCGAACTGATCCAGAGCGCGACCATCCTGGCGCCGGGCTTCAAGCTCGGCAATGTCATCGTGATGGCCGGCATCCCCACCATCATGCAGGCAATGATGGACATCGTGGCGCCGACGCTGAAGTCGGGCGTGCGGATGCTGTCCGACTCGGTGCGCGCCGACGCGCGGGAGGGCGACATCGGCGGCCCGCTGCGGGCGATCGCGGAAGCCAACCCCGACACCATCATCGGCAGCTATCCGTTCCAGGACGAGAACCAGAAGCCGAACACCAATCTGGTGGTCCGCTCACGCGATCCGGAGAAGCTTGCCGCCGCGATGGCCGCAGTAAAAGAGATGTTGAAGCAGGTACAGGCCGCGCAGAAGAAGCCGGCGGGTTGAGACGATATGGTCGAGAAAAATTCTGAACCGAATGCGCAGGATCGGGCCGGCAGGCCGTTCCCGGTCTCGTGGGATCAATTCCACCGGGATTGCCGGGCGTTGACCTGGCGGCTCAATGAAGTCGGCCCGTTCCATGCGGTGATCGCGATCACCCGCGGCGGGCTGGTGCCGGCGGCGATCGTGGCGCGCGAGCTCGGCTTGCGGGTCATCGATACCGTCTGCATCGCCAGCTACGACCATGACAAGCAGGGCGACCTGAAGGTGCTCAAGGGCATTTCGGAGCAGACCGCCAAGCTCGGCGGCGGCACCGGCAAAGGACTCTTGATCGTCGACGACCTCGTCGACACCGGCAAGACTGGCAAGATGGTGCGCGAGATGCTGCCCGACGCGCATTTCGCAACGGTCTACGCCAAGCCCAAGGGACGGCCGCTGGTCGACACCTACATCACCGAGGTGTCGCAGGACACCTGGATCTTCTTTCCGTGGGACACCGCGCTGTCGTTCCAGCCGCCGATCCGCGACGGGGCTGCGTGAGGTAGCCGTCATTGCGAGCGCAGCGAAGCAATCCATGCCTCCCCATATGCGGTACGATGGATTGCTTCGTCGCTTACGCTCCTCGCAATGACGATCGTGGTTAGATCTGTGCCATGCCCCTGCAAAACCGCGTCACTCCCACCGGCGACATCATTGCTACCGACCATCGCGGCACCTTCACCGGCAATCGCGGCATCATCCACGATCCCGCGACGCGGACGCTGCTCAACAAGCGCTGGTCGTCGCCGGCATGGCTCACCTGCGTCTGCGAGTTCAGGGGGCGGCGGCGCGAGGTGATGCGCCGGCAGAGCTGGACCGAGCTGTTCTTCCTTGACGAAGCCACCGCGTTCGCGGCCGGGCACCGGCCCTGCTTCTACTGCCGCCGCGACGACGCCAACCGGTTTCGCGCCGCCTGGGAGCAAGGCAACGGCACGAGAGATCTCAGCGCCAAGGCGATGGATGCGGTGCTGCATGCCGAGCGGCTCGACCGCGGCAAGAAGCGGCTGCATCCGCCGCCGCTGCTTTTGAGCGAATTGCCCGACGGGACAATGCTGCAGGCGGGAGGGGCGAGCTACCTCGTCGCTAACGGCAAAACGTTGCGCTGGTCGTTCGCCGGCTACGACCGGGTTGATGCGACTGCGCCCGCGATGCTGCTGACGCCGCCGTCGACGGTCCGCGCGTTTCAATCCGGCTATCGGCCGGTACTGCATCCGAGCGCGGCGGCCGCGCTCGGCTGATCCGCCGGCGCTGCGCTTACGCCAGCCGCTGCCGCGCCAGTTTTGCACCATCCCCGAGCGCGATCAGCTTGGCTTCGGCGATGTCGCGCCGCATCGGCGCCATGCCGCAATTGGTGGTCGCGATGATATTGCCCTTCGGCACGTGCTTTGCGACCGCCTCGATCACCTTGACGACATCTTCCGCAGTCTCGACCTCGTCGCTGGCGACGTCGATCACGCCGGCCTGTACGATCTTGCCGGGCAGTGCGGCGAGCAGCTCGATCGGCACTTTCGAGTTGCGGCACTCGATCGCGACCTGCTGGATCGTGCTCTTGTCGATGACCGGGAAGGTCTCTTCATATTGCCGCCACTCGCCGCCGAGCGTCTCTTTCCAGTCGGTGTTGGCCTTGATGCCGTAGCCGTAGCAGATGTGCACGGCGGTGGCGCAGGTGAGACCCTCGGCGGCGCGCTCCAGCGCCTTGATGCCCCAGTCGCGCACCTGGTCCATGTAGACGTTGAAGGCAGGCTCGTCGAACTGGATCATGTCGACGCCGTCGGCCTGCAACGCCTTCGCCTCCTGGTTCAACAGCTCCGCGAAAGCGAACGCCATCTTGACGCGGTCGCCGTAATATTGGTCGGCGATGGTATCGATGATCGTCATCGGACCGGGCAGGGTGAATTTCAGTTTGTTTTTGGTGTGGGCCCGCGCGGCCCGCGCCTCGCCCTCGTGGACGCGTCCCTTGAGCTGCAGCGGCGCGACCACCTGCGGCACCATCGCCTTATAGCGATCCTTGCGGATGCCCATCTCGACCTTGTGGGCGAAGTCGATGCCCTCGATCCGCTCCAGGAAACCGTGCACGAAATGCTGGCGCGCCTGTTCGCCCTCGGTGACGATGTCGACGCCGGCATCCTCCTGCAGCTTGACCGCAAGCACCGTGGCATCGCGCTTGGCGCGGGCGAGCTCGGCGCCTTCGGATTTCCAGGGTGCCCACAGCATGTTCGGCTCGGCGAGCCATTCCGGCTTCGGCAGGGAGCCTGCGATCGTGGTTGGAAACAGCATGGGTGCCTCCCGATGGGTTCCGATTGAGCGCCTGTGTGCCATGTCCTAGAGTGGACGTACAGAACAACAAAAGTCTTTGTGATGGGGAATAGACGCCGATGATCGACCTGCACTACGCGCCGACGCCGAATGGCTGGAAGATCTCGATCATGCTGGAGGAACTGGGGCTGCCGTACACGGTGATCCCGGTGAACATCCGCGCCGGCGAGCAATTTAGGCCCGAATTCCTGGCGATCAGCCCGAACAACCGGATTCCCGCGATCGTCGACCATGCGCCCGCGGACGGCGGCGGGCCGTTCTCGGTGTTCGAGACCGGCGCGATCCTGATCTATCTCGCCGACAAGGCCGGCCGCTTCCTGTCCAGGGAGCTGCGTGCGCGGTCGAACGTCATCCAATGGGTGATGTGGCAGATGGGCGGCCTCGGGCCGATGCTCGGCCAGCACGGCCATTTCGCGCTCTATGCCGCCGAGAAAATTCCCTACGCGATCGAGCGCTACCGCGACGAGACGGCGCGGCTCTATGGCGTGCTCGACCGCCGGCTCGGCAAGACCGGCGCCTATATCGCAGGCCCCGACTATTCGATCGCCGACATCGCCTGCTTCCCCTGGACCATGACCCACAAGGCGCAGGGCTTCACCCTCGACGACTACCCGAACATCAAGCGCTGGTACGCGACCGTGCGCGCTCGCCCGCAGGTGCAAGCGGGGCTTGCGATCGGAAAGTTCGTCAAGGAGGCGTTCGACGAGGAATCACGCAAGAACATGTTCGGCCAGCGTGCGAAGGAGCTGGTCGACAAAAAATAGTGTCCGTTATTCCGCGGCGCGACACAGTCGCGAGCTCTCCGCCTTGCGGCGCATCCCGGAATGACGAGAATGAGCGTGGAAAAGACAAAGGGAAACGCCATGATCGAATTCTTCTTCGACTGTTCCAGTCCGTGGACCTACCTCGCCTGGCACAACATCCAGCCGCTGGCGAAGGAGTTCGGCGCCGAGATCACCTGGCGGCCGATCCTGGTCGGCGGCATCTTCAACACCGTCAATCCGTCTGTTTACGCGCAGCGCGAGAAGCCGGTGCCGTTGAAGGCGCGCTACATGAAGAAAGATCTTGCCGACTGGGCGCGCTCGGCCGGCCTTGCCATCAAGATGCCGCCGACCGTATTCCCGGTGAACAGCGTCAAGGCGATGCGCGGCTGCATCTGGCTCGGCAACGAAAAGATGGTGCCGTTCGCGCGCGCGGTGTTCGAGGCCTATTGGGGCGACGACAAGGACATCTCGCAGGATGCGGTGCTGACCGAGATTTGTACCAAGCTCGGGATTGATCCGGCAAAATTCCTTGCCGGCATCGGCGACCAGGCGATCAAGGATCAGCTCAAGGCCAACACCGAGGAGGTGATGGCGCGCGGCGGCTTCGGTTCGCCGACGATCTATCTCGACAAGACTGACATGTATTTCGGCAACGACCGCCTGCCGCTGATCCGTGAGGCGCTGGCCCGTCTCAAGGCACGGGCCGCCTGATGCCGAAAGCCGTTGTCTGCCGCGAGCTCGGCCCGCCCGAGCGTCTTCAGCTCGAGAGTTTTGCCTCGGTGCCTTTGCAGCCGGGGCAGGTGCGTGTTGCGATCCGTGCCGCCGGGATCAACTTCCCCGACATCCTGATGGCCGCCGGCGAGTACCAGCTCAAGCCGCCGCTGCCGTTCACGCCGGGCTCGGAGGCCGCCGGCGATGTCGTCGAGGTCAATAACGCTGCCGGTGTCGCCGTCGGCGACAAGGTGATCGTCAAGATGCGCTTCGGCGCCTATTGCGACGAGACGGTTGCTGTGCCGTCGCAGCTCGTGCCGGTGCCGTCGACTTTCGACTATGCGGAAGGCGCGACCTTCCTTGCCGCGCACGGCACGGCGTATCACGCGCTGATCGACCGCGGGCAGATCAAGCCGGGCGAGGTGCTGCTGGTGCATGGCGCCGGCGGCGGCGTCGGGCTTGCCGCGGTCGAGATCGGCAAGCTGCTCGGCGCCACCGTGATCGCGGCAGCGTCATCGGAGGAGAAGCTTGCGATTGCGAAAGAACGTGGCGCGGATCATCTCGTGCTCTATGAGCGCGAGTCGTTCCGTGATGCGGTCAAGCGCCTCACCGACGGTCGCGGTGCGGATGTCGTGTTCGATCCCGTCGGCGGCGAGGTGTTCGAGAACTCGATGCGCTGCATCAACTGGGGCGCGCGGATTCTCGTCGTCGGCTTCACCGGCGGTATCGGTCTCGCCCGGACCAATCTGTTGATGATCAAGGGCGCGAGCGTGCTCGGCGTCCGTGCCGGTGAGGCGGTGCGCAAGGATCCCGCGCTCGGCGAGGTCAGGTTCAAGGCGCTGAGCGAATGGGCCGAGGCCGGCCGGGTGCGGCCGAATATCTCGCACCGGCTGCCGCTGGAGGATTTTGCGAATGCGATGCGCCTCTTGATCGAGCGCAAGGCGATCGGGCGTGTGGCGCTGATCACTCGGTAGAACTACGCCCTTTGCACTCGTTGTGCACAGCGTCTGCCCAAAATTTCGGCGGCGCTGCCGTAGGGCTTTTTTACCAATCGAATGTAGGCATGATCCAACCGGGGGTTGAGTCATGTTGAAGAACACCAGGATACTTTATCGCATTGCTTTCTCCGCCTTGCTGCCGCTGATCGCATTTGCGGCGCTGGCAATCTACGACATCTCGGCGAAGTGGTCGGTTCGGTCTGACATCGCCCGGATGCAGCCGATCGCCGAGGGCGTCGGCAAGCTCAGCCGACTGGTGCACGAGCTGCAGCGCGAGCGCGGCCTGTCGTCGGCCTATCTCGGCAGCAAGGGCGCGCAGATGCGAACCGAGCTTGCCGAGCAGCGTAAGCGCACCGACGCGGAGCGGTCGGTCGCAGCATCGGTGCTCGCAGAGCTGAAGGCGCCGGGAGCCGGTGGCCTGGCCGCGGTCGCGCAGGCGGCCCAGGACGGTCTCGGTCAGCTCGACCAGCGCCGCACCGACATCGATGGCCTTGCGGTCGCGCCGCCGGCAGCCATCGGCTACCTCACCGATACGATCGGCCGGCTGATCACGGTCATCACCGGCATTGCCAAGCTCAGCAGCGATGACGATATCTCGAAATCCATCGCCGCCTACGCCGATCTGATCGAAGGCAAGGAGCGCGCCGGGCAGGAGCGCGCGACCGTTGCCGGCGGTATTGCGGCGGGCCGTTTCGAGCCGCAGCTCTATGTTCGCGCGGTTGGCCTTGCGGCTGCGCAGGAGAGCTTCTTCAGCGCGTTCCGGGCGGCCGCGTCGCGGGAGGCGCGTGAGCTGTTCACCCGAACGATGTCGGGTAGCGCCATCGACACGTTCAACGCCATGCGCAAAACGGTCGAGCAGGGCGGGCTCACAGGCGACTTCAAGTCGCTCGACAGCAAATCGTGGTTCGACGCCGCCACCGTCCGCATCGACATGCTCAAGACGGTCGAGGACGGCCTTGCTGCCGAATTGTCGCGGCTGATGGCCGACAAGAGGGCGGAGGCGACCGTGAGCCTCGCCGTCGTCGCCGGAATGATGCTGCTGGCGCTGCTCGCGGGATTGCTCGCCATATTGGCGATGGCGCGCAGCATCACGCTGCCGATCCATGCGCTCGCCTCTGACATGACCGGGCTGGCGGAAGGGCGCCTCGATCTCCGGGTCGGCGCCACCGATCGCGGCGACGAGATCGGCGTGATGGCGCGGGCAGTGCAGTTCTTCAAGGAAAGCATGATCCGCTCCACCGAGCTCGCCGCTAGGGATAGCGAGGCCGTCAACCAGCGTGCGGCCCGCGTGGCGCGCGTCGGCGACCTCACCAACCAGTTCCACGACGATATCGGCGCGGTCATCGATGCCGTGATATCGGCGTCGGCACAACTCGAGGCGACGGCTGCGCAGATGAGCAAGAGCGCCGGCAAGACCAGCGAACAGGCCGCGAATGTCGCGGGCGCCACGCAGGCGGCGTCGAGCAACATGCAGACCGTCGCCGCCGCGACCGAGGAGTTGTCTGGCTCGGTCGGTGAGATCGGCCGGCAGGTGACGCAGTCGGCGCAAATCGCGCAGCGCGCGGCGGCCGACGGGCGGCGCACCAACGAGACGGTGCAGGGGCTCTCCGCCGCCGCGGAGAAGATCGGCGACGTCGTCAAGCTGATCAGCGAGATCGCGAGCCAGACCAATCTGCTGGCGCTCAATGCCACGATCGAGGCGGCGCGCGCCGGTGACGCCGGCCGCGGCTTCGCCGTGGTTGCCGCCGAGGTCAAGACGCTTGCGGAGCAGACCGCCAAGGCGACCGACGATATCCGGGCGCAGATCGGCGCGATCCAGGCGACGTCAGGCGATGTCGTCACCGCGATCCGTGGCATGACCGTCACGATCGACGAGATCAACGAGATCGCCTCGTCGATCGCCAGCGCCGTCGAGCAGCAGGGCGCGGCGACCCAGGAGATCGCGCGCAACGTTCAGCATGCGGCCAAGGGAACCGGCGATATCTCGGCCAATATCGGTGCGGTCACCGGGGCGGCGGAGGAATCCGGGGCAGCCGCCAGCGAGGTGCTCGGCGCTTCGGAAGAGCTGTCGCGCCAGTCGGAACGCATGCGCAGCCAGGTCGAAAGCTTCATCGGCAGCATCAAGGCTGCGTGATCAGCGCATCCTTGCGAACTGCCCATCGCGCAGGAAGGCGATCGTCTGCGCGATCGCCTCCCTGTTGCGCACCAGCCAGGGATGCGAGGTGGGGATCACGATGTGATCGGCCATGCCGTCGAGCCTGGTGTTGGCGACCGACACCCTCCCGTCATGCGGCCGCGGCAGGGCCATCGAGGTGATCGGATAGACCGAGCGGTTGCCGGCGATGATGCCGGCTTCATAATCGATTGTGGGCAGCAACGCACTGGTCGCGGCATCGCGGCGGGTGACGAGCTGCTGGCCGGCCGGGCCGAAGTAGGCACGATAGGCGGCGAGGTTCTTCAGCCGATCGGCAATCTCGCTACCGCCGTTCGGCGTGCCCAGCATCACGACGCGGCCGAGCCGCGCCGGGCGATGTCGCGCGAGGTACACGCGGGCCAGCAGGCCGCCCATCGAATGGCAGACGAAATGCACGGAGCCAATGAGGCCCTGCGCGAAGTGATCGAGCGAGGGGTGGATGTCTTCGGCCAGCGCGTCGAGGGGCTTGCGCCGGCTGTCATAGTCGAGATTAAGCGTGGCAAAGCCGGCATCGCCGAGCGCCAGCTCCATCCTGCGAAACGAGCGCGCCGTCCTGCTGATGCCATGCAGCAGGACGACGCCGTCAGGTGTGGACGCCGCTTGACGCCGTTCGTTCACTTATAGTCGCGCTCTTGCCACCACGGGAAATAGTCGGGCATGTCGGACGAGACCTTGTTCTTGAATTGCGCCGGGCGCTTCTCCAGGAACGACACCACGCCTTCCTTGACGTCCTCGGAGCGGCCGCGGGCATAGATGCCGCGGCTGTCGACCTTGTGCGCCTCCATCGGATCGTCGGCGCCCATCATGCGCCACATCATCTGGCGGATCAGCGCCACCGACACCGGCGCGGTCTTGGCGGCGAATTCCTTCGCGAGCGCGCGCGCGGTCGGCAGCAAATCGTCCGGCGGCACCACCTTGCTGACGAGCCGGCCGGCGAGCGCTTCCTGCGCCGGGAACACGCGGCCCGAGTAGCACCACTCCAGCGCCTGCGAGATGCCGACGATGCGCGGCAGGAACCAGCTCGAGGCGGCCTCCGGCACGATGCCGCGTTGGGAGAACACGAAGCCGAAGCGCGCGGCTTCCGACGCGATGCGGATATCCATCGCCAGCTGCATGGTGACGCCGATGCCGACCGCCGGACCGTTCACCGCGGCGATGACAGGCTTCAGACACTTGAAGATGCGCAGCGTCACCTGGCCGCCGCCGTCGCGCACCTGCGGATCGCTGTAGTCGACGCTGCCGTCGGCATTGCGCTTGACCGGGCCGCGCCGCGCATCGCGGTCGAAGGTGTTGGCGCCGGAGGAGAGATCGGCGCCGGCGCAGAAGCCGCGGCCTTCGCCGGTCACGATGATCGCCCTGACGTCGTCGTCCTTGTCGGCCTTGTCGAACGCGTCGATCAGCTCCTGCTGCATCGTCGCGTTGAAGGCGTTGAGCTTGTCGGGCCGGTTCAGCGTGATGGTCAGGATCTGCTCGGCGACCTCGTACTTGATCGTCTCATACGCCATGGGGATGATTTCCTCTCGGTTTTCTTGAATGAACGGCGCTGGCGCGCGTCTCCATTCAGTTAACCCGGTAATCATCCCTTGTGAAGAAGTCGGATGCGCAGGCTGAGCCCCGCGCATCCCCACTTGCGCTGAGGCGCTACTTCTTCGGCGGCGTGGGCCACGGCTTTTGCGGGCCGCGCAGGCCTTCGAACGCCTTGCCCATGCCGAGCACGCCGATGTCGTCGAAGCGGCGGCCGATGATCTGGACGCCGATCGGAAAACCCTTCTTGTCGTAGCCGCCGTTGATCGACAGCGCCGGGTTCTCCGACATATTCCACGGCACGGTAAAGCAGATGTGCTCGAACGGCTTCGCCGGGTCGTTGAGCGGTGCTGCGAACTCCGCGGGGAAGTTCACGACCGGCGACACCGGCGAGATCACGTAGTCGACCTCGCAGAACAGCTTTGCGGCGGCGGCGCGGATCGCCATCGTCTGGTTGAAGCCGCGCACCACGTCGACACCGGAGAGTTTTGCGCCGGCCTCGGCCCAGTCGAGGATGTAGGGCAGCGTCTTGCCGCGATCGGCCGCAGACAATTTCGACAGCTCGTCCCAGGTTCGCGCACGCCAGAAATTGTCGAGCCCTTCGAGCATGTCAGGCGTGAGGATGCCGTCGATCTCGGTGATCACAGCGCCGGCGGACTCGAATGCCTTCGCTGCCTTGACGACGATTTCGCGAACGTCCTTCTCGACCTTCTGGCCGGATCCGGCATCGAGCATCAGCCCGATGCGCAACTTGCGCGGCGACTTCTCCAGCGCCTTCCAGTTCACCTCGAGCGCCGGCAGGCTCATGCCGTCGCGGCGATCGGGGCGCGACAGCACGCTCATCATCAGCGCGGCGTCGTCGACGGTGCGGGTCATCGGTCCCGCGACGCGGCCGACATAAGGCGGGTCGATCGGCACGCGGCCGAGGCTCGGCTTCAGCGCGACGAGGCCGCACCAGGAGGCCGGCAGCCGCACCGAGCCGCCGATATCGGTGCCGAGATGCAGCGGGCCGTAGCCGGCAGCACCGGCCGCGCCCGCGCCGGAGCTCGAGCCGCCGGGGTTCTTGCTGACATCCCAGGGATTGCGGGTGAGGGGATGGAACGATGATAGCCCCGACGACAGCATGCCGTAATCCGGCATCGTGGTCTTGGAGAAGATCACGCAGCCGGCTTCGCGCAGCCGCGCGGCAGGCGGCGCATCCTTTTCCGCCGGCGCGAGCTTGACGCTCATCGTGCCCAGCGGCACCGGCTGTCCCTTGGTCGCGACGTTGTCCTTGATGGTGACGGGCACGCCGTCGAGCGTGCCGGCCGGCTCGGCCTGCTGCCAGCGCTCGGTCGAGGCCTTGGCGACCTTGCGCGCCCCTTCGGGGTCGTACAGGTACAGCGCCTTGATATGCGGCTCCCAGGTCGCGACCTGGGAGATGATTTCCTCGAGCACTTCGGACGGCGAGAACTGCTTGGCACGATAGCCGGCGAGCAAATCGACGGCCGAGAGATCGTGCAGCGACGTGATGGCGTCCCCTTTCGGCTTATGCATGCGCACCTGCCGGCATGCGTTTCTCGATGATGCGAGCGAACATGCTGGCGCCGATCGGCAGGATCTTGTCGTCGAGAACGTAACCGGGATTGTGCACGGGCACTGAACCGTCATGACCGACCCAGAAATACGCACCGGGAACGGCCTGCATCATGTCTGCGAAATCCTCGCTGCCCATCTTGGGCGTCGAGCGGGTGATTACCTTGGCCGGATCGACCACGGTGCGCGCGACTTCCTCGACCACGCGGGACTGCTCTTCCTGATTGACCAGCACGCTGAAGCCGTCGCGGATCTCAACCGAGATTTCGGCGTCATACGCGGCGGCGAAGCCGGCGCAAATCTCGCGCATGCGCTTGCGGATCAGCCCGCGGATTTCCTCGGAGAAGCAGCGCACCGTGCCGCACATCCAGGCATCCCCGGGAATGACGTTGTAGGCCGAACCGGAATGGATCTGGGTGATCGACAGCACCGCTGCCTCCAGCGGATCGACGTTGCGGCTGACGATCGACTGCAGCGCCTGTCCGAGCGTCATTGCGATCACCACCGCGTCCTTGGAACGTTCCGGCATCGCGCCATGGGCGCCATAGCCCTGGATCCTGATGTCGAAGAAGTCGGCCGCGGCCATCGCCGGGCCCGGCAGGATCGCGATCTCGCCATGGTTGAGGTCGGGCGCGTTGTGCAGGCCGTAGACCTCGTCGCAGGGGAACTGCTTGAACAGGCCGTCCTTGATCATGGCGCGGGCGCCGCCGAGGCCTTCCTCGGCGGGCTGGAAGATGAAATGCACGGTGCCGTCGAAATTGCGGGTCTCGGCAAGATAGCGCGCCGAGCCGAGCAGCATCGTGGTGTGGCCGTCATGGCCGCAGCCGTGGAAGCGGCCGGGGATGATCGAACGCCACTTCAGATTGGTGTTCTCCTCCATCGGCAGCGCGTCCATGTCGGCGCGCAGGCCGATCTTCCTGGTGCCGTTGCCCTTGCCCTTGAGCACGCCGACCACGCCGGTGCCGCCGAGGCCGCGATGCACCTCGATGCCCCAGCTCGTCAGCTTCTCGGCGACGATGCCTGAGGTGCGGACCTCCTCGAAGCCGATCTCGGGATGCGCATGCAGATCCCGTCTGATGGCGGTGAGTTCGTCGGCAAAACTGTCGATGCGCTCAATGGTCGGCATGGCTCTCTATCCGTTTGTGCGTGATGGGGAGGTGGGTGTGAAAGTGGGGCCGTTAGGCTTGATACGAATGCCCGGCCGCAAATGTTTCCACGGCAGCGTGGCGGTGTCGGCCGGCATTGCGCCGGGCGCGGCGCAGATCAGTAGTTTCTCGGCGATCGGTTCGAAATCGGCGCGGAAATGCACCGAGCTCTTGTTGACCAGGATCTTCTGCGCGGTCGGCTCGATGCCGACATAGCGGTACATCGACTGGTCGGCAAGCTGGGCCTTGTAGGAGCCGACGACGACGCGGACGTCGCCGACCCGCAGGCAGGCCGAAGGGCCGATATCCATGTCGCGGCCGCCGAAATAGGGGCCGGGCGCCACGAACTTGCCGTCCGACAGTTTCTCGACGACGAAAGTCTCCCGGTAGGGCGCGTCGCCGGGAATGCCGGACTTGCCGCCGAGCTCGAGCGTGACTGATGCCCCGACCCCCGCCGCATGCGCGGTCTTCGCCGATTGCGGGTCGTAGATCACGCCCGTTGCGGCGCTCGCTCGGTTGCGCACCAGCGCGCGCAGCATGCCGGTCGTGTCGGAATCGCCGCCGGCGCCGGGATTGTCCTGGGTGTCGGCGATGATGATCGGCTTGCTCGCCGACTTCGCCAGTTCCATCGCCAGCTGCACGCCTTCATCGGGCGAATAGATCCGGCCGTCGAAATCGTCCTCATGGCTCTCGACCAGGGCCACGACCTTGTCGGCGGCCGCATCGGCATCGGCCTGCGTCCGGCCATAGGCGAACACGCTCGGTCCGCAATCCCTGAAATCGGCCGCCGGGAAGCCCGGCGCAAACGACAGTGTCGGCACCGCGTCGCTCTCCAGCGCCGCGAGCTTTTGATAGATGTCCTTGGTGGGCTGGTCGTTGGTGCATTGCCAGCTGATCGGGATCAGGAATGGCAATTGCCGGAATGCCTTTGCGAACCGCTGCCCGGACTTGAGCAGCAGCGCCAGATGCTGCGCGCAGGCCCGGCCGGTGTCGGCCATGTCGACATGCGGGTAGGTGCGGTAGGCGATCAGCGCATCGGCATGTTCGATCATCTTGGGCGAGACGTTGGCGTGCAGATCGAGGCTCACCACCAGCGGCAGGTCCGGGCCGATAGCCTTGCGCACGCGGGCGAGGGTTTCGCCTTCACCGTCATCATGATGCTCGGTGACCATGGCGCCGTGCAGGTCGAGATAGACGGCGTCGATCGGCCCGGCCGCGACAATGCCGTCGACCATTTCCGTGACGATCCGCTCGAATGCATCCTTGCTGACATGCGCCGACGGGCTCGCCGCGGCGAAGATCGTCGGCACCAGCTCCCAGCCATTGGCTTCCGCGGCCTCGACGAAGCCGGCGAGGCCGACATTGATCTTGCGCATGACCTTGAGCACGTCGGCGCCATGCGTCATCGACGGCCAGCCGCCGCCGTGCACGAAGTCGTCATAGGTTGCCTTCGTCGGCGCGAAGGTGTTGGTCTCGTGCAGGAAGCCGCCAACGGCAATGCGGGTCATCAAGGTCTCGACAGGTTTCTTCGATGATGAAGCGATTTGGAAGCAATCGCATCATCCGTCATCTGAGCTTGAGCATGATCGTTCGAAAGCCGGTTCGCCTCTTCCGGATCGCGCTCTGGCGCGCGACGTTAAGCGTGTCGTCGCGCCAAGCGCAAGTCGGCGAGCACTGCCGGAATTGCATGCCCTATGGGCGTATTGAAAGGCCCACAGTTCAGGCTAAGGCTAAAGACCTAAGCCGTTGCCACAATGCCTTCCGAAACCGGGCGGAAGTTGGCGAAGTCCCAGCCGCGCCCCGGCGCAGCCTCGAGCAGCGCACGGGTATAGGCCTGTTGCGGATTGGTCAGCACCTCGGCGGCCGGTCCCTGTTCCACGACCCGTCCACGCTGCATCACAGCGACGTCGTCGCAGATTTGTGCGGCGACGCGCAAATCATGCGTGATGAACAACAGCGCGATGCCGAGCCGGCGCTGGATTTCGTCGAGCAGATCCAGAACCTGCGCCTGCACCGAGACGTCGAGCGCGGATACCGCTTCATCCGCCACCAGCACGTCGGGATCGAGCGCCAGCGCGCGCGCGATCGCGATGCGCTGGCGCTGGCCGCCGGAGAACTGGTGCGGATAGCGCGAGATCGCATCGGGCGGCAAATGGACGAGCTCGAGCAGCTCGCGGGCCCGCGCCAGCGCGTCCTTGCGCGGCATGCCGTAATTGATCGGACCCTCCGCGATGCTCTCGCCGACGGTGACGCGCGGATTGAGCGAGCGATAGGGGTCCTGGAAGATGATCTGGATCTTCTGGCGATGCGGCTGCAACAGCCGGCGCGACAGGTCGGAGATCTCGCGGCCGGCGAGCCGCACCCCGCCCGAGGTCGGATCGATCAGGCGGACGATGCAGCGCGCCACCGTCGATTTGCCGGAGCCGCTTTCGCCGACGATGCCGAGCGTGCGGCCCTTGCGCAAGGTGAGGGTGACGTTGCTGGCGGCAGCGACCTCGCGGGCTTTGCCGTACAGCGATCGTTCCCGATAGATCTTGCTGAGCTCGTTGGCCTCGAGCACCACCGGCTCGGTCGTATCCGGGCGTGGCGCGCGCGGCACGAGGCTCGGCACGGCGGACAACAGGTTGCGGGTGTATTCCATCTTCGGCGTGCGCAGCACGTCCTGCAGCGGACCGGCTTCGACCAGACGGCCGTGCCGCATCACCGCGACGCGGTCGGCGATCTCGGCCACCACGCCCATATCGTGGGTGATGAACAGAACAGCCGTGCCGTGATCGCGTTGCAGGTCGCGGATCAGCGTCAGGATCTGCTTCTGGGTGGTGACGTCGAGCGCCGTGGTCGGCTCGTCCGCGATCAGGAGCTTCGGTTCCAGCACCAGTGCCATCGCGATCATGATGCGCTGGCGCTGTCCGCCGGAGAGGCGGTGAGGGTAGGAGGAGAAGATGCGCTCCACGTCCGGCAGTCGCACATGCTCCATCATCGCCAGGATCTTCCGGCGCCGCGCGCGGGAGTCGAGATCTGTATGGGCGCGCAGCACCTCGTCGATCTGGCCGCCGACCGGCACCACCGGATTGAGCGCGGTCATCGGCTCCTGGAAGATCATCGCCATCCGCGTCGCGCGCAATTGCCGCAGCCGCCGGTCGCTGGCGGTGAGCAGTTCCTCGCCGACCAGTTTGATGCTGCCGCCCGACGGCACCAGCGTGCCCTTCTGCAGCAGGCCCATCGTGGTCAGGGAGGTCACCGACTTGCCCGAGCCGCTTTCGCCGACCAGGCACAGCGTCTCGCCTTCGTGCACTTGCAGCGACAGGTCGTCGATGATGCGATGCGCATCCGCCTTGCGGCCGAGGCCGACGACGAGGTTGTTGATGTCGAGGACGACGTTGGAAGAGTTCGTTGTGGTCACTTGCCCTCACGCTGCTTCATGCGGGGATCGAGCGCGTCGCGGGCGGCGTCGCCGATCAGATTGATGCTGAGAATGGCGATCGAGAGCAGCAGGCCCGGCCAGAAGATCAGCGACGGCTTGACCTGGAAATAGGCGCGGCCCTCGGCCATGATGTTGCCCCAGGTCGGCGTCTCCGGCGAGATGCCGGCGCCGAGGAACGACAGGATCGCCTCGGTCAGGATCGCGGATGCGCAAACATAGGTGCCTTGCACGATCAGCGGCGCGATCGTGTTCGGCATCAAATGCCGCCACATGATTTTGGGCAGGCTCGAGCCGAGCGAGATCGCGGCCTCGACATAAGGCTCCTCGCGTGCGGTCAGCACCACCGAGCGCACCAGCCGCGCCACGCGCGGGATCTCGGGGATGGTGATCGCGACCATCACGGTCCAGATGCTGGCGCCCGACAGCGACACCACGGCGATCGCGAGCAGGATGGCGGGGATCGCCATCAGGCCGTCCATCACGCGCATCATCACCGCATCGACCCAGCGGAAGAAGCCGGCGACGATGCCGATCAGGAGCCCGACGCCGATCGAGCAGACGGCGGCGCCGAGCCCGATCACCAGCGAGATCCGCGCGCCGTAGATGATGCGCGACAGCAGGTCGCGTCCATAGGCGTCGGTGCCGAGCAAATATTGCGCGCTCGACGGCTTCAGCCGCTGCGCCGGCGTCAGCAAGAGTGGATCATGGGGCGCAAGGAGCGGCGCGAAGATCGCCATCAGGATGATGAGGACGAGGCAGATCGTCGCAACCGCGATGATCGGCGTCGAGGTGAGGAAGCCGAACTTGACGCGGAACGGCCGGGTGACGGGGATAGTGGATTCGGGAAGGGTTTCGATCGCCATTGCTCAGTACCGGATACGAGGATCGAGCAGGGTGTAGGCGAGGTCGATCAACAGATTGACCGCGACATAGATACCCGACGTCAAAAGGATCATGGCCTGGATCACCGGATAGTCGCGCGCCAGCACCGCATCGACGGTGAGGCGGCCGATGCCGGGCAGGTTGAACACGCTCTCGGTGACGACGACGCCGGAGATCAACAGCGCGAAGCCGGAGCCGATCACGGTGATGACCGGCACCGCGGCGTTCCGCAGCGCATGGCGCAGCAGCACGCCGGCCTCGCCGATGCCTTTGGCGCGCGCGGTGCGCACGTAGTCCTCACCCAGCACATCGAGCATCGAGGCCCGCGTCATGCGCGCGATCAGCGCGACATAGATGAAGGAGAGGGTGCAGGTCGGCAGGATGAGGCGCTCGAAGAACGGACCGAAGCCGGCCGAGATGCTCTTGAAGCCCTGCACCGGCACCCAGCGCAGGTCGATCGCGAACACCTGGATCAGCACATAGCCGATCACGAACACCGGCACCGAGAAGCCGAGCACGGACAGCCCCATCACGAAGCGGTCGATCCAGGTGCCGTGCTTCCACGCCGCGATCACGCCGAGCGGCACCGCGACCAGGATCGAGAGGATGATGGTGGCCAGCGCGACCGAGATCGACGGCTCGAGGCGCGGGCCGATCATCTCGAGGATCGGCTTGTTCGAGATCAGGGAGACGCCGAGGTCGCCGTGCAGCAGCTTGGCGACCCAGGTGTAGAACTGGATGTAGATCGGCTCGTTGAGACCGAGCGAGGTGCGGATGCGATCGAGCTGTTCGGGCGTCGCATTGTCACCGGCGAGAATGGCGGCCGGGTCGCCCGGCGTCAGCCGCAGCAACAGGAACACGAACAGAGCCACCACGCCCATCACGGGAATGGCGGCGAGGATGCGGCGAAGCAGATATCCGAGCAAATTGGATCCGTTGGGTTGTGGTCGATGAAGTCCCCAGCGGGACCGTTGCACACCAGACCGTAGCACAGATGGTAGCGGACACACTGGAGAACTTCAGCAAGTCCCATGCCATCGGTGCTGCGGTTTTTGCGGTGCAGCTAGTCGGTCCTGTTGGCGCGATCATTCCTCCGATGACGTTCGAAGCAGTCCACCGGAAGGTGGATTGATTTCGGCTTTGCGAGAATGAGCGGATACATCGTCGAGCCCGGCACCAAGCGCCGGCGCCATCGGCGGCGTCTCGAGGTCGCGCCAGTCATCGATTGCCTGGGCAATCATTTGCGCCGTGGCCGCCGACAGCGTCCAGCCGAGATGACCGTGCCCGGTGTTGTAGAACACGCCTGGAATCCGCCCGGCGCGAACCACCGGCATCATGTTCGGCATCATCGGGCGCAGACCCGCCCACGGCAGGACTTTCGACGTATCGATGCCGGGGAAATGATGCCGCACCCAATCCACCAGCGGCTGGATGCGGTCGGCCCTGATATCGCGATTGAAGCCGTTGAACTCGGCGGTGCCGGCGACGCGGAAGCGGTCGGCGCCGAGCCGGCTGGTCACGATCTTCGCGGCTTCATCGAGCAGGCTGACGGTCGGCGCGGCCTCCCGGCTTTGCGGCGCATCGAGCTGCACCGTGATCGAATAGCCCTTCACCGGATAGACGTTGACGCGATCGTTGAGCAGGCCTGCGAAGTGGCGGCTCGCGACGCCGGCGCAGATGACGATGCCGTCGGCCTGCAACTCGTGCCGTGGCGCGAGGCCGGCGTCATGCGAAGCGACGTCGTTCCAGCCGATGCGGAAGCCGCCGTCGCTACGCGCGATCGTGTCGACGTCGGCTTCATGGATGAAAGCCGCGCCGCGACGGATGCAGGCCTCGGCGAGGCCGCGCGTGAACTTGTGGATATCGCCGGTCGCGTCCGACGGCGTGAAGAAGCCGCCGTAGCAGGCCGTCTGCAGCGCGGGTTCGATGCTGTGGATTTCGTCCGCCGTCACCGGCCGGCGGTCGAGCCCGCCTTGTTGCAGCAGCGTGTTGACGCGCAGGCCGGCCTCGAAGCCGGCCTTGTCGTGATAGACGTGCAGGATGCCGCGGCGCTCGAGATCGAAGGCGATGTTCTCGCGCTGCGCGATCGAGAACAGATGCTTGCGCGCTTCGATTGCGAGTTTTGTGGTCTCGATGGTGTTGGCGCGATAGCGGGCGATGCCGCCGACGAATTCGCCGATCCAGGAATATTTGTGCCAGCTCGGCTTCGGGTTCATCAGAAGCGGCGCGTCGCTTCTGAGCATCCAGCGCAGCCCCTTGAGAATGGTCGCGGCGCTGTTCCACACCTCCGCATTGCTGGCGGAAAGCTGTCCGCCGTTGGCGAACGAGGTTTCCATCGCGGCGTAGCGATGCCTGTCGAGGACAGTCACGCGGTAGCCGCGTTCGAGCAGGGCATAGGCCGTCGTCACGCCGGTGATGCCGGCGCCAATGATCGCAATGTGTGGCATGATGGTCTTCAGGCTCCCGTGTTGTTAGAGTCGCCGAACCACCGGTGAAACCGGTCGTTTCGACGCCCCATCTGTCACGGTACCTGAGAGCTTGATCCGCACCGGGCCTGCGCCCGGAAGCGAACTATCCCCTTCGGTGGACGTCACGGCCCTCGATGAGTGGTCGTGTCCGTCTCTCTCCAGATCGTCCTGACGATACAGTCCTTTTGCCTGAGAGTTTCCGGGGCGGTTGCTCCGTCGGCGCCGAGGCAACAACACGAATGTTGTTGCTTCGATCTCTCCCGCGTCGTCGCGTTGGACGGCCGGACCGTAGGCGAAGCCTCAAAAATGGACAAGGCTAAATTTCGATCCGGCAGTGCCAACGTGTTGTGCAGTGCAATCGACGTCAGTCGAGTGTCGCCAGCAGTGCCGCCATCAGGCGGCCGCGCTCGGCGAGGCTGTCGACTTCAATGTGTTCGTTGAGCGTATGCGCATCCGCGCCGCGAACGCCGAGGCCGTCGAGGGTAGGGATCCCCATCGCGCCGGTGAAGTTGCCGTCCGATCCGCCGCCGGCGCTGCCGTGCGGCAGATCGAGGCCCATCGCCGCTGCGAGGCCTTTTGCCTTTTCATACAGCGCCATGGTGCCGGCATCCGGCTCCCATACCGGGCGGGTGACGCCGCGCGTCACCTTGAAGCTGACGTCGTTGGCGGTTCCGGACAGCGCCAGCATGCGCTCGACGCCGCGATCGAGATCGGCCTGGCGCTTGGCCATGCTGAGCGCTTCGCCGGTGCAGGTCGTTGCGACGCAATTGACCCATTGGCCGCCATGCACGATGCCGACCGAGAAGGTGCAGTCCTCGGTGGTCATGCCGTCGATGGCAATGATCTGCCGGGCCATTTCCCGGATCGCGGAGCGGCCGGACGACAGCGTCGCGCCGGCATGGCTCGGCTTGCCGGTTGCTTCCAGGTTGAAGCGCGCGATCGCGTAGCGGCCGGTGACGACGCCGTTGTTCGGCCGGCCGGGCTCCGGCACCAGCACGTATTTGTTGCGCGCGGCTTCCGCCTCGATGATGTCGCGCGTCGACGGCGTGCCGACCTCTTCATCGGGCGTGAACAGCACGGTGATCGGCAGCGGCGTCGTGAAGGCGGCGCGGGCCAATTGCCGGATCGCCTCGATCGACAGGTAGTTGCCGCCCTTCATGTCGAAGATGCCGGGCCCGAAGCACTTGTTGCCGTCGCGCCGCCATTGCAGCTTCTCGATGGTGCCGACCGGGTGCACGGTGTCGAGGTGGCCGGCGATCAGGATGCCGGGTTGGCCTTGTTTCGGATGAGGAAAACGGGCGCGGACGCAGCCGGCAAAGCCCTGGCGTCCCGCGATGCGTTCGATCGTCGCACCCATGATCGCCATCTCGCGCGCGGCGAGATCGAGCATGCGCTCGACCGCGCGCGCATCCCAGGTCGGGCTTTCGCATTCCACCCAGCTGCGCAGGCCCTGCAGCATCGCTTCGGAATCAAAGGGGAGATTGGCTGGGTTCATCGTTTTTCTCTCTTGTTGTTCTGACGGCGCCGGCATCGCGCGGTGCTCACGAAAATCTCAGTCGACGATTTTGTAAAGCCAAAATCGCGCGTGCGGCCTCATTCGTTTGTGTACGTCCGATCCCGCCCGAAACCGATTGACGCGCTTTGCGCTTGGTGCAAGTCTCGATTTCACAAGCCATACAGCATGTTAGTTCGCCTAAATAACGAACCGCATGCATAACGAATAAGCCGGCTTTGACCAGTTACACGTCAGGAGAGATTGCATGTACCCTATCTCGCGTTGGAAGCGCCGCACGCTCGCGGCGGCGTTGGCGGCGATCGCGCTGTCATTCGCGCCGCAGGAATTGTCCTTTGCGCCGCAGGCCATGGCCGCGGGCAAGACCATCACCGCGGTGATGCACTCGGATCTGCGCGTCATCGATCCTATCCTGACCACCGCCTACATCACCCGCGATCATGGCTACATGATCTATGACACGCTGCTGGCGACGGATGCCAACTTCAAGATCCAGCCGCAGATGGCCGACTGGAAGGTGTCGGACGACAAGCTGACCTACACCTTCACGCTGCGCGACGGCTTGAAGTGGCATGACGGCACGCCGGTCACCGCGGAAGACTGCGTTGCCTCGCTGCAGCGCTGGGGCAAGGTCGACGGCATGGGCCAGAAGCTGATGGACTTCGTCGCGAGCCTGGAGGCGACCGACGCCAAGACCATCACGCTGAAGCTGAAGGAGCCCTACGGCCTCGTGCTGGAATCGATCGGCAAGCCGTCGTCGCGCGTGCCGTTCATGATGCCGAAGCGTCTTGCCGAGACGCCGCCGGACAAGCCGATCCCGGAACAGATCGGCTCCGGGCCGTTCAAATTCGTGCAGGCGGAATTCCAGCCGGGCGTGAAGGCGGTCTACGAGAAGAACAAGGACTACGTGCCGCGCAAGGAGCCGGCGAGCTGGACCGCAGGCGGCAAGGTCGTCAAGGTCGACCGCGTCGAGTGGATCACGATGGCTGATGCGCAGACCGCGGTGAATGCGCTGCAGTCCGGCGACATCGACTTCATGGAGCAGCTTCCATACGACATGTTGCCGGTGCTGGAGGCCAATTCGGATCTCAAGATCGAGGTGCTGAACAAGTTCGGCTTCCAAACCCTCGGACGCATGAACTTCCTCTATCCGCCGTTCGACAATCCGAAGGTGCGCCGCGCCGCGTTCCTGGCGATCAACCAGAAGGACGTGCTCGATGCGCTGGTCGGCAACGCCAAGTACCAGACGATCTGCGGTGCCTTCTTTGTCTGCGGCACACCGCTGGAGACCGAGGTCGGCGCCGAGACCTTGGTGAAGGGCAACGGCATGGCGGAGGCCAAGAAGGCACTCGCCGCGTCCGGCTATGACGGCACACCAGTCGTGATCATGGCTCCCGGCGACGTCACTACGCTCAAGGCGCAACCGGTCGTCGCGGCGCAGCAGCTGCGCGATGCCGGTTTCAAGGTCGACTTGCAGGCCACCGACTGGCAGACCGTGGTGACCCGCCGCGCCAGCCAGAAGTCGCCGAAGGAAGGCGGCTGGAACATGTTCTTCACCAACTGGGTTGCGGCCGACGTCTCCGATCCCATCGTCAACGCGTCGATCACTGGACGCGGCAAGAATGGCGGCTGGTTCGGCTGGGCCGAGGACCCGAAGATCGAGGAGCTGCGTGACAAGTTTGCGCGTGCTGGCTCGGCCGATGAAAAGAAGAAGCTCGCCACCGAGATCCAGACCGAGGCCTATGATCAGGTCATCTACATTCCGCTCGGCCAGTTCCAGGTCCCGAGCGGCTGGCGCAAGTCGCTGTCGGGTGTGCTCGACGGTCCCGCGACCCCGATCTTCTGGAATGTCGACAAGTCGGAGTAGGCGCGGCTTGATGCAGAACGGAATGGCCGGGGCTCCCCGGCCATTTTCGTTTCGCCGCTGCGCGTCAGGTGTGGCTGTCGCGGCGGGTCATGCGCCGCTTGGGGCATGACGACATCGAGCACTGATCGGACCGAACCGGCGGCCGCTAAGGCGTGTGGCCTGACTTCGCGCTGCCCGCGCTCGACAGGCTCGTGAGCTGCGTCTGTCCGGCGCTGCCGCCGTTGATCCAGACCGCCGCGCCGGCGGCAAGTGCCAGCACGACGCACGACACGATCGCGCCGCGGATCCATCGTTGGTAGATCGCGCGCTCGTCAGGCGGGGCGTCGAGGAATCTCTGCGCATTGAGCCCGTTGTTGCAATGGGCCGCGTCGTCGCCGTGCTCGAGGATGGAAGCGCCAGGATCGGGCGCAGTGTTGCCAACAATCTGATTGCGACCGGCAATCCGATTGCGATCCGCAATCGTCATCGCCTAGCTCCAAAGAAATTGAACTCGGAATGCGAGCGCCGCAAAATCTGCGGCCGGAATTTTCCAACGCCTCGGCAATACCACAGTCGGCGATCGCGGCGTGTGAACCGCGCCACAGCCGGAAGACACGATGAGGTGATGCGAGCAGGCCGTGAGCGCCCTGGCATGCCAATGGGCACGCATAAGGCTTGATGCCGGTCGCGCCGCGCCGATTTGCGCGGCAAGTTGTCGTCTATTTCACAATCTACCTTGGGTTACCGAGGTATCGTCCTACGGCCGGATCGGCGCCGTCCGAAGACGCACGCTCCAGCGGTGCGCGGACGGCGTGCATTGTTTCGCACCTGTGGATTCACCGAGCCTCGGGGAGATTATCATGACCATCAATGTCAAGGCCTATGCGAATGCCGATGATGTCCTGATCGCCTGGCAGCCGGACACCTGGCCGAACGACTGGGTCGGGTTCCAGCTCGAGCGGCGCAACAACATCACGCAGCAGACCACCGTGCTGTCCAACCGCATCCCGCCGAAGCCCGGCGAGAAGCCGGTGGCGGACGCCGGCATCTCCTCGACCCAATCGCCGTTCCGGCGCTGCATCTGGACCGATCACAGCGTCGTCGACACCGACAACGTCTCGTACCGCGTCACCGCGATGAAGAACGGCGCGAACGGGACCTTCACGCCGGATCCTGCCTCGGTGACGGCATGGACAGCGCCGGTGGTCGCTTCGGGCGATGCGGGCGGCGGCCTGTCGGCCTATTTCAACCGGGGCACCCTGATGTCCCAGATCGTCAGCCGCTTCGTGCATGGCGATACGTCCGACGACGCGCTGCGCAATTTCGTCAAGGGGCTTTCCGATCCGGCCAACCAGGCGCGGCGCTACCTTTCCGGCGACGCCCTGCACGAGATCCTGGCCTTTCTGCACGATGCCGACCTGCGCGGCAGCCAGGTGCATGCCGCCATCTACGAGATGAATGACGAGGAGCTGGTCGGCGCGCTGAAGCCGTTCGGCAGCCGCGGCAACGTCCTGCTCGGCAACGGCAGCGCGACCAAACCGAACATCGCGGGCGAACTCAGTGGCGCCGGCTTGACGGTCAAGCATCGCGATCTGTCGAATGCGGGCAGGTCGTCGCCCAGCGTCCACAACAAGTTCGTGGTCGAGAGCGACGCGCATGGCAACGCCATCCGCGTGCTGACCGGCAGCACGAACTGGACCACCACCGGGCTGTGCACGCAGCTCAACAATGTGCTGATCATCGAGAATGCGGCGATCGCCAAGCGCTTCCTCGACCAGTGGGGCAAGCTGGTCGCCGCCGGCAACGCCATGCCGGCCGCCCTGAAGGCGTCGAATTCCACTCCGACCAGCGACAGCGACATCTCGGTCTATTTCGCGGCGAGCAATGGCGAGGCGGAGTTCAAGCCGGTGCTGGACCTGATCAAGAACGCCAAGGACGGCGCGCTCTTCCTGATGTTCATGCCGGGGCAATCGCCGCTGCTGAGCGCGCTGCTCGACCGCGCACAGCAGAACGACGTGTACGTCCGCGGCGTGGTGTCGACGATGATGGCCAGCAAGAACGGCAACATCGTTTCGGTCGGCGGTCAGGTCGTGAAATCAGGCGCACCGGCGCAATCCTTCCATGACGACGTCCAGTTGCCGCATGGCGTCAACGCCACGAACGAGCCGTCATGGGCCGATGTCGAGTTCAGCGTCTCGCAGATCCGCAACGCGGGGATGATCGCGATCGTGCACTCCAAGACCATCGTGATCGATCCGTTCTCGGACAATTGTGCCGTCATCACCGGATCGCACAATTTCTCCGTCGCCGCCTCGGAGAAGAACGACGAGAATCTCGTGATCATCCGCGGCAACAAGAAGCTCGCGCAGGCCTATGCGCTGCACATCAACGGCGTCTACGACCACTATTCCTGGCGCGGCTATCTCGGCAGCGGCGGCAATGCGGATCAGATCTATTCGCTCGACGGCTGGAAGCCCGGCGGCGGCAAGGAGCAGGAGCTGGACTTCTGGATGGAGGAGCCGGTGCCGCCACGTCCGACACGCGCAGGCGGCGGCGGGGGCGCGGCGCAACAGGTCAGCTCAGCTGGCGGGACTGCAAAGAAGAAGGCCGTCAAGAAGGCCCCCAAGAAAGTCGCCGCCGCCAAGCGAACCGCCAAGGCGTCAGTCAAGAAGTCGGCCAAGAAATCTGCGAAGAAGGCCAAGGCCAAGAAGCCGGCAAAGGCAACGAAGGCCAAGGCCAAAAAAGCGAAGGCCAGGAAATCGAAGCGGTAGCGCCGCGCACGACGCACGGCGCATCCCCGCAACGATCATCGGCCTGCCGGCAGGCGACAGGTCAGATGGTTGGTGCGGGCGGTGGGACTCGAACCCACATGACGTTGCCGTCGAGGGATTTTAAGTCCCTTGCGTCTACCAGTTCCGCCACGTCCGCATTACGCCAGGCGCGCCGATTTCTAGCGCGTTTGGTCGCGGAGTGGAATTGTCATTATCCGCTGCTAACAGGTGCGCTTTCAAAGGCTTATGCTGTGCCTGCAATTCCATTTGCCTCGGCGGCCGAGCATTGGGATAAGCAGCGCGCCGCCGCGATTGAGCCTCAATCCGGACACCGGCGGCTGCTTTAGGCAATCTCAACACTGTCCGATTAAGAAAGCCGAATGTCTGCTCGTCTCCCAGGCCGCCCGAATCTGTTGCGCGCGGCAGTTCTCGTTGCGCTGCTCGGCTCGGCCGCCGGCGTTTCCGGCTGCGCGCAGATCGGCGACAGCGTGCCGTCGGCCTTCGCCGATCCCGCCAAATACGACCTGTATGATTGCAAGCAGCTCGAGACCGAGCGCAAGAGCCTCGCGTCACGCGCGACGGAACAGGAAAGGCTGATGGCCAAGGCGGAAACCGGCGTCGGCGGTACCGTGGTCTCCGAGATGGTGTATCGCAACGAATTGATCTCGATCCACTCCCAGCAGCGGCTGGCGGATCAGGCGTGGCGAGCCAACAAGTGCCACGAGAGCCCGCCGGACAGCCCCGCGGCTGCCGTACCCGCGGCGCCCGCGCC
>NZ_LGHK01000149.1 GCF_001908235.1 Bradyrhizobium sp. NAS96.2
GGCTCGGGGGCGTTCAGCATCACGACATCGGCGCTGACCCAGGGAGCGCACACGATCACGGCCAAGGCGACGGACGCGGCCGGCAATACTGGCGCGGCTTCATCTGGCTATGCGGTTACGATTGATACGACCGGACCCTCCGTGTCAGGGCTGCAAGCAGCTCACAACAACAACAAGGCATCCGGTTCGGTGAGCGACAATTTTGCCGGAACAGTCACAGTCCATGTGCTTGTGAGTACGAACGGTGGCTCAACATACACTGACAAGGGGACAACTTCCGTCTCAGTTGACGGCAGTTCTTCCACCAATTGGAGTTTCACTGTTCCTGGAGGACTGGGTAACGGAGATAAGGTTGAGGCTTACGCGGTCGATTCTGCTGGAAATCAGGGGGCAACAATTGGCCCGGTGACAGCTCCAGCGGGGGTTGCCGGGTACGATATTAATCTCGGCCTAGTCTCATCCACTCAATCTGGGCAGGTTGTAACGATCCAAAATGTACCCACTGACTGGACCTTTAACTCAGGGATCCACAACGCTGACGGAAGCTGGACTGTTGCGAACGCGAATGTCGCCGCTCTGACTGTTACACCGGCTGCCGGTTTTGTGGGAGCCGTTCTGCTTGACGTTTACAGCATGCAAACCGATGGAGCCGGAGCTACTCACCAATTGCTGACGCCAGACAATATTGAAGCTTACGCCCCCGGCTCCCCCATCTTTGCGTGGTCGGGCGACGACACGCTAACCGGCTCGAGCGGCCACGACACCTTCGTGTTCTCCCAGCCGATCGGCAACGACGTGGTGCACAGCTTCGAGGTGTCGTCCGACGTGATCGACCTGATCAGCTACGGCTGGCAGAGCTTCGCGGACGTCCAGACCCACACCGCCGATGACGCCAACGGCAACGCAGTGATCACACTGGCCGACGGCCAGACGATCACCCTGGACGGCGTGCATGCGGCGGACTTGACCGCGGCGAACTTCGAGTTCGATGTCACGCCAACGACAGAGAACCCAGGCGCGATGACAATCGGGGACGGCGCGATGCTGCCGCTGTCGGGCATCATCCACAACACGGGAACGATCGAGTTGCAGGCCTCAGGCGACGACACGCTGCTCCAGCTGATCCAGACCGGCATCACGCTCAATGGCGGTGGCCAGGTGGTCTTGTCCGACGACGACCACAACGTCATCGCCGGCACGGCCTCGAACGTCACGCTCGATAACGTCGACAACGTGATCTCGGGTGCCGGCCAGATCGGGCAGGGTAGCCTGACGCTGAGCAACGAGGGCATCATCGATGCCACCGGGACCCACGCCCTGGTGATCGACACCGGCGCCAACGTGATCGCCAATGCCGGCACCTTGGAGGCAACCGGTACGGGTGGGCTGGTGCTTGCCAGTGCAGTGGCCAACAGCGGCCTGATCTGGGCCAATGGCGGCTCCGTCACCGCAGAGGGCGAGGTCACCGGCAATGGCAACGCCCTGATCAGCGGGGCCGGCACCATCGAGTTCCAGGCAGCCTCGGCAGCAGGCGTCACCTTCGATACGACCGCCGCCGGCCACCTGATCCTGGATGATGCTTTCCACTTCTCCGGCACGGTAGGCGGCGTCGATGGCAATGACGACATCGACATCAAGGGCGTCAGCTTTGGTGCTGGTACCACGGTTAGCTTTACCGAGAACCAGGCGGGGACTGGCGGCACTCTGACGGTGACGGATGGCGCTCATACGGCCAATATCGTCCTGCTCGGGCAATACGATCCGAATGGCTTTGCCGAGAAGGCTGACACCACGAACGGCACGTTGATCACCTATGATCCGCACCACATCGCCTGAACGGCGTGAACGCGTTCGCTCGTGGGCCAGAGCTGTCTGGAGGGAAGCCGCCCCGTAAGTTTACCCTCCTGCGGGATTTGCGCCGGCGGCGGCTATCAACGCGGCCGTTGGCCATGCTAAATGGGGGGATTGGATGATTGATTTATTTGAATCTGTCGACTGCTGCCCAGGGGCAGCCAGCGATCATGTTTAGAAGGTGGCTCCGGCCAATTTCCGCGTGAGTATTCCCCGTAAAAAAGCGGACGAATTCCGGCAGTCGCTGCAAGCCTGCCACGGCTATTTCGTCACTGCGGCCGTGTTCAGCCTGGCCATTAATCTGCTCTATTTGGCCGGTCCGCTGTACATGCTGCAGGTCTATGACCGCGTGATCTCGAGCGCCAGTGAGATCACCCTGCTCATGCTGACGCTTGCGCTGTTGCTGGCGTTCATGGCGCTCGCAGGCCTCGATGCGGTGCGCGCACGCGTCCTGGCGCGCACCAGCATCCGCCTCGATCGGAGGATCGCGCCACGGGTGATGACGGCCATCATCGACCATTCGGCAAAAATCGGCGGTGCGCGCAGCCAGCTGTTGCGCGATTTCGATACGTTCCGCCAATTCATCACCGGATCCGGAATTCACGCGATCTTCGATCTGCCATGGGCGCCGATCTACATCGCGGTGATTTTCGCTCTGCACCCGCTCCTGGGGGCATTTGCGCTGGGATGCTCGATCATTCTGGTGCTGATGGCCTTTCTCAATGAGTGGATTGTCAAACCTCCGCTCTCCGAATCCGGCGAGGCGGCAAATCGAAATTACGGTTTCACCGAGATGAGCCTGCGCAACACCGAAGTGGTGCGCGCAATGGGGATGACCGCGGGCCTTCTGAAGCGCTGGAGCAGGGACCGCGACCTGATGATCGAGCGCCAGGTCGCCGCGAGCGATCGCGCAGCGACGATGCAGAGCATGATTCGGTTCCTTCGGCTTTCGATGCAGTCCTTGATTCTCGGTGTTGGCGCCTATCTTGTGATCGAGCGGCTCACCACCGCCGGTGCGATGTTCGCCGCCAGCATCCTGCTTGGCCGTGCGTTGCAACCGATCGAACAGATCGTCGGATCATGGCGCAGCCTCGTCTCGGCCCGGGGCGCATTCTTGCGGGTGCGGGAGCTGTTGGCCGCGAATCCGCAGCGTCAATCAGAACTGATGCTGCCGCGACCGGAAGGCCACCTTTCTGTCGAAGCGCTGTCCTTTGCCGCGCCTGGCACATCGAAGCCTATTCTGCGGGGAGTTACGTTCCAGATTGCCGCGGGTGAAGTCCTTGGGATTATCGGCCCCTCGGGCGCTGGGAAATCCACGCTGGCGCGCCATATCGTTGGCGTTCAGGCCCCGTCGGCGGGGGCCGTTCGCCTCGACGGATCCGATGTTTCGACCTGGATCAGGTCGTCCCTCGGCCAGCATCTTGGCTACCTTCCGCAAGATATCGAACTGTTTGCCGACAGCATCGCGGCCAATATCTGCCGGTTCGATCGGAAAGCGGACGCGGAGATTATTTCGGCGGCCAAGATGGCTGGTGTGCATGACATGATCCTGCGGCTGCCCGACGGTTATGACACCCAGGTCGGGGAGGGTGGCGCGGTCCTGTCCGGAGGCATTCGGCAGCGTATCGCCCTTGCGCGCGCAGCTTACGGCAACCCGAGCCTCGTTGTGCTCGATGAGCCAAGTTCGAACCTCGATTCGGAAGGCGACGCCGCGCTTGCAGAGTGCATCACGGAGCTAAAAAAGCGCGGAACGACGGTAGTCATCATTTCGCATCGACCCGCAACGATCGGAGTGGTCGACAAAGTCCTGGTGTTGCGTGAGGGCGTCGTCGAGATGTTTGGTGCACGCCATGAAGTCCTGTCGCGTCTAACACGTCCCGTGCCGGTACCGGCCGTTCGAGGGGCGACGGGCTAGGAGACGTCATGTCATTGCTTGATCTCGCAGACCTGTCGATCCGTCCCGGCGCGGTTCCACAGCGTACAGAACCCGCCAACAAGAATGGAACGCCAAGCGATTCCATTCGCAACATTGCTTTGGCGGGCTGGTTGATCATCGCGGTTTTCTTTTTCGGTCTCGGCACCTGGGCGGTCACCGCGCCGCTCAATGGGGCGGTGGTTGCCAATGCGGTCGTGAAGGTCGATGGCAACCGCAAGAGCCTCCAGCACCTCGATGGCGGTATTGTCAAGGCATTGCACGTCAGGGAAGGCGACAGGGTGCTCGCAGGCGACTTGCTGATCGTCCTCGACGAGACCCAGGCTCGCGCGGAGCATGAGGTGCTGACGCAGCAATATGCCGTGCTACGCGCTACGGAAGTCCGGCTGCTGACCGAGCTTGACCACGGCTCCCAACTTGTCATGCCGCCGGATCTGAAGGCACGCTCTGACGATCCCTATTTCAAGAGCGTCTGGAACGGGCAGCTCAGTCAGTTTGACACCCGCCGGGCATCGCTCGAAGGGCAAAGAAGCGTCGTCCGCGAAAAGATCAATCAGCTAGGGTCCCAGATCGTTGGCTCGGAAGCGCAGGTGAAATCGTTCACCGATCAGATCACCTCAGTGCGCAAGGAGGCCAAAGACATTGCACCGCTCGTCGATCGGGGATTGATCGCCCGTCCGCGCATCCTGCAGCTGGAGCGGACGGCGTACGGCCTCGAAGGCCAGATTGCCGATGCAACCGCCAACATCGCGAAGGCACGCCAGGCGATTGCGGAGCAGGAGCAGCAGATTGCCCAATTCGACAATGACCGGATGACCGACGTCACAAAGGACTTGCGCGACACGCAAGCCAAGCTCCTGGAGGTCATCCCAAAGGCGATGAATGCCAAGGCTGTGCTGAGCCGGATGGAAATTCGCGCTCCCTATACCGGACGCGTGGTCGGACTCAATGTGTTCTCCGTCGGCGGGGTGATCCAGCGCGGCGATAAAATCCTGGACATCGTGCCCGATGAGGATTCGTTGACAATCGAGGCGCAGGTGGCGGTCGAAGATATCAGCGACGTGCATCCGAATACGCGCGCCGAAGTCCACCTAACGGCCTACAAGCAGCGTATCGTGCCGATCATTCATGGCGACGTCATTCTGGTCTCGGCGGACCGCTTGACGGATCCCAAGACCAACAATCCGTATTACACGGCCTTTGTTCGGATCGACCAGACCGAACTGGCTGGCATGCCCAACATTCACCTTTATCCGGGAATGCCGGCAACGGTGATGATCCCGACGGTTCAGCGAACCGCGTTTGATTATATCGTGGGGCCGCTCGTGATGTCGTTCAATCACGCGTTCCGGCAGAAGTGAATCTTGGGCCATCCCTTGAGGCCAGTCTGGTTCGCTGGCGCCCAATTGTTTTGAAGTCGCTGTTGCACCCGCGCCACCAATAAGGCTGCTATGCAGGTCTATGCTGCTCCCTGCAACAGGGCGCTCTCATGTATGACGTATATTTGGGCGGGAAAAACGATCTGCTGGTGATCCGGCATGGGCTTCCCATCCCTTCGAAGTTAGGCGGAAACTGGCGCAAAAAGAAGCGCACCGTGCGATCGGTGAGCGAAGGAATTCGGGAGGACGTCGAAAAGCGTGGCTACCACTGGCGCAAGCTAGCCAATCAGGTTCGATGAGACAGCTACGTTGAAGAGCACGTTCTGCTCTACGCTCGCCTTAAGGCTCTGGTTACCGTTTTCGGCCAGCATTCGCTATTGTAGGTAGGTCGCGATCAGCGACAGCGAAGGTTCGATACAACGTGAAACTCTGACAGCCCGGTTGGCGGTCTCTTTCGTAGGGGAGGCCCATTATGATCAAGGGCTTCGCGGTAGCCGCATTGGTGGTGCTGGGAGCATCGCAAGTAGACCAGTATCTCACGCATGGTCGCTACACTGACGCGACGCTGGCTATGCTCAGGCAGATCAGGCACTCATTTCGCATTTGATACGCACGGCGCGCCAACACACGCACCAGCTCCAGCCTGTCTGCGCCAGGGTTGGGGGATTCGGAGAATTCTAGATTAGGCCGGGGCGGGCCATCATCCGGCGCCGCTCAGGCGAGTAGGCCCGGCCTTGCACGGACGCAACGCGTCCAAGCGGGAGCATGCGCTTGTTAGATACTAACCGGCGACGTCGGAACGATTCAATCTCAGGGAAAGCAGGCCGTCGCCGAGAGCGGAATCACCAATGTCCTGGAGCCCACATTCATTGAATAGTTGACCGACGCGCTGACCGAATTGCCGCATGCAGCAGCGGTATAGGTGAAGGTGGGTGATACATCTGGGCCGAAATACCGGCTCTTGGTGTAGGCAACCGTTGTCGCGGCATCCGAGCAGACGGTGGTCTTGACTGATGCACACCTGGCGCCGTCTTCTACGGCAAAGTGGAGGCTGCCAATCAGAAAGAGGCCGACGCATAGAGTGATGGTGCCGACAAGGAGTGCGATCAGAATGGGCGCAATAAGAGCGAATTCGACCGCTGTCGTTCCTGCTTGATTGAGCCGCAAAGTTTTCAAGAGCTTTCGCACGGTTAGCCTAATCTGATCATTGCGGTTCCGGTGAGGGGAGTCGGGAGACCGCTGGCGATACTGAGGCCCGGAAATAATGGTGTGTAGGTAAACGTTGTTTGCACAACGATGTAATCACCAGGCTGCAAGGTTGGCATGCCGGCGGCAGAGCAATCAGCAGGCTTTGACGTGACGTCGCTGACGTACTGCAGCGCGTTCGACGAATTGATGCAGTAATACCCTTCCGACGGCGACCCCGAGATCATTGAGACGCGCGTTCCCAGGGACGTGCTCTGCAGGGCATTCTGCATGGCCGTTGATAGCCCGGGGCAATTCGTCGTTGCCGGCAGATGGGATGGATCGCAGCTCTTCCAGGCGGCTTGGCCGGCCGCCTGGGTGGCGTTCTCTACCTGCATTCGCTGGTAGATGTAGAACGATACGTCGGTGACGTTCGCCAGCGCGAGCGCGAGGATGATCACGAAAAGACCGAATTCGACCGCGGCGACGCCGCGCTGGTCGGCGGCGATTGCCTTCGTCCGATGAGCGAAACCCAACGCAGCTTTGCGGGACGAATTCAGCCAGCTCGGGAGCCCAGGTTTCATAAGACCAACGTCGCTCTGCCAGGTATCGTCGTCGAGGGCATCGACAATCCCGCGGGGATACATTCGCCATTCGGCAGGATCATCCCTGTCCCGTTCACGGTGATGTCCTTGACGACCATCGCAAAGCAAGATTTTCCGAACCCGGCCTTGTTCACGGCGCCGCTCAACGTGACGCTCGAATTCGGCAGATAGACGAGGCCGGTGATGTCCCATGCAGGGCTATTGCCGGCTGCCGATATATCCACGCCGCTGGTCAGCTTCGGATCCTGATAGATGGCGACGCCCGACCAGGTTCCGGATGCCGGTGCGGCGATGTCGAGCGTGCCTCCCCCGGTGGGACCATGGGTGTACGAACCCGAATTATCGCCGGAGAAGACCACCGTGAGTCCGGTACCCTTGGTCGTCGTAAACGCGTAGCCGTTGGTGTCCAATTGCCCGTTCTCGATGACCAGCACCGCCCCCGCCGGGGCGTCGATGGAGACATTTCCAGTGAGTTGGAGGTCACCACAGACCACGAATGTACCGCCGAGCGACTGGGATCCGGACCATCGGTTGCTGGCCGGTAACGCCGGATCTTTCTTTTTGGTTGGCTCCTGCGGATAAGAGCTGCAGGGATCGGGTGGAATTTTGCTGGCGAGGGCGGCATAGCTATCGGAGACCGCGGGCACATTCGAATACTGCGTCACCCCGCAGCCGTTATTGGTGTTGTGTGCCGCGCCGATCGGTGCCCCGAGATTGCCGCCGTTGCATGTCGACCCCGTATTCGACATCGCGTTGCAGGCCATGCTCGCCTTCGGTGCGCCGTTGGACCGGATCCCTTGAGATCCAAGCGCCAGCAAACAAAAGTCCGTCGGCGCGCTCGGCCGTTTTGCAACCGATGCGGCGCCGATCTGCTTTGCTGGGCCACCATTTAATGTTGCGTCACCCCTGTATCCGACAACCTGCGACAAATACAGCGGCACATACCCCGAAATAGTCGCGCTATAGCAGGTGTTGCCGCCGCCTGGACATGCTGCCGAGTTGGAAACGGTGACGCTGATGTTGCCGGCACCATCTAGAAATCCATATCGCGCCGCAACCGCCTTGGCCTCGACATCGTAGTTTGAGCCGTTGTTGGTCGCAGCGGCAAGGGCGGCCGCATCGGCCGCGTTTTGCATGCCGCGCGTCCTCATGGACCAGTTCGAAACCTCGAAGCCGATCCCTAGGGCTCCGATCAGAGGAACGAGCAGGACACCCATGATCACGTTGACGGCGCCGCGCTGATCCGAGCGCAGACGGCAGACATGAAAAAACATCGAACAAACGGTCACGACAATCCTCATTGATCATTCACGAGGACCGGAAAGCACAAATCAATCGTCCACCCGTGACACAAATCCATTAAGAGAATGCCTATTTTTCCCGGAACAAGAGATGCAACGGCTCTTCAATTGCGCTCAGAATCTGAGGTGAATTCAGGTTTGTTTGCTAGATCTTCCTCAATTCCGTAGGAACTACGGGCCGCGGACGTGGTGAAAAGCCAAGGGTTAACGGAGGTATCGTAGGCCGCGGAAAGGCGGCCGCTCTCAGGCGATTCAAACTAGCTCTGGTCAGACCCCGTAGTCTTACGGATCGAGGTCAACTCTCGTGCCGCATCCGGCTGGCCTGTTGCAGGGCCGCTCGCCAGGCCATCGAGCAGGAGGCGGGGCCAGCGTCCGAGCTGGCAACAGGGCAACCTGAACGGCGCGCTCGGAATGTCGCGGCGGTGTTCCGGATCAGATCGCGCAGGCGGTGGCGAGCGCGGCCTGCGCCATCAAGGCGACGGAGCGCTGCTCAGCCCGGGCGCAAGCAGGCTCGCGTTCGCATAAAACGGCGCCGACGTCCGGGTTTCGCGACCTGCCGAATCCCGCACCACGAGTTGCGTCGTGCCGGCGCCGGAAATCAGCGGAACGTTGTTCACGCTGAAAGGGCCGGACGCGACGTCCTGAGAAAATGTCCTGATGTTGTTGACGTAGACGTCGACGGTTGACGGCACCGCCGCGCTGCCGCCGATTGTCGCGAGCGGCGCGGTAATGAGATCGGGCCGCAGCGCGAAATCGCGTTGGGCCTGCAAGCCGCCGATCCTGACCGGACGCGACCAGGCGAGCCCGCCGCTGATCGTGTCCCCCGCGACGTAGCTGATCATCCGGTTCTGGTCGGAATACTGGAAAGACGAATTCAGCCTTGTCGCCAGCGCAGGCTGCTGCGGACCGCTGCGGATGATCGCCGACTGTTCGGCAGTGCCGTAAGGCGAAAACGCGCGGGCATCGAGCAAAAGCGATGTGTTGGCGAGCCCGATCGATCTCGAGGTCGAGATGTTGCTGGTTGAAGTCAGCAGATCATAATTCAGCACCGCGCCAGGATCGGCCTGCGCCCTAGGCAGGTTGCCCCTGGAGCCGCCTGCGTCAAGGACCTGCGGCTTGCGCCCCGTCTCGTCGACGATGATGAATATCCGCTGCGTTCTCTCCTCGTATCGATACTTCAGGGTCGGGATATCATCGAGCGCGATGATCTCGTCCGGTCGATGCGGCCGGACGGGACGCAGGCCCAGACTTTCAAGTTCTTCCAGCGTTCCCCCGATGCGACCGTTATCAAACCGGACGAACGATCCGATCATTCGGGCAGGCACCGAGTTGATCACGACGTCGAGTTGCAGATTGGTCTGGTTTTCGCCCGCGCGAGCCCGCCCGGCACAGAGGATCATGCCGAGTAGTGCTGCGATGGACACAACTGCGGAGCCCCTTCTATCGACGAGCCGGTACGTAGCCGCTCGTCGCCGGCATTGCGGGTTACGACGGTCAGTTTGCCGGCTTCGGCGCGGAACGCCCAGGAGACCTCTGGCCGGCTGATCTCGCGGCCGCGAAAAAACGCCGGGATCGACTGTCGTACCAGGAGATTGACGGTGCCTCTTTGCCTGCCCGCTCGGATTCGCGCAGCCTGCCTGACTTGTCGCTTCCCACCGTTGTAGCGCATGCGAATCTTTCAACAATGATCGAGAACCTTGCGGGTCGCGTTCTAGGCCGGTCCGCGAGCTTCCCAGGCGTTCTTCAAACGACCCGTTCTGGTGGCCGGTTGTGCCTTTCCGGTTCGGATAAGCGGGTCGTCGTGAACAAAACATCAAATTTGGGTAAACTTTGAATGAGCAAAAGCTTAGCGAAGCCTGATCGAACTATCGGTATTTATCGCCCCATCAAAAACCACCAACACCGGCCGGCGGGCTCGGAGTCGATACCTTTCGAGCCCCGTACGCGGCATTCGCGTCATGGGTTGTTCATAACGTCGGCCGCTTGATTGCTGATGTTCGAAGCGGCAACCGCGCGCTTCCGAAGCGTGACGCGGATCACAGCGACCACCCTGATGACCTTGTATGCCTGTGATCACGGCTTGAGGGGATGGCCCCTCCCGGAAACAGGAGAATGGCTATGAACAAATTCGACCATGAAATGTCGATGGAAGCCCTCGATCGTGTTGTCGGCGGTGCGGATGGTGATGGCAACGGTACCGGTACGGGTAACGGTGGTCACGGCCTCGTTCGCGGAATCAAGCAGGTCATCGGCGCGGTGGAGGGCATCGTCAAATCAATTTGGCCCTTCTGATCTTCGCTGGAATCCGCGTTGTCACGCGATCGCCGATGGACGACGCGGCATACTTAATCAAAGCTTGCTGCGCACCGATTGCGCAGCAAGCTGCTGCGCATCACGCTTTCCCGAATCCAGTCTGCCCGGTTCGCTGCATGGCGCTCGGGTCGGGACCACGTGAAGACATGTCCGACATTCTCTGGGCTCGCAGCCGTCAGGTCATAGCACTGAATGTAGAGACTGCGTTAAGGGAGAAGAGAGACAGATCGGCCAGCCGCTAGGCGACGAGCTGTCTCCGCGCGAACTCCGCGAATGGGCCAGTTCCGCTTGTCAGCTCGTCATAGCTTCCCGACTGCACGATCTTGCCACCGACCAGCATCACGATTCGATCCGCGTGGCGGATTGTGCTCAACCGATGTGCAATAACAATCCGCGTGACGTTCAGCCGTTCCAGCGACGCGCCGACGATCGCCTGCGTCTGGTTGTCGAGCGCGCTCGTTGCCTCGTCAAAAAGCAGGATGCGTGGCGAACGTGCCAGCGCACGGGCAATGAGGACCCTCTGGCGCTGTCCGCCCGAGAGCGTATTGATGCCTTCCGCAACGAGCGTGTGCATACCCATCGGCATCTGCCGAATATCGGCGTCGAGCGCCGCCAGCCGCGCGGCCTCCCAGGCCTTGTCCAGCGTCAGGTCGACGCCGCCGCAAATATTTTCGTACAGACTGCCTGTTGCCAGCTTCGTGTCTTGCAGCACAACCCCAAGCTGGCGTCGCACGTCATTGGTCTCGATCGTGTTCAGCGCCTTGCCGTCATAGAAGATCGTCCCGGCCTCCGGTCGTTCGAAGTCCAGCAGCAATCGCAACAGCGATGATTTTCCGCTTCCTGAAGGACCGACAATCGCCACATACTCCCCCCTCGAAACGTGTAGGGTGATGCCGTCAAGGATGATCGGTCCATCCTCGATATAGCGGAAGGTGACGCCAGAGAACTCGATCTCGCCTGCGAGCTCGCCCGCCGGCCGTCGATCTTCCGCGATCTCGGCGGCAGCGGAGAGAATCGGCTTCATCCTGGCCAGATGGGGGATGACTACCAGCGATTCGCTCATGCTCGAGGCAAAGTTGCCGATCGCCGCCGTGGTCTGGCCGAACGCGGCGAGGAAACCGAGAAAGGCGCCGAGATTGGCCAGGAGCTGACTATTGGTGCGCGAGGCGATCGCAAAAATGATCAACGTGGCCAGAAGAGGGAAGGCCGTCTCGAAGACGACCAGAACGTTGGCCGCTCGCTGCGAGGCGATGAAGTAGCGCTTCTGAGCAGCGAATTGTCCCGACCATCGCGCCAGTGCGCGACTTGCGGCGTTCGCCACGCGAAGCTTGCTGACGCCAGCGATCAGTTGCAGCACAAAGCCGCTGACCTTGCCTTGCAGATTGAAGTGCTTGTTTTCGTAGTAAGTTCGCACGGCGCTGGTTGCGACGATCGCGGCCGCCCGGAGCGCGATTAGCAGGAGCGCGATGCTGCCGAGCCGGACGTCATAATAGAACATCAACCCAATGCTGAAAATCCCGAACAGGGCCGATGTAAAGCCTCGCAAGGTTCGTCCGGTCACGATCTGGCGCGTCGCTTCTATGCCCATCGAACGGTCGACCAAATCTCCGGTCGTGTAGTCGCGAAACAGCGACGCCGGTAACCTGAGCAGGCGATCGATGAGGGCGGCCTGAAGCTTGTAGTCGAGCTGGCCTTCAAGCCGGATGGTGACCAGTCCCTGCATGCCTTGCAGTCCCGCCATCGCAATCGCGGTGACGGAGAGCGCCGCCGCACAAACGACGAGCTGGTCGATCTCCGTGCGTGGGATCACGGAATTGACCAGCAGATTTGTTACCAGCGGCGGTATCAGCGACAGCAACCCGATGGCGATGATCGCGAGGACCATGCGAACCACGCTGGCGGAGAGGCCTCCGCTTGCGAATGACAGCAGATCACGATAGC
This sequence comes from Bradyrhizobium sp. NAS96.2, assembly GCF_001908235.1. Classification (GTDB taxonomy): domain Bacteria; phylum Pseudomonadota; class Alphaproteobacteria; order Rhizobiales; family Xanthobacteraceae; genus Bradyrhizobium. Next base: position 12,509 of record NZ_LGHK01000149.1, read on the forward strand.
GAAGCGGGTGCGCGGGCAGGGTTTTGTAGAAGCTGACAGCTTCCGGTGCGAGAGCGCTTGCAACCGAGCTATTGACCGGTCGCCGCCATCCCTGCTTCGGATCGATCATCGTGTACCCACCGCGCCGGTCGCGGATCAGAGCAACCGGGTCGCCTTCGGGCCCATGCCACCCCAGCAGGGGGCCGGCATCGGATCTCCACCAGCGATCGCGCAACTGGACGCGACGAATTCGTAATCGCGATGCACGCGCGATCTGTAGAATGTCGCTGAATCTCTGGCCCGCGGGATGCGTTCGGCTTGCGTGAGTGATGGAGCTTCCCAATGCGTCGGCGACGAGGCGGCAACTGTCGAGCAGGAGGTCACCGGAATCCAGCTCGACCTGCGCGCGACCGGTTGGGGCCGTGACCACTTCGGACAGGCGCTCGAGGGCATCCAGCGTCCGCGCACGGGTCAGCTCGGCTCGCCGGGCGAGCTGCTGCCGTTCGGACGACCTTTCATCTCGGAGCCACCGCTCCAGACTGGCGACAATCACGACATGGAAGCGGTCGAGGGCCGGCCAGACCAGAGATGGTTCAGGTGCGGTCGGCTCTGTGATGATCCTGGCGCCGATCTCGCCGGCTTCCAGCGAAGTCTCCGCTGTGAGCGGAATGAAGGGACCCCCGGCCTCGAGTTCGGGGGCGAGATCCAGTACCTTCACGCTTCCTGCTTCGATGCGGGCCCACGCGATGCTTCGCTTCGGGCCGCGGCAACGTTCGCCCGCACGCAGTTGTCTCGTTTCGCCACCGATCAATTCGGAAGCGTCGTCCGATCGGGCCGAGCCGGCCGTGAGCGAGGACAGCCGGGCGATCCAGCCGGACATGCGGTCCGTGGCGATCTCGTTTCGGGGGACTGTGGTGATTTCCGCGTCAGGGCCCCCGACTGCGACGATCTGCAGCCGTATCGCTGACCGTTCACAAGCCGTGTGCAGGTCCAGTATCACTTCACCAATTTCACACCTCAGCAGATGATGTCGGACGCCATCTGTCTCCACCGCGAAGATATCGATATGACCGGCACTCACCTCCAGCGCGTGATCACGTTCGTTGAGGAGAACGGGATGCCGCGGGTCGATCGCCGTGCGGCGAGCGGGGGAGGCAGCAACTGGCCTCATGTTCACAAACTCATCTTTGGTAACGGCGTTACTCATTCGCTTGTCACGAGCCTTGCGTAGGCGCCCTGGAGCGCGACAAGCTGTTCGTGGGTGCCGCGTTCCACGATCCGGCCATGCTCCAGTACGATGATTTCGTCGCAATCGCGCACTGTGCTCAGGCGATGCGCGATAATGATGCAAGTGCAGCCTCGGCGTCGCAGGTTGTCGTCGATGACTTTTTCCGTGATCGGATCGAGGGCCGCCATTGCTTCGTCCAGGACGAGAATCGACGGATTGCAGACCAGCGCCCGAGCGATCTCGATACGTTGGCGCTGCCCTCCGCTAAAGTTGCCTCCGCCCTCATTGATGTGGCAGTCGTAGTTTCCGGGACGCGTTGCCAGGTCGTGATGGATCAATGCGTCCTTCGCGGCGGCGATCAAGTCGCGCTCATCCACCGTCGAATCCCAAAGGGTCAGATTGTCGCGCGCGGTCCCCTCGAACAGAAATATGTCCTGATCTACATAGGAGACGGAATTTGCGAATTCCTGGGGTGGAAGGTCCGCCAGCTTCCATTGATCGAAGAGAATTTCTCCCGCCCACGGCTCGTACAGCCCGCAGATCAATTTGCCGAGCGTCGATTTTCCGCTACCGGAGACGCCGACAAGCGCCACGCGCGATCCCGCGGGGATCGCCAGCGACAGGTCGGCCAGCAATGGCGGTTCCAGAACCGAATAGCCGAAGCTGATGTTGCGAAGCTCGACCCTGCCAGCAAGCTTTGGTGGAACGCTATCGACGAGGTTGCTGGGCGGCGCGGGCCGGAGTGGGTACTTGCGAATGTCCTCGAGCCGTTCGAGCGCTCCCTTGATCGTCTGCAGGCCGCCGAAATAGTTGACAAGATTCTCGAATGGTTCCGAGAAGTTCGCCGCCAGGGATTGGAATGCAACCAGGCTGCCAAGTGTCAGCGAGCCTTCGATCACCCTCAAACCACCGAGCCCCAGGATCGCAGCGGTCATCAACCCGGAGAGCAGCGTCGGCACCATGTCGAGGATGATGGCCGATGCACCGAGCTTCTGTTCGGCGTTCAGATTGTTGGCCTGGAGGCCCGCCCATTTGCCAAACGCATCATCTTCCAGGCCGCTTGCCTTGATGGTTTCGATGGTGCGCACCAGGCCCACCGTGGCGCCCAGGAGCTTGCCCCGTTCAACCGCGAGCCGGTAGCTGAGCTCCTGCCGTCGCGCCCCAATCAGGCGAAGCAGGAGAAGGTTCAGGAAGGCGATCGCGATGCACAGCACCGTCAGGCTGACGTCATAGACCGCCATCGCGCCGGCAAAGAGAAGCACCGACGTCAAGCTGAGTGCGTTCATCGCAATGCCGCCGGACAAGAGGCGCGCGATTTGCTCGTTCGATGCGACGCGGCTGGCGACGTCCCCGGCATGGCGCTGGGTAAAGAATTCCAAAGGCAGCGCCATCACACGCCAGAGGAAGCGGCTGGTCATGACGACAGAGAGCTTTGCCTGCAGCCGTAACGCCACCGACTGACGAACCGCGACCATCACCCCGCGACAAGTTGCCGTTAACGCCATTCCGATCAGGAGTGGCATGAGCCAGCTATCGCTGTGCTGAATCAGGATGTTATCGACAAAAATCTTGGAAAAGCCTGCGGCAAGGATGTTGGGAATGACAAGCACGATGCTCACGATCACCAGCAGGACAACCGCCGCCCTTGAGTGACGCAACTCTCCCAGCAGCAGCCCGATCCCGTTGGGCTTGCTGCCGACCGTTTTGAACTCTTCGCCGCGCTCGAAGACCAACACCACCCCGGTGAAGGCAAGATCGAGCTCGGCCATGCTGATGCGTCTGCGGCCGCTCGCAGGATCGTTGATATAGGCGTTCCTGCCCTTGATACCCTCCAGGACTACAAAATGATTGAAGTTCCAGTGGATGATACAGGGCGTCGGGAGCTGGACCAGCGCGGACGGCTCGACACTATATCCTCTTGCAACAAGGCCATAGCGCCGCGCTGCCCTGACAATATTGCTTGCCTTGCTGCCGTCGCGCGATACGCCGCAAGCAATGCGGAGCTGCTCCAGGGGAATCCAGGCGCCGTGATAGGCGAGAACGATCGCGAGCACCGCAGCGCCGCATTCGACCGCCTCCATCTGCAGGACGACGGGGGTCCGCTTCACCTTCTTGCGCAGCAGTCCTGACAGGCGACCGTGCCGCGCGTTTGCCGACGTAGGAGAGGGCTTATCCATCAATTCCCGTGAGGTGCCTGATCAAGGGGATCACCAGGTCGAGTGGCCGTTGTCGCCGGGTTGTGATTTCGGCGCGCGCCAGCGTCCCGCTCGTCAAATGAGTGGCGGGCCCCTTGCCCACGGCCCAGCGATAACCCGTCGCGGTGGACTCATCCTCCTGAAGCGTCACCTCAGCGGCATATGGCGCGCCATTGTGAGAGAAGCGGGATACCAGGCTTTCATTGTGCAGTGCTGCGCTGATGCCTTGAGGAGTCATCGGGAAGTCAGAGACGCTCAAGACCGTACCCATCATCATGCCGAACTCTTCGCGCTTGACGGTGCTCGGCTCGAGATGAACCGCCATCCCCGGCTTGATCTGCTTGCCATGTTCGGCCGGGATATAGACGACGGCCTGCAGCTTGCTGCCTTCGCTTTCGATCTGGACCACGGGCATCCCGACCGTGAGCACCGAGCCGGGAGAGATCTTCACTTCGAGGACACGGCCTTCCATCGGACTGAGGACCTGCGTATTCTGGCTTAACTGCTCCGCGGCTGCATTCACTTGCCGGCGCGCTTCGTTCAGGGTGAATTCGGATTGCTGAACGTCGCGTTCTCGCTGTGTCTCCAGGTCTGTCTTCTGCGCCCTGAGCTTGAGAATCTCGTTCTGCGCGTCGAGGCGGCGTTGCTGCGCATCGCTCAGTTCCTGCCGCCGGTCCTCCAGAGCACGTCGCGTTGTGTAACCCTTCGCGAGCAGCCCCTCGAGGTTCTTGACGTCGACCGACAGATAATCGACGCGCTGGCCGGTCGCCTTGATGACTTGTTCGAGTGCGGCTTCGAGTTTCTCGAAATTCTGGCTCTTGGCGGCGAGCTCGGCTGCGACCTTCGATTTGAGGTCGGTATATTCGCGCTGGCGCTCCCTGAATACTTCGACCGCCGCCTTGTGCTTCTGCTCAATGTCAGTCTGAACGATCTGGGCGATCGGCTGACCAAGGTCGACGTGGTCGCCGACCGTGACGGCAACGGACTGCAGCCGGCCGGCAGCGGCCGAGACCGCGTCGACCACCTTGCCACCATTGCTGATCAGGATTCCCTCGCCGGAGACGCGGGTGGGCACGCGCCCGAAAATGCCCCACACGACCGCGGCCACCACCACAACGAGGAAAACGACCGTGATAATCCAGTCGGCAGGCCTGGTGATGACGACGAGCTGGTCAAGCTGTTCAGGAGAGGCCGCGCGGTCGAGTGCCGTCGCCCGAAATGCCCGTTGCGGCTCGGAGGTCGCACTCCTATTCTGCGGTTGTCCGAGCGTTTCCGAGGTCGACATATCAGCACGCAAAGGACTGAATTGATTGAATGAATATGCCGGCATCTTCGCATAGATCAGACGTGGTCACAACAATGGCCGGCGCGAAATCGGTGGCAAGCTTCGAATGCACACGCTGAGCGGCAGGGCAACGCGGTTTTTTGCAGCGCACGCGCGGCAAGCCGTGCTCGTCATGAGTGTAGCGCTGGGTCTGCTATGGTCCCCTGTGTCACGGGCTGGTGTACTTTCCGAGAGCGATCGCAAGCAGGCGGAAAGCTTGAAGCCGTTGTTTTCGAATCTGATGACTGATCTCGTCGAGACCGCCAAGCGCTCGGACGTGCCGAACGGGGACATCGTCTGTGTCAACTCCACGATCCGCGAGCTTCTGCAGATTTCCGACGAACTCGCCAGCTACGAATATCTGATCACGATGGAGAAGGATTTGACCGACGTCGGTGACGACAATTCGCTGCGAGGTGTCGTCAAGTTTGCGGTCGATAAAACCAACGTCATTCTGACCGGCGAAAGAAAGCGGCTGGTTCAGTTGTCCGAGCAATGCAACAAAAATCCGGTGGGGTTCGGAAAAGCACAGGAGGCATTGAGGGTCATCGATGCAACGACTGGCATCCTGAACTCCATTCGCGATCGCCTGTAAGGCGCCACGCGTTTGCCGACGTCGAATGCGGGATCTGCCGCAACGTTCGCCTCACCCTTGGAACCCGCGCGGCTCAGATCAGCCGGCTTGATCGCGGTATGGTGCAGCTCAGTGACAATCCTCACGGAGACCTCCGGACAACTGAGACATGCTGCACTCTGGTTGCGGGGTGGTCCCGCACCATGAACACAGCAAGGAGGACTGAGATGACGCATAGCATCAACGACAATGCAGCCACTCGCGAGCTTTCCATCGACGAACTCGACGCGGTGGCCGGCGGCAAATGGAGCTGGGGAGATTTCGCCAAGTCGCTGTTGGGCGGAGGAGTGACCGGCGGCATGGGTGGCGCGGCCGTTGGCGGCATCGGCGCCGTACCCGGTGCCATTGGCGGCGGTCTCCTCGGCGGGATCGGGTACTGTATCAGCCAGCTGTTTTGAGCATGCCGTCCGACCAAAGCGAGATCCTGTGCGAGTCCGCATCATGGGTTTCGCTTTGGCGGCGAGCATGATCTCTAGCGGCACAAGCCCAACAGATGAGAGAGCGCACCATGCAGAAAACTCGGGAGTTGACGGCTGACGAACTCGATTCCGCCTGCGGTGGAAGCCGCAGCAATAGCGGAGCCGGCGGTTCGGCTGTTTCCGATTTCATAAATTGGCTTTTGAGCCAACTTCACATTCCCACCTCACCGGGAGGACCCGTTCGGAGCTAGCTCCGACCTGGTTCGTGCCTTGGGCTACCGGAAAGGGATCAATGGATGCGAGGTCTCGGAAACGAGAACCTCGCATTAGCTTTAGCGGCAGTGCGGCATGTCGATCTGCTCCCTTCATCGCTGTGCCTCAATCGGCAAGAACATCGACGATCTCCCGTGGAAAGTGCGGGTCTGCATCGCCTGGATGAGCTGTGTGATCAAGATCACAGCGGACTGCGCGTCGACGCGGCAAGCTGCACCCGGATGACAACGATCATCCGTTCACCTTAGACAGATGGAGACTTTGATGAGTGCATACCAGAATGAGCATCAGACGGTCCGTCCGCTGTCGGACGAGGAATTTGAATCCGTGACCGGCGGTTGCTTCGGAATCCCGGTTTCCGACGGTCATGGAGGGGTCATTTATGTTTCTCCGACGATCGGGCGTGGTCCGCGGCTCCCGACCAGCACCGGACCTACCTTTCCTACGGGTGGTCCGTTCGGGCCGTTTCCGGCGTGATCAAGCAGTAGGTGCGCGTCAGAGCCGGTACTCTGAACGATGCCGGCTCTGATCGCGCACGAACCGGCACAGCGAAGCTCCTCGGCGCGATCGCGCCGGCGAGACGAGGGGCGCCGGTTCACCGGAACGAGCGGACCCTGTATTCACTCGGACCGCCGGGCTTGCTGCCGCTGGGAGCGGCAGTATAGTGGCGCGATGGCTGTCAGCTCTCCCGAATTGAAAGCTTTCCTGCTCGCCACGCCTTTCTTCGGAGGGCTGTCAGATACAAGCCTCGATCTGCTGATCTCAATGCTCGTCGAGCGCCGCTTCGGCGTCGGCGCCACGATCGTAGCGGAAGGAGAGCCGGGGCGTTCAATGTTTATCGTTCACTCCGGCGAGCTCGTCGTGAGCAGGCTTGGGCATTCTGGGCGCTCGATTCGGATGGCAGGTCTTGAGGCCGGGGATTTTTTTGGCGAGATGACGCTCATCGAAATGCAAAATCGATCGGCCACCGTCACCGCGCAAAGCCCAACCGTCTTGTACGAGCTCACGGCTCGAAACCTCTACATGTATTGTAAGGCGGACATCCGCGCGTATGTCCTCGTGATGCAAAATATCAGTCGCGAACTGTGTCGGAGGCTCCGCCGCGCCGATGATCGAATTGCCGAGCTGTTGGTGCATCAGGCAGAGCAATAGCTAACAGCCCTGAGAGCCGCTCGGAAAATCGGACCCAAGAGTCTTGACGTGGCTTCCAAGCGCTGTGGCTTGCAATGTCCGCGATGCGCACGTTTCGATGCACGAAAATGGTGGATCTCGCGACGTAGCGGACGCATCTTACCGAGACCATAGTCGTGGAGAAGCCCGCTGGTTTGGCCGGCGGGATTCTCTGGTGCGCCCAGGCTGCCGGTTGCAGTTCACCGATCCGAGGCTGCTGGCGACGACAAAAAGACTAGGCCGCGCACCGAGACTGCCGAGACGGCCATTGCATTAGGCTGGTTCACGGCCGCGCGCGCCAAGCCGTCAGCAAAGGTGGGCGCATCGTTCAAACAGGCGGCTGGCCTGATGTCTTGTTGAAGCCGTCGAAGAAGGCGCCGTAAACCTGTCGATTTGTAAGCCCATCGCAATTTACATATGACGGATACACACCGGTTCCTGCCGGTCCATTCGGGCAGAACTGGTAGCCGTCCTGCAGACCGCCGCTGACGAGATCGAGCTCGGCGTCATTCAATTCGTCGATCATATTCGGACTCCCTTGCTGTGATGAACACCGCGTTCATCGAGTTGCGAGCATGACAGCTGAGATCCTTTTTCACCGTGACTAAGGCCACGGTTCTTCGTCGTCGCAAGCTAGCGTAGAAGTGGCGCAAGAAGGCGGAGGTCTGGTGCGCCAAAGGGAGCTTTGATCGGACCGATAGGACAGGTCCTCCACTATGACGCCGTCACTTTGCGTCTGGTCGCGTTTCCTACACATGGGCGAGGTCGTTTCTGATGCAAGTCTGGTGGGCACTGCTTCAGCCTCCGGTTGCCGGCCAACGATCAGTCAGCTGTCAAAACGTCTCGGTAACCTTGCGCAGGCGAGGGCGCCGACTGGCGGTGAAATCATCGTTCCTGGCGGATACAGCGCGCGCAACGCACATCGCTGTTTTCTCAAAAAAACCGTCAGTGCTCTCACAACGTCGAGCTGGACGCGGCGAGATGGCCTGACGAGGTGCGTCGGTCCGATCTTGAGCCGCCGTTAGCGAGGCTCGATCATTCGTTCGGTAGACGAGCCGCCCCAAATGAGCGCCAGTGGTCAGCGTCGATTTTACGCATGTGACGCAAGTCACAGCAACCGTCGCTTGGAGTTCGTATCCATCCTGCACCAGGTGGCAATGTAGCCGCCGGCAACAGGAGGAAAGCAGATGAAGTTGACGAGCATTCGTGAACTGTCAGCCGACGAGCTGGGAGCAGTTTCGGGGGGGTAAGCCTTCGAGCCCGGTCAGTGTTCCTGGAAATGCGTTCGACAAGCTGCTGGCGGCTATCGACAAGAATCTTGCGATGGTGAAGGATCTAAAACCGGGCGGCTACCTTCCACCCGGCTAAGCCAGTGACTCTGCATCCGTGAGTTCCGTGTCCAAATCCGGCCTCGGTGCTTGCTGCCCTCGGAAAGCGCCGTTGGGAGTCATGCTCTCTGCGGCGATTCGGACGCGGTCACCCTTACCCGGTTGCAATCTTCGCAAAAATTATGCGTGAGCGGCGCAATGAAACCGATCATGCCGCCCGTCTCGGAGACGCGAGCATATCGGGCCGGACCTCCCGTACGAAACGGGAGATCGCTCAACGTCCAGCGGCTTTCTATCAGCTTGCGTAATTGATCGAGCGAAAGGTACTGATCGATACGGTCCACGCCGACGTCGCCGAGCGGCATGGTCTCGATGAATGTCAAGGTCATGTCGCGATCGTGAGCGAAGCGGATCAGGCCATCCACCTCCATCTCGGTGCTGCCTCGCAAGGCCACGATTACCTCAGGCGTAAAAAATTAGCCTGTTCGAAGGTGTTCGATGTCGTTCGTCTGGCAGGCAAAACCCCTTGAAAAACAGGTGCTTCTGCGTACATCGGTGTCCGTCACTGCTTGTTCTCCGCCGCCTCCAGCCGACCGATTTGTTGGTATTTTTGTTGGTATCGGAAGAACAAACGTTCTCGGTAGAATTCCGATATTCAGAACGAAACAGAGCAGATGGCACGCGACAAAGGCGAGTACGCCAATCCCGAGCAGATCAGGACCAACGTCGACTGCCGCGCCGCCAAGCCGAAGTTTGAGAAGGGTGCGTGGCGAGCTACCAAAATCTCTGACGCGACCGGCGGCGGTCTCTATCTCTTGATCACGCCGGATCCGAACGGAAGGG
>NZ_LGHK01000015.1 GCF_001908235.1 Bradyrhizobium sp. NAS96.2
TCGTCGAGACGTTCAGGGATGTCGCGCCGGCCTATGAGAACGAGAAGTGCGACCTGGTCGCAAACCCCACGCTCGCCCAGCATTTTGCACCAGAGAGCAAGTAGACGTCGAGGGGCGCGCGCTATCAAACCGCGCGCCCCGTCGTTGGAGGAAGGGTTGATTATGGAACTGGATTACCTGGCAACCGTGTTGCTGTCGTCGTTGTCGAGCGCGTCGATCCTCTTGATCGCGACAATTGGCCTTGCGGTCGTATTCGGGTTGATGGGGGTTATCAATCTTGCTCATGGTGAGTTTCTGATGATCGGGGGCTATGCAGCCCTGACGGCCACCCGATACGGAGTCCCGTTTATCTTCGCGATCCCGATTGCCGTTCTTGTCACCATGGCCATCGGTGCGGCTGTCGAAGTACTGATCATCCGCCGTCTCTACGGTCGCCTGTTTGACACGATGCTGGCGACCTGGGGGCTCAGTATCGCGTTCTATCAGCTTGCGGTCATGATCTTCGGTACGGTTACGCCGGGCATCGGTATGCCGCAGTACAGCCTGAAGATCGGCAACTATAGTCTCGCTGGCTATCCGCTTCTGATGATCGGCGTCGCCATGCTCGCGACGCTTTTCGTCTACGTCCTCATGACGCACACTGTGTACGGCATGAAGGCGCGCGCAGCGATCCAGATGCCGGAGATGGCACGCGCAATCGGCATCGAGTCGTATCGCGTCAATACGCTCACGTTTGCGATCGGATGCGGCCTCGCGGGTTTTGCAGGTGCCGTTCTGCTACCTATCGTGCCGGCGACCCCCTCCATGGGCTTCGCCTTTGTCATCAAGGCGTTTCTTACCGTCGTGGTGGCTGGTCCGGTGACGCTGACCGGCAGCGCGCTGACAGCGATCGGGCTCGGCGGCGGTGCCTCCATGACGGCGAGCTTCATGACTTCGGTAGCAGGCGACGCCTTCTTCTTTCTGATCACTGCGTTCCTCCTCTGGCTTTATCCGCTCGGGATAACGGCCAGGTGGCGCAGCAAGATGTGAGACGGGCCATGAATCTGTCCTTGAAAGAACCGCGTATATCAACCCTGGCGATACCAGCTCAGGATCAGGTCCGGACGGCACAGGAAGTGGGTTGCGATATGGGGCTGTCCGAAAAAATCTACCGGAACGCCGGCCTGATCTTTCCGCTTCTGGCGACAGGCGGGGCACTCACAGCCGCAGGCTTCATTGATCCCTATCTGGCATACGTTGCTACGTCCTGGGTGATCTTTGGTTTGCTCGGTCTCAGCCTTGATCTTGTCTGGGGGAGAGGCGGCCTGCTGTCTCTTGGACAAACCGCCTTCTACGGTCTCGGCGGCTATTTCGGCAGCATCATTGCCATCAACATGGCGCCACTGACGGGCAACACGCTTGTCTGGAGCCTTCCGGCTGGCGCCATCTTCGGAGCTGCCAGTGCGGGTGCACTCGGTTCGATTATCTTCCTTGCGCGCATGGGACCGTTGCAGGCGACGATCCTTTCCTACACTTTTACGCTGCTTTTGTGGTCGCTGACGCAATCCTTCAAGATCACGATCGGGCACGCGGTGGTCGGCGGCGACAATGGCCTGTCGAACATCCCGGGCGTGGTACCCGGATTCGGGCAAGGTGCGGAATCCGCCGGTCCCGTCGGAGTGTTCGTCACGGTCGTCATTGTGTCAGCTGCAATTTACTTCCTGTGCTGGTGGCTGATGCGCGGTACGTTCGGCCGCGTCATCGACTGCATTCGAATTGACCCGCAGAAGACGGAACTTCTCGGCTACGATATTCGCAAATATCAGGTCGCCAGTTTCTCCCTCGCAGGAGCAATCGCCGGGCTCGCAGGCGCGATGTTCGGGGCCTGGGCCAATTACCTCAACCCGTCGATTTTCTCGGTTCAGGAAGCGCTCCTCGTGCCGATCTATGTACTGGTCGGCGGTCTGGGTACGCTGGCGGGGGCCTTTGTCGGTGCTTTCGCGATCGGTGGCCTGTCCTACTACCTGGGCGGCGGGGCCGTCGGCGGCCAGACGACGCTGATCCTCGGCATCGTCCTGATCCTGCTGGTTCTCTTTCTGAAGAACGGTCTGGTAGGCGCTGTCGGCGAGCTCTGGCGAAGAACGCTTCCAGACCCGAATGCGGCAGCCCGCGACGCCGGCGCCGTTTTAATTGATCCCGCTGTGCTCGAAGGCATTCTTGTTGAAGCCGAGGAGCAGGCGGGGCCGGCAAAGCGTCTTGCGACTGTCGATCTCTACAAGCACTTCGGTGGCGTCATCCCGGTCAACAAGGTAGCGCGCACCTTCGAGCCCGGACGACCATATTCGCTGATCGGGCCGAATGGCGCGGGAAAGAGTTCGTATCTGAAGGTCTGCGTCGGCATCTACATGCCCGAGGCCGGATCAGTGACGGTCGGCGACGTGGATGCGACGAACGCGCCAATCTTCGAACGCGTTCGTCAGGGTATCGGCGTGAAGAACCAGAAGCCACAGATATTCGGCGAACTGACTGTGGATGAGAACCTGTCGATTGCTGCCTTTGCCCGTACTCGCGACCGGCAGGCAGCGGCTGATGTGAGCCGCCGGATACTTGCCATGCTGGGTTTCGAACGGCAGGCAAAAGTCCAGGCTTCGGCTCTCTCGCACGGACAGCAACAATGGCTGGACATCGGCATGGTGCTTTGTCTCGCACCCCGCGTCGTACTGCTCGACGAGCCGGCGGCCGGTATGACAAATGAAGAAACACGCGAGCTCTCGTCTCTCGTTCGGACCCTTGCACGGCACACGACTGTGATTGTCGTGGAGCACGATATGGAGTTCGTCAGAACTCTCGAAGGTCACGTCACGGTGCTCCATCAGGGGCAGGTCTTCGCAGAAGGCGACATAGCTGCACTGCGCACAGATGATCGCGTTCTCGACATCTATCTCGGGAGGCGCGAGCATGTTTAGGGTTGTCAACGCGACCGGCGGATACGGGAAGACTGTCATTATCCGTGATGTCTCGATCACGGTAGAGAAGGCCGAGATCGTTGCGTTGCTGGGACGCAACGGCGTCGGGAAGTCCACGCTGATGCGTTTCGCCATGGCCCTGATCCCGGCATTTTCGGGCCATGTCGAGATTGATGGCCATAGCGTGCCAGAATCGCCTGCCAGGCGCGCGAAGGCGGGCGTCGGCTATGTGCCGCAAGGCCGGTACGTCTTCCCCCGGATGACGGTTACGGAGAATATCGCAGTCGCGGCTGAAACCAATGGCCACAGCGGCCGCGTGGCAGTGGAATCTGCCCTTCGGGAATTTCCGATGCTCCGCCCGAAGGCGGATGATCTTGCCGGCGGCCTGTCTGGCGGGCAGCAACAGGTGCTGGCTCTTGCCCGCGCCTTGGCGACCGGGCCGAAGATACTGCTCCTCGACGAGCCTACCGAGGGGGTCCAGCCATCAATCATCGACGAGATGGCCGGTATCCTGAAGCGCATCAACCGCGAGCGCGGGGTTGCCATTCTGGTCGCAGAACAGGATCTCGATTTCTGCCTGTCGATCGCTACGCGTGCGTACGTCATGGAGAAGGGCAGTGTGCGGCTCGAGACTGATCGCGAGAGTTTGCGGGCCGACAGGAAACTGCAGCAACAATTGCTCGGAGTCTGACCATGCGCGAAATGTCCGGATCCATGTCAACAGGATTGACCGAGGAGCAACATGAGCAAATCGCCGCGACCCTGAAGCGAATCCGCGAAGGCCTTGACTGCGCGGATCGCCTGATCGGGGCCGAACCATCTCACTTCTTTATTCCCGGAACACAGGACGCGACGCAACCGTGATGCAGACCCTTACCCAACAGATCGAAGCGCTCGCGTCCGGCGTCAGTTCGCCTTCGAAACTCGCCGCCGGCGCCCTCGAGCTGGCGGCGCGACATTCCGATCTTAATGCTTTCGTAGCCCTCGATCCTGACCTTGTCATGAGGCAGGCGAGGGAGGCCGACGAGCGGCGGCAAGGAGGCAGGCCCATGAGCGCGCTCGACGGGGTGCCGATCGCCATCAAGGATAACTACCTCACTGAGGACTATCCGACGACCGCCTGCTCCAGGGCATTGCCGCTGGAGCGTCAGGGGCGGGACGCCACAATCGTTGCAAATCTTCGCAAGGCAGGGGCGGTTATCTTTGCGAAGACCAACATGCATGAGTGGGCATATGGCGCGACAAACTCGGCCTCCAGCTTCGGCGCGACCCGGAATCCCCGCAACCGTGATCACATTACGGGAGGCAGCAGCGGCGGCTCCGGCGCTGCAGTCGCGGCCGGTATCGTTGCAGCTGCGCTCGGCAGCGACACTGGAGGTTCGATCCGTATTCCGTCCGGAGCCTGTGGCATCTACGGCTTCAAGCCGAGCTATGGCCGGGCCTCCCGCCACGGGGTTCTTCCACTTAGCTGGTCCCTCGACGCCCCGGGGCCGATCACGGCGGCACTTGACGATATCATCCACCTGATGCCGTTCATCTGCGGCGAGGACGCGAACGATCCCGCCACCTTGCGGTCTCCCGCTTTCGGACCTGTCGAACGCCTCGACAGGCCTCGGCTGATCAATCTGGCAGGCGAGGGGCTAGAGCGCTCCGATGATGTTGATCGAAGCTTTCTGTCGGCGCTTCGACACTCGGGAGCCGACGTTACCAATCGCGAGCTGGAGGGAGTTTCGTCGTACTTTGCAGCGTGGGAAGCGATCCTCCATTGCGAAGCATCTTCATATCACGCTGAGCTCCTTGCCCGAAATCCGTCAGGGTTCAGCGCCCTGACCAGGGCACATCTCGAGGCCGGAACCCGGATCTCCGGCGTCGAGCTGTTGAAAGCCCAGCGAATTCGTGGCCAACTCACCACGCAGCTGAACGGTCTTGGTGACTGGGATGCGCTCGTGCTTCCGACCTTGCCGGTCGTTGCTCCGAAGATCGGAGACGACTGGCAGACCTTTGGCGGCCGGCGGGTGACGACGCAGGATAGCATGACCTGGTTCTGCTGGATCGGAAACCTGGCGGGACTTCCCTGCATTTCGATCCCGTGCGGAAGTTCGTCCGAAGGACTGCCCGTCGGCATGATGTTGATGGGACAGTATGGTCAGGACGAACGTCTTCTGGCCGTTGCACAATGGATGGATCGACGGATCAACATGGACGCATGACGATGGACGGAGAGACGGTCAAACTAGGCGTCCTGTTCTCGCAGACCGGGCCGATGGCTGTGACGGAGAACGCGAATATCGAAGGCGTTCTCATTGCCTGCGATGAGATCAACGCTAGCGGCGGTATCAATGGCCGGCCCCTCGAGCCGGTAATTGCCAATCCGGCTGGCGATGACCGGCGATATGAGGAATTGGCTACTGATCTCCTGCTTCGTCAGCGCGTCCGTGCAATTGTGGGGTGCTGCCTGTCGACCAGCCGAAAGAAGGTCGTGCCCGTCGTCGAGCGCTATAACGGCGTGTTGCTCTATCCATCTGTCTATGAGGGTTTCGAGTATTCTCCCAATGTGATTTACGGAGGGGCCGTTCCGAACCAGGTGATTGTCCCGCTACTGGAGTATCTATTCGCCAGTTTCGGGAAGCATGTCGGCCTGATTGGATCCGATACCCTGTACGCGCGCGAGATCAACCGCATCGTCAAGGAGTTTCTCACCGAGAGTGGCGGAAAAGTCGTCGGGGAGGTTTACCTTCCTTTCGCGACCACAAGAGAACGCTTTGAGCCGTTCCTCGAACAACTCGTTGCGAAGGAACCGCAAGCGATCATTTCAACCGTCGTCGGCGAAGATACCGTCGTCCTGTACGAGGCCTTCAACAAGGTCCGGCAAGGACGCAACGTTCCGATCGCGTCGCTCACCACAACGGAATCGGAGCTGGCCAGCATGTCGCCAGAGGCGCGTGCCGGCCATCTTTCAGCATTGACGTATTTCGGCTCGCTGGACACGCCGCAGAACCCAGAGTTCGTCGCCGCCTATCAAAAGCGATATGGCCTCGACAAGGTACCGGGTGTCTACACAGAAGCCGGCTATGCGCTCGCCCACATGTTTGCAGATGCAGTAAGGCAGGCCGGAGACTCCGATAGCGAGTCCATCCTTCCGATCCTGTCCGGCGCTGTATTCAGGGGGCCTGCGGGGGACAAGGTGATCGATCTCGACAATAACCACTTCCTGATGCGACCGATGATCGGCAGGGCTTCCGAGAACGGCAGCTTCGAGATTGTGTGGAAGAGTGCAGGGGCTGTCCGGCCAGATCCCTATCTGATTTCGTACGATCGTTCTTTGGTCGCGTGAGGCTTGAGGATGAGCGACCGCATTTCACTGAACGATCAGGACCTGCTTCGGCGGTTGCGTCGGATGCGGGTCCTCGTCATTCATCCTGACGATGAGGAACGCGCACTGTTTCTCGCGCACATCAAGCGCATCGGGTGCCAGGTCGAGGGCGTCTGGCCCGCGCCCGAGACATTGCCTTCCTATGTTGATGTCGTCCTGTTCCTTGTAAATCCGGGCCGCGACGGGAAGACCCCGGGCTGGATGACCATGTCTGATGCCGTCGCAAGAATAGGCATCATCGCGTACGAGACGCCGGAGATACTCAGCGAACTTCATAGCCTGAATGTCCACGGCGTAATCTCCAAGCCGATCCGCATCTTCGGCATCCTGGCGGCACTAACCACTGCGGTCAGTCTCGCCAGTCACGAAGCGCGCCTGAAGCAGCGCATCAAGTCTCTGGATGAGACCCTGAAGGCGAGACGGAAGATCGAGAAGGCTGTCGAGATACTGACCACCACGCGCAATATCCCGCACGAAGAAGCCTATCGCCGGCTGCGGGAGAAGGCGATGAACTCGAACACGACGATCGCACTGGTGGCAGAGGCTATCATCGCATCAAGCGACATCTAGACGCTGGTCGGGTCTTCGACTCCTGTTTTGGCTCCGGTTCGTCAGCGCTGCGCAGCCCGGCGCGCACCGGTTTTCCGTGGTGTGTCGAGGTCAACTGCCTTGCGGACAAAAGTCATGGATGCGTCAAGCTCCTTGCCGTCGCGTCCCTGCAGTGAAAGCCTCGGCACGCGTTTCCCGCTCACTTTCTCCGTAAGGATCGAATGGCGTTCCGCCTTGCCGAAGCAATGGTCCTCGGCCCATTGCCGCAGGCTCACAGTTACCAGAAAGAGATCCCGGCCCTTTCTTGTCAGCACATACTCCTGGTAGCCGCCTTCGTCGGAGACCGGGGCCGTTTCCAGAACATCGATCGAGACCAGATGTTTGAGACGGGCAGTCAGGATCCCTTTCGAGATTCCAAGACTCTTCTGGAATTCAGTGAACCGCCGCACCCCGTCGAAAGCGTCCCGGATGATCAGCAGGGACCACCAGTCACCGATTTCGTCCAGGGCTCTGGCTACCGGACATTCCACGTCCCCGAGACTCGTTCTTTTCATGATCGCTCCGGACTCGAAATTGCGTCTGGTCCTAAAATAGGACTAGACAAGCGTTTGTGCAAGTGGTTCGATAATAGAACCAAATCCACCGGAGTAACGACATATGACATCTGCAACTGCCAGCGCCGCGACCAAGCGCAAGAGTGCCGCTCGTGTAGCGGTGGTCCAGTTTAATCCACAGGTCGGCCTGGAGAATCTGGAGGCAAACGAAGCTGCTGTTCGCAAGCGCCTTCAACAGGCGGTCTCGGAGGGGGCTAATCTGATCGTGCTGCCTGAGCTGGCGACGACGGGCTATTGCTTCGATTCGCGCGCGGAAGCATTCGCACATGCCGAACCGGTGCCCGAGGGACGGACCATTCGCGGCTGGGAGGCCTTTGCCAAGCAGCATCAGGTTTACATCGTCGGCTGCCTGCCCGAACTGGAAGGGCATCAGCTGTTCGATACTGCTGTTCTGGTGGGGCCGGACGGCTACATCGGCAAGTATCGCAAGACGCACCTCTGGAACGAGGAAAAGCTGTTCTTCACGCCAGGCAATCTGGGCTATCCAGTTTTTGAGACGCGGATCGGCCGGATCGGTCTCCTGGTATGCTGGGACATCTGGTTTCCGGAAGCCGCGCGTATTGTTAGCCAGCTGGGTGCCGACATTATCTGCATCCCGACCGGCTGGGTGTGGACGCCGCCGCCGCTCTACGATGCAAGCGGTACCTGCATGGCGGCGTATCTCACCATGACTGCGGCCCACGCAAACAACGTCTTCATCGCAACTGCCGACCGGATCGGCACCGAACGCGGCGCCGGCTTTATGGGGAATTCCCTCATCGCAGGCACCAATGGATGGCCGATTGGCCGGATCGCCGGACCTGAAGAGGACACGATCCTGTACGCCGATATCGACGTCGTCGAGGCCCGAACCGCGCCGATCTGGAACAAGCTGAACGACCTGGTGAGAGACCGTCGTACCGATCTCTACGATCAGTTGCTCGGCTTCCGCGGAGCGCCGGCACTTCCCCGATAGCAATGCGATGCCCGCCGGGGCGCGTGGGCCAGAAGGGGCGCGCGCCCGCGGCTATCGATCCTGGCGTTTCGCCAGCACTGAAGAGGTGAACGATGCCCTACCTGCAAATCGACGTGCCGGGACGTTACCCGGCCGAGCAAAAACAGCGCCTGGCCAGGCGCTTTGGCGAAATCTATGCCGATATCATGCAAGCAGACATCAGGCGGATCTCTGTGGCCGTTCGCGAGCTATACGACGGCGGCATCTGGCGTTGTACTGCAGGTGAGCCGTACGAGGCAGCCCTGCTGATGTGTGACATCCGGAAGGGGCGCCCACCCGAGCAACGGGAACGACTGGCGCGCGCGCTTGTCAACGCGTGCCTGGAAATACTAGAGCTGCGGACAGATCAGGTGAACGTTGAGTTCACGCAGCACTCCGGGGATGAAATGTATCACCCGCTGCTCGGCGGGCTCAGCAAAGACTGGTCCGCCAATGAAGCGCAATGAACAACCGAACGGACTGTCATCCGGTGCGTCTGAAATTCGGGCTCTGGCAGCCGGACTGTCCGCGGGACAGGCCAGCAGTATCGACCTCGTGGAAGAATGCCTCGACCGCATCAAGGACCCGGCGGGCGAGGGCGCCAGAACATTCATCAAGGTCTGGGATCGGGCGGCGCGGCTTGCCGCAGCTGCCTTCACCCCGGAAAGGATCGGTGAGACTCGTTCGCTGGTCGCAGGACTTCCGGTCTCGGTGAAGGACCTGTTCGACGTCAAGGGCGAGGTGACGCTGGCCGGCGCTCCGGCACGGGACGATGCGGCGCCAGCTGCATCCGACGCTCCTGTAATCAGCCGGCTCAAATCGGCGGGCGCTGTCCTGATCGGGCGCACGAATATGACGCAGTTTGCCTATTCGGCGGTTGGGCTGAACCCGCATTTTGGCACGCCCGGCAATCCCTGGGATCGCTCCCGTACACCCGGAGGATCCTCTTCAGGGGCAGCAGTTTCGGTCGCAGATCGTATGGCGGTTGCATCCATCGGATCCGATACCGTCGGATCTATCCGCGTACCTGCTGCCTTTTGTGGAGTAGTTGGCTTCAAGCCTACCCAACGTCGGGTGCCCCGCGACGGTGCAATTCCGTTGTCGACGACCCTGGACACAGTTGGCCCGCTGGCGCGGTCGGTCGAGGACTGCGCGCTGGTCTTCGGTGTCATTGCCGGCGAAGAGGTGCGTCCAACGGACGGCTTCGATCTCACCAGTCTGCGGTTCGCGATTCCGAAAGGAAGGATGCTGGAGGGGCTCGATCCTGAGGTGGCAAGCGCCTTTGCGCGCGCATGCAGCATGGCGTCCCGTGCGGGCGCCAGAATTCTCGAGATCGATGTGCCAACGCTGGACGTGTTCCAGACCCTGAATCCGAACGCAACCATCCAGGCGGTTGAGTCGATGGCCTGGCACCGCGATCTAATCGGCCGAAGGGGCGCCGAATACGACCCGAACGTGAGAGCGTGCATCGAGGCCGGGGACCGGATCGCAGCGACTGCATACGCCGATTGCCTGATGCGTCGAGAACCATTGTCACACGAGCTGGATCACCTTACCGCGGGCTTCGATGCCCTGATCATGCCGACTGTCCCGATCATCGCTCCGTCAATTGCGACTTGCATGCGTGACGAAGGCAGCGTCCGGGCCCGGATCATCAGGAACACGTCCCCGTTCAACTACTTCGATCGCCCATCGATAAGCATCCCGATACATGAGCCGGGAAGTGCCCCGGTCGGCTTGATGCTGGTCGGCCAACGCGACGAAGACTGGAAACTGCTGGCCATAGCTCGTGCTCTCGAAACCGGGAGAGGGAGGTGAACACCGGGAGCGAATGCACGCCGTCGGAGTCCTGGGGCGTTCCAAATGCCCGGCCCGGGCGAACCAACTGCCAGCAGCTGCGGCGAGACCATCCTGTTGCGCTGCGGCAGACCAGGATTCCGGCGGGCAATCGGCTGTCGACATGGCAGCCGGGAGAACGATAATGAAACTATCCTGGCCGGGTGAGAAGTGGAGCTGACTCAAAAGAACGGAAACGGTCACCCTGTCCTCATAGATTTTCATCGAGAGGATCATATTGCATGACGAGTGATGCAGGGCTCTATTTTGATCGAACGCCAGTGCATGATCTTGCCGCGTTGCTTCATTCATACAATGTTGACGAATTTAACTCGCCGTATCGATCAACTGTGCCGCTATTGGCGCTCGTGAAAGACGAACGGAACACGTTTCGCAAAGTATTGAGTGTTTGTCAGGTGTCGATGCCGGTGGACCTTCATTTTGAGTTCAAGGTCGATCATCAGTCGAAGGGGCGAGGGGCGCCGTCACACACCGATCTCATGGCAATCTCCGAGGACGTATGCATTGCTATCGAGTCCAAGTGGACCGAGCCTTCTTACGATACTGTCGGTACCTGGCTTTCAAAGGGCGGCGACTTACCGAACCGGGAGAAAGTGCTTAAGGGGTGGCTGGCCTTGATGAGGCTCGAGTGCGCGCCGCAATCGCTCGAAGAAATCGCGGATTGCGAGTATCAAATGCTGCATCGGGCAGCATCAGCATACGCTGCTGCGTCTTCTTTCGCTACGAAAAAGCGTCCGATGCTCGCATACCTCAAATTCACTTCGCCGGAAACGCCGGTTTTTGCTGCATCGACGGAATACTATGTTGATGCCTTGACGTTGCTCCACAAGCTACTGCGTCCAATGGATCTCCAGACCTATCTGGTTGAGATGAAAATGGCACCGAGCGAGCATTTCAGACTGATTGCAGATCGTCCTAAAGCAAACCCTGCAACGGGAGTTGCTGTTCGAGGCGCATTGCAGGAGACTTCATTGTTCAGCTTCTCGGGCGACAAGGTGTACCGGATCGGGACCTAGGCAACACAAGGTGGGCATCCTTCCGCCGCCCGGCTGAACGACCCTGTTGGGGACGAGTAGCAGCGGGACGTGCCAACTTGCGAGCGGTCATTTCAAAGCCGTCCACTCGCGTGCAGATGGCGGAGGCGCACAATGAATGAACCAGTCTCAAAGCATTATACCTTTGTCCCAGGGCGAAAACTCTTCTTCCCCGTAGCCCAGCCGTTCGCTGGCAGTTTTCTGTCCGGAGGCGGTCGCTAAGATCAAATCGAATATCCTTTTGCCGGCCCCTTCGATTGTCTCCGTTCCGTCCAATATGGTGCCGCAGTTAACATCCATGTCGTCGGGCATGCGCTGGTAAAGCGGCGTGTTGCTCGCCAGTTTCAGCGAAGGAATCGGCTTGCACCCGAAGGCTGATCCGCGCCCGGTCGTGAAGCACAGGACATTTGCTCCTCCTGCGACCTGCGCTGTCGCGCCGACAGGGTCGAACGCCGGCGCGTCCATGAAAACCAGACCCTTTTCCGTCACGCGCTCGGCATAGTCGTAGACCTCCACGAGATTGGTGGTGCCGCCCTTGGCCATTGCGCCAAGGGATTTTTCAATGATGTTCGTGAGGCCGCCGGCCTTGTTGCCGGGGGACGGGTTATTGTTGATCTCCATTCCGTGACTGGCAGCAAATTCTTCCCACCACTTCACGCGCGCAGTGAGCTTTTCTCCAACTTCTCGCCGAACGGCACGCCGGGTCAGGATATGTTCGGCCCCATAGCACTCTGTCGTTTCAGACAGAATTGCAGTTCCACCGTGAGCGACGATCAGATCAACAGCAGCTCCCAGTGCGGCGTTCGCACTGATTCCGGAGTACCCGTCTGATCCACCGCACTGAAGCGCAACTTTCAATTCACTTGCCGGTACCGGCGTCCGTTGAATGTTGTTCGCCCGCTCCAGGCTTGCCTCAATGCGTTCAATACCCGCTCGTGCCGTGGCTGCGGTCCCGCCAGATTGCTGAATAACAAGCGCGTCGCCCGCACTCCCTCCCAGCACGCCATCGAGATTGCTGACCTCACAGCCCAGTCCGATCATGAGCACTTTCGCGAAATTCGGGTGAGCGGCGTAGCCGGCGATACATCGTCGCAACGCTTCGATGCCATCGATCCTGGCATCAAGTCCGCATCCGCTCTTGTGCGTCAGCGCCACGACGCCGTCGATATTCGGATAGTCGGCTAAGACGGCCCTTGAAATGGTCTGCGATCATGCGGGCGGCAGTCGCCGAACAGTTCACGCTGGTCAATACGCCGATATAGTTGCGCGTCGCTACGCGTCCATCTGCACGGACATAGCCATTGAAGGTACGTTGCACGGACGCGAGAGGCGTTGGTCGAACATCCTGGCCAAAAGTGTTGCTGTCTTGCGAATAGTCGCTCATGCCGAGATTGTGGACGTGAACGTGTTCGCCTTGAGCGATGGTAGCCGACGCTACGCCGATTACTGAGCTGTAACGGCGAACAGCTGTGCCCGCTTCGATCCGACGTCGCGCAATCTTGTGACCGGCCGGAATCGGATGTATCGCGACTACCCCGTCCGACACGGTCTCACCAACGGCGATAGCGCGAAGCGCGATCAATACGTCGTCGGAGCTGTTCAGGAGGATCGTTGACGGCTTTTCGTCTTGCGTCCGTCTGTCGGTTGCTCGCGACGCTGAAATAACGTTCTGTGTTGCGGTTGAATCGGGATGGTCGCTCATACGCGCAGTTCCTGTATTGCTGGGTTGCCGGCAGGCTTACGCTTGATCGGCGCAGCATCGGGCGTTGTCTGGAGGAAGCGAACGAGCTCAAACGGTCGCCAGCAGGAAAGCGTTTGAGTCTTTCGTTTCAATAGAGGCGCCAGGCTATCAGGTCGCTCTGTCCGTCTCTGTCAATTTGGCGACAATCGATCCGGTTCTTTTGTGATATCGATAGCGACGAGGGGGCCCCAATGCTCGAGCCGTCGGGTTCTCCTGATACAGCGTGGCCGGGACAGGGCATTGGAGCGACGGTTCGCTCCTGGCGTTTGAGCCGCCGAATTCAGGAATGTCGTCGAGCTGCTGAGTGTGCGCGGCCCGTCGAAAGCAGTGAGGACCGAATGCATGACGACAACAAGCTCACTACCTGTGATTCCGCTCGCTTCAGGAATCCGTTCGCGGTACGTAGAAAACGTCAACGGTCTGCGCGTACACGTCCTGGAAGCTGGATTCGAATTACCTGACAGGGCTTGCGTGCTGCTGTTGCACGGCTTTCCCGAATTGGCCTTCTGCTGGCGCAAGGTGATGATTCCCCTGGCCGAGGCTGGTTATCATGTGATTGCACCTGACCAACGGGGCTACGGGCGTACAAGCGGGTGGGATCCAGACTACGACGGCGATCTTGCTTCCTTTCGGCTAACGAACCTCGTTCGCGATGCGCTCGGCGTTGTTGCGGCGTTTGGCTACGATGCCGTCGATGCAGTAATCGGACACGATTTCGGCTCCGCAGTCGCCGCCTGGTGTGGGCTAATACGACCGGATGTATTCCGGTCCGTGGTCATGATGAGCGCGCCGTTCGCCGGCGCGCCTCGGCTTCCGTTCAATTCGGTAAATGAAGTTGCTGTTTCTCCACCGGAAGACCACGTTCATCGTGAACTCGCGGCCTTGCCGCGGCCGCGGAAGCACTATCAGTGGTACTATACGACGCGGGAAGCTGACAGTCACATGCGCCGTGCTCCGCAGGGAGTGCATGCGTTCTTGCGGGCTTACTATCACTACAAGAGCGCTGATTGGAAAGGCGAGGCGCCGTATCCGCTAAAGTCGTGGTCGGCGGCCGAGCTCGCAAACATGCCGACTTACTACATCATGGAGCGGGACAAGGATATGCCAGCTACCGTGGCGGAGCATATGCCGTCAGCAGCTGCAGTTGCCGCCAACCAATGGCTCCCGGATACTGATCTGTCGTTCTGCAGTGCAGAGTTTGCCCGCACTGGCTTTCAGGGGGGTCTGCAGTGGTATCGCTGTGCTCTCTCAAGCAGGTTCAATTCCGAACTGCAAATCTGGTCGGGTCGCAGTATTGACGTCCCGTCTCTCTTCATTGCTGGCAAGCAGGATTGGGGCATCTATCAACACCCTGGAGCCTATGAATCGATGCTGGCCACGGTCTGTTCAAGAATGGCTGCCTGCCACTTGATCGATGGAGCTGGACACTGGGTGCAGCAGGAACAGCCGGCTGAGGTCGGCGGCCTGCTACAGGCATTTCTGCGCGACACGTTTGGGAACGGACGAGACCGCCGATAGCTCATCACCTCTGAGTGCTCGGAAGCGCTGGGACATAATGCCTTGTGATGACCTGCGGTCTGGTCACCGGGCTTTCGTAAAACTGGCAGCCAGTTCCGCTCGATTTGCGCAGCCGAATTTCTCGAGCACTCGGCTGATATGAGTTCGTACGGTGCCAAAACTAATGCCTAACACGCGAGCAATGTCACGGTCTGTACAGCCACGTGATACCAGTTCGGTGATCTCACGTTCCCGGGTGGTCAGGCCGTCGCTATGAGTGTGTCCCCGTAACAACGCGGACCGGATGAACGGTTCCAGGACGTCCAGCAGCACCTTTTCCCGTTCGTCGAAGTTTGTCTTTCCGCGCCGCCGCCAGATCCGGAAATCGCCCAGGTCGCGATTCCGTTGATCGAACATGTAGATATTGATGCCCCATTCGAGCGCATCGCGCTGCAGGTAGTCGTTATAGAATTCGGTCTTGATTAGCTCGCGCCGATCCAGGACCTCATCGACGATCGTGGCGCGCCGGGCCGCTCGCAAACGCGAGGTTATGGGATCATTGAACTGGTACCAATCATCGTAGAGCGATCGGATTTCCGGTGGGGCGCCCACGTAGATCGATTCACAGAATCGCTGCTTTGTCTCCTGCCAGATACAAGAGCAGCCGCCGTCAGCACGAAGGAGCTTGACGAGGTCGCTGAGTGCGGCCCGCCGAACGTCATCCTGAGCACTCAGCCGTTCCAGGCGGTGGACGATGTCAGCAAAGAGCTTCAGCTCGCTCGACGTGATGTCCCGGATATGTGGTGTCATACCCCAATCCTCCCCGGTGTGAATTTTATGCAAGGTGCGCGCCAAGTACAGCTCGGCAGCTGACACCCAATTCGCCGGCGGACAATGACGTCACACTGCCCCCGCCGGTGCAGGGTCGTGCGGCCAAACCACCATCGGCAATAATGCCGATGCCGCCCCGAATTCCAGATCGCTACAAGCTCAACAGCAAACAGGACCGGGGGACGATCCGCTCGAAGGTAGCATAGGCCGATTGGCAGTCAATCGAAGTACTTGCTTCGATCTGGGTACATCTGTCCTCGCTCCTGCCGGGAGATGGTCTGAGGCCCTCAGGATGGATACGGCGAGATGGCTCCGAAAAGCTCTTCGCGAGCTTTTGGGGTGGGGCGGCTATTGAGCGCTACAGATTTAGTTGGCCGGATACGGAGAACCAGATGCACTATCTAACACTTTCAGAGCTGTCCATTTTGCTCAGGACGAAAGCCATCTCTCCGGTCGAGCTCGTCAAACACATGCTCAACCGGATCAATGCCCTTGATCCGCAGCTTGAGTCCTACGTGACGGTAACCGCGCAGCGCGCTCTGGAGCAGGCCGACCGCGCGGAGCGCGAGATCGGATCTGGACGATGGCGTGGCCCTCTCCACGGTGTTCCGCTGGCTTACAAGGATATTTTCTACACGGATTTTGCCCTGACAACGGCAGGTACGGCGATACACAAGAGCTTTCAGCCGACCTACAGCGCGACTGCGGTGCGGCGGCTGGAGGCGGCGGGTGCTGTTTCGCTCGGAAAACTGAAAACGACGGAGCAGGCGTGGACAGAACATCATCCGACAGTCGCGGCGCCCAAAAACCCATGGGGTGCCGAGCTATATGCAGGCGCGTCCTCCAGCGGATCGGGCGTTGCCACGGCTGCCGGCCTGACTTTCGGTGCGCTCGGCTCTGACACCGGCGGTTCGATCCGTTTTCCCAGCGCGGTCAACGGCGTGACGGGTCTCAAGCCGACGTGGGGGCGTGTCAGCCGCCACGGCGTCTTCGAACTGGCTGCTTCCCTTGATCACGTCGGGCCAATGACGCGGTCGGCTGTCGATTGTGCGATCATGCTCGGAGCCATCGCCGGCGCGGATCCTGCCGATCCGACCGCTGTGCACGATTCAGTAGAAGATTACCAAGCGGCAGCCTTGCGGAGCGTTGCGGGGATGCGGATCGGACTGCCGCGTGCCTACGCGACCGAAGGCGTCGACCCTGGCATCGTGGCGGTGTGGCAGGCAGCGGCTAAGGTTTTCGAGGACCTTGGCGCGATTGTCGAAGAATTTTCATTCCCCGAATGGCGGAACGCTGCTTCGACTTGGCCGATTCTGTGTTCGTCCGAGACAGCGTTAACGCATGCGGCGACATATCCGTCGAAATCCGAGAGTTACGGATCAGCGCTATCGGCACTTATCGATCTGGGACGGAGCAGCACGGCAATGGATCTCGCGTCCGCGCACCATGCGCGTCTGGAATTTTCGAGCCGTCTTCGCGCCAAGTTCAGTAACCTCGACGTCATTCTCGTCCCCGTGACCATCTGGCCGACCCCGACCACCGCCGCCACCGCCGACATTCTTCAGATGTCTCCCCTTGAGGATCTGCTCCGCTTCACCTGTGTCTTTGACAGCACGGGAAGTCCAACACTGACTCTACCCGGGGGCTTCGATGACCGGGGCGCACCGATGGCAATTCAGCTCATCGGAGCACACTTTGATGAGGCCGCCGTTCTACAGGCTGGTGCAGCGTTCCAACGAGCAACCGACTGGCATTCGAGGCACTCGAGGCACTTTCCGTAGTGATCTGACAGGTTTCAGCGGGTGAGTTGGATCGCCACACATGGCTAGTACGTTTGTTGCGGTGTTCGAGATCGCGAGCTTTGGCGCGATAATCGTCCTGGTCGTGCTGGGGCTCGGCATCATCGCCAGCATGATGGGCATCTTCAACTTCGCGCAGGGCGAGTTCGTGCTGCTCGGAGCCTACGTGACTTATCTGGCTTACGCCCACGGGGCGCCGGTCTGGGCCGGCATGGTTGCGGCGCCCCTCGCGGTCGGCGCGTTCGGCTTCGTGCTGGAAGCGCTCATCATCCGGCGCTTCTATGCGGCGCCGATCGTGGCGATGCTCGGCACCTATGCGCTCGGCCTGATCATCCGCGAGAGCGTGCGCGGCCTGATCGGCGGCTTCTATCTCACGGTGCCGGAGCCAATAGGCGGTTCGATCGACCTCGGCTCGGTCCACATCTCGGCCTGGCGCTTCACCATCATCTTGATCACGCTGCTGGTGATGGGTGGCTGCTATCTGCTGCTGGCACGCACCTCGTTCGGATTGCGCGTGCGCGCCACGCTGGAGAATCCGGCGCTTGCGCGCGCGTCTGGCATCTCCACGCCCCTGATCTACGGCGCGACGTTTGCGTTCGGCGCGGCGCTGGCCGGGCTTGCCGGCGCGCTGATCGTGCCGGTGTTCAGCCTGTTTGCCGATCTCGGCATCCGTTTCCTGATCCAGGGTTTCGTTGCCGTGATGGTCGGTGGAGTCGGATCCTTCATCGGCCCGGTCGCCGGCGCCGGCGTCATCGGCACGCTCAGCGCCGCGCTGCCATGGGTCATGTCGCCCGTCGTCGCCGACGTCCTCGTCTTTGTGCTCGCGATTGTGTTCATCAAGTTCCGGCCGCAAGGCCTCATTGCAGGGAAAGGGGTCTAATCACCATGTCGATTGAACGCACGAACCTGACGCGGCGCCGCTTCATGAGCAATTTCGCCTTCGCGACCGGAGCGATCGCGACCGGCGTCGGAAGCTGGGTGGTCCGGCCTGATTGGGCGAACGCTTTGGAAGGGCCCATCAAGGTTGGTATCGCCACCGATCTAACAGGACCGATCGCGTTCGCTGGCGTGGCCGACGCCAATGTCGCCAAGATGGTGATCAAGGAGATTAACGACAACGGAGGTCTCCTGGGGCGTCCGATTGAACTCTATTTCGAGGACACAGCATCGAACGAATCGATCGCAGTCGGAAACGTGAGAAAGCTGATTCAGCGGGATAAGGTTGACCTCGTCCTTGGGGGCGTCACGAGTTCGATGCGTAACGCGATCAAGGATCCGATCGTAGCGCGCGGCAAGACGCTCTACATCTATCCGGAGCTTTACGAGGGCAGGGAGTGCACGCCGTATCTGTTCTGCACTGGACCCACCCCAGCGCAGCAATGCGACGATCTGATCCCGTGGCTGATCAAAAACGGCGGAAAGAAATTCGCGCTGCCCGGATCCAACTATATCTATCCGCATACGATTAACGTCTACGCCCGAAAGTTGATCGAAGCCTATGGCGGCGAAGTCGTGTTCGACGAATATTACCCGCTCGATCAAGTGGACTTCAGTGCGACTGTCAATCGTATCATTTCCAACAAGGTCGACGTTGTGTTCAACACGATCATTCCGCCTGGAGTTGGCCCATTATTCAAGCAACTCAGTGAAGCCGGGTTTTTGAAGAACGGAGGTCGCCTTGCCTGCGTCTGGGCTGATGAGAACCTCTTGAATATAAGTCAGCCCCACGAGATCGAAGGTATGGCCAGCTGCCTTGACTATTTCAGGGCGGTCACCGCGAGCGATCCCGTGAGCGCGAAGATCCAGGCGACTTACGACAGGAGCTTTCCCGGCAAGATCCTGTTCGCCGCCGGAAGTGCTGCGACCGGAACCTGGCGCGGCCTCAAGCTGTGGGAGGCGGCGGTCAAGGAAGCCGGCAAGGTCGATCGCGAGTCGGTTGCGGCCACCCTCGACCATGCCAGGATTGCCGAAGGTCCCGGCGGCCCGCCGAGATGGTGCCGGGCAAGCGTCACTGCAAGATGAACATGTACATCGCGGTCGCCAAAGGTGGGAACTATGAGATCGTGGCGCGCAGCAATGGTCTCGTCGACCCAAAGGAGTGCTGAGCAGTCGATGGGTGGAGCAAGAGAGGCTGTCGCACGCGTCGGTGAGGAACCGGATGTCGTGACGGGCGGGGGGGCACCGGCCGCAAGCGCGCCGGCAGGGAAGGCATCGGCAGGATGGAAAGTCCTGACGATCGTGGAAGGGCTGGTGCTGTTGATCGCACTGGTGCTGCCATGGGTGCTGCAGGACTATTTGACGGTGTTCGCCACCCGCGTCGTGATCCTCGCGCTGTTTGCGCTGTCGTTCGACCTGGTATGGGGCTATGCCGGCATCATGAGCTTCGGCCAGGCGCTGTTCTTCGGCGCCGCCGGCTATGGCGTGGCGCTGATGGCGCGCGATCTCAACGTCACGTCGATCCTGCTGATCCTGCCTGCCGGCGCGCTGATCGGGCTCACCGCGTCGCTGCTGCTTGGCGGCTTCCTTCTGCTCGGGCGCTATCCCTCGAGCGTGATCTTCGTCTCGCTCGGCACGCTGACCGGCTCCTATGCCGCTGACCGGCTGGCGCGCGGCTGGTACTATCTCGGCGGCCAGAACGGCATTCCCTCGATCCCGCCACTCACGCTCGGCAGCTACGAGTTCGAGGAAGGGCCGATCTACTACTACATGGTGCTCGCCATCCTCGTGGTCGTCTATCTGCTCTGCCGCTTCCTGGTCCGCTCGCAATTCGGGCTGGCGCTGGCGGGCCTGCGCGAGAACGAGCAGCGCATCGCCTTCTTCGGCTACAAGGCGCAGCATCTGAAGGCGATCATCTTCGCGGTCGGCGGCACCATCGCCGGTCTTGCCGGCAGCCTCTATGCCTTCCATGAAGGATTCGTCTGGCCCAACATGCTGGGCGTCGTGTTCTCGACCCAGGTCGTGCTTTATGTGTTGTTCGGCGGCTCCGGCACGCTGATCGGCGCCGTGATCGGCACCGTGATCATCGAGGGCGTCTCGTTCTGGCTGTCAGACAATTACCGCGATGTCTGGCCGATCATCCTCGGCGTGCTGCTTTTGCTTGTGATCATGTTCCGCCCGCTCGGGCTGATCTCCTTCGTGCTCGGCGAGCGCGAGCGGGTCGGCAGGTTCGGCAAGGGACCCAACAAGGCCTCAAATAAGGAGACCGGCAATGCCGCTCCTTGAGGCCTCTGGGATCAGCAAGGTGTTCGGCAAGCTCACCGCGCTTGACGGTGCGGCGCTGACCGTCGGCGAGAACGAGTTTCACGGCCTGATCGGCCCGAACGGCTCGGGCAAGAGCACGCTGATGAAATGCGTCGCCGGTGCCGAGGTGCCGACCACGGGCAAGGTCTCCTTCATCAACACCGACATCACGGCGTTCACGCCGACCGAGCGTGCCCGCGCCGGCATGAGCCTGAAATTCCAGATCACCTCGGTGCTGCCGACGCTGACGCTGTACGACAACATCCTGCTGGCGCTGCAGGCGCAGTCCTCGCTGTTGGATCTCGTGCTGTCGCGCACCCGCAGCAAGCTGCACGATCAGGTGATGACGATGCTGACCCAGTTCCGGCTTGCCGATCGCGCCCATGATGCGGCAGCGGCACTGTCGCACGGCCAGCAGCAATGGCTCGAGATCGCGATGGCGCTGGCCGGCAAGCCGCGGCTGCTGCTGCTGGACGAGCCGACCGGCGGCATGAGCCTCGAGGAGCGCCGCGTCACCGGCGAATTGTTGCAGCCGATCAAGCAGCATTGCTCACTCGTCATCGTCGAGCACGATCTCGATTTCATCCGCGACATCTGCGATCGCCTCACCGTGCTCGACCAGGGCAAGGTGTTGGCGTCGGGCACGGTCGCGGAAATCCAGGCCAACAAGAACGTCCAGGAGATCTATCTTCGCCGTGCCTGACCAGTCCTTCCTCGATATAAGGCATCTCGATGCCGGTTATGGCCGCAGCCAGGTTCTGTTCGATGTCAACATCGGCATTCCCTGGCGCGGCGGCGTCGCCGTGCTCGGCCGCAACGGCGCCGGCAAGACCACGCTGATGAAGACCATTGTCGGCGAGCTCACGAGCTCGCGGGGCGAGCTGTTCTTCGACGGCCGCGACATCACGCGTCGCCGCACCGAGGAGCGCGTGCGCTCCGGCATCGGCTATGTGCCGCAGGAGCATTCGGTGTTCGCCCGCCTGTCGGTGCGCGACAACCTCGCCGTCGGCTTGCTGTCCAATTCCAGTGCCGGCGCGGTCGATCGCGTGCTGGAGATCTTCCCGAAGCTCGGCCAGCGCCTCGACCAGCCGGCCGGCACGCTGTCCGGCGGCGAGCGCAAGATGCTGGCGATCGGCCGCGCCATGCTCGGCAATCCGAAGCTGCTGCTGTTGGACGAGCCGACCGAGGGTGTCTGGATCGGCGTGATCGAGGAGATCACCGAGCGGCTGATCGAGCTCGCCAAGGGCATCTCGGTCGTGATCGTCGAGCAGCATCTCGACCTCGCGCTGCGCGTCGCCGACTACGCCTATGTGCTGGACCGCGGCCGCGTCGCGCTGCAAGGCGGCGCCAGCGAGGTACGCAACGATCCGGAACTGCTGCGGTATCTCGCGCCGTAGAATCCCAGGGTTCCCTCCGGCTCCTTTGGGAACGAAGAGCCCCCGCTGCCGTTGGGCAGCGGGAGGACTTCACGATGCGCTATTTTTCGATTGCTGCTGCTTTAGCCGTTGCCGTCATGAGCAGCGGTGCCGCATTGGCACAGCATGCCGGCACCAAGTCGGAACAATCCGCCTGCTCGCGCGATGCGCAGCGCTTCTGCCGCAAGGACCTCGGCAATGACGGCGCCGTGCAGAACTGTCTGCAGATGAAGCGCGAGAGTTTGAGCCGAAGCTGCAAGAAGGTTTTCGAAAGCCACGGCATGTAGCGGCCGCTGCTGCGGCAACGCGTCGGCTCAGTGCGACGATGTCCCGTCGACGTGCTCGACAAGGTGCGCCCGTGACGGCGCAGGGTCAAACCGGTCGGCGAAATACTGCGTTTCGTGGACGACCAGCCCGTCGCGGAACTCCATGATGCTCACCACGTAGGATGGCCTGTCGTCATAGGTGAGGATGTACTCGGTGATCCATAGATCGCCGCCGCCGATCATGCGCCGGATCGCGAAGCGCTTCTTGTTCGGCTGCACCGTCCGGCTCTGCTGAATGTTGTGCCGGCCGCGGATCCGCTCGCCCGATTGCGGATAATCGAGCACGGCATCGGCGGCGTAGATGTCATGCTCGCGCTCGAAATCGCTGGCATCCGACGCGTCCCAATGGCGCTGCAGCGCCGCCCGCACCGCTTGATCGTTCATGGCAACCTCCCGGCTGTGCCCGCGTGCATGATCTGACGATTGTCCGCGTGCAGTTGGCAAGAGGGATGCGATCACGAAGACGAGGCTGCCCCGTTACTTCCGCCGTCATTCCCCGGTGCGCAATTGCGGGTCATGACACCGGTAGTTTGACATCTCGAATCGAGAACCATCCCCATCGTCGTCCCTGCGAAAGCAGGGACCCATAACCACCGCTTATTATTGTTGAACGATGCTAGAACGACGAGTCCCTTCCACTATTCCTGCCGCGGAGTATGGGTCCCTGCTTTCGCAGGGACGACGTGTGGAGGGAATCTCGCGCCCACTACACCTGTCAT
>NZ_LGHK01000150.1 GCF_001908235.1 Bradyrhizobium sp. NAS96.2
TTGAATAGCGAATCGAGATCGGTTCGTATCACCGCGTCCCATTGCGGCTTGGTCATTCGATGCAGCGTGGCGTCGCGCACGATACCGGCGTTATTGACCAGGATGTCGATCGGGCCCAGCGCCGCCTCCACCTCGCGGACACCCGCTGCACAGGCCTGAAAGTTCGCGACATCCCACTGGAATACGCGAATTCCGGTCTGATCCTGGAACGACCACGCGGCTCCAGCATTTCCGGCATAGCAGGCCGCAACCCGGCATCCTGCAGCAGCCAGGGCACGCGAAATCGCTGCGCCAATTCCTCTGCTTCCACCCGTAACCAATGCGACGCGCGCCATGTCGGCCCTCCAAGCTCGACACAACATTTGCGCGAAGTAGACGCTCGATGAATTGATCTCGCTCAATCAGAATCCACGACCGCGCATGAGGCAGATCAAATTGGCCTGCCTCGACCCGTTCTTTGATAGCACTTGCTCTTCCACCCCTTTGGAGAACGGCCATGTTCAAGAACATCCTGGTCCACATTCCGACGGAGCTTTCACCGCGTCCCGCGGTTGACGGATCGGTTTCTCTCGCACGCGCCACCGGCGCGCATCTCGACGCAATGGCGATCGGCTACGAGACCGCCAGCGTACCGCTCGTCGTTGAAGGCGGCGCGGCGGTCGCCTCCCTGTTCGAGGCTGAACACGAGCAGGCCCTCGAACGCGCCGAGGTTGCGCTGCGCATCTTCGATATCGAGGCGCGGAATGCGGGAATATCCTTCGCGACCCGCGCTGTGGGTGCGCTCCCCATCGATGCGCGGGAGATGATCTGCGCCAGCGCGCGACTGCATGACCTGACTGTGGTGGTGCAGCCACTGGGCGAATACGACAGCTACGACAACGTGATCCCGCGGGAGTTATTGTTCCAGGCCGGCGGTCCCGTCCTGTTCATGCCCTACACGTTCCATGGCGCATTTTCAGCGAAGCGAATCGGGATCTGCTGGGACGGCAGCCGGCTTGCCGCCCGCGCCCTGCACGACGCAATGCCGCTGCTGCGCGCGGCCGATGCTCTCGCCGTCATCACCATTGATGACGCCGATTCGATCCCCTCAGAAAGCTCCAGCGACCACTTGGTGCGCTACCTTGCAAAGGAGGGGCTTCCGGCCAAGATCACGTCCTTGCCGGCGTCCAAGTCCGAGGTTCAGTCGATCCTGCTGTCGATCGCGGCGGATGAGAGCCTCGACCTTCTGGTGATGGGCGGATACGGCCACTCCCGCCTGCAGGAAACTCTGCTCGGCGGCGTGACGCGCGACATGCTGCGCGCAATGACCGTTCCGGTCCTGATGTCTCACTAAGCGCGAGCAGAATTGTGAAGCATCCCGCCAGGACATTTCGAAGCCATGCGGCCTGTGGTTTCGTCATCATCGGCACGATCTGCGTCACGCTGGCTCCAGCCGCCGCGGACCAGGAACAGGGCCGTCGCCTTGCACAGCTCTACTGCGCCCGCTGCCATGCAATCGACCGGGTGAGTCCGAGCCCCCTGAGGATAGCACCTCCGTTCCGGACATTGCACGAACGTTATCCGGTCGAGATGCTGCAGGAATCGCTGGCGGAGGGAATCGTCACCGGCCATCCGACCATGCCCCAGTTCAGCTTCGAGCCGGACCAGGTGGGCGACTTCATTCTGTTCTTGAAATCTCTCGAGCGGGGCCAGGCGGACCGTTGAGCCAGGTCAATGCGCGCGGAACGCACAAAGCCTCTTTGTTCAAGCTTCAACACGGAGGTCCGACATGCGTGCGCATCAGATCATGACCAAGCATATCATCGCCGTCAGTCCGCACACGAAGATCCTGGATGCGGCCAATATCATGCTGCGATGTCACCTCAGCGGTCTGCCGGTGATGGACGAAGACGGCACGCTCAGGGGCATGGTGTCCGAGGGAGATTTCCTGGAACGCGGCGAGATCGGCACAGGACACAAGCGCTCGGCATGGCTGGAACTGTTCACCGGCGCGGGTCGCGCTGCGACCGATTTCGTGCACGAGCGCGGCCGCAAAGGTTGAGGACGTCATGACTACGACCCCGATCACCGTCGATGAGCAGGCGCCGCTCGACGAGATCGTGCATCTGATGCACAAGCACGGCGTGAAGCGGGTGCCGGTTGTGAACGGCAAGACCATGGTCGGAATCGTCACCCGGGCGGACATCCTGCAGGCCGTCGCATCGCTGGCGCGCGAAATTCCCGATCCGACCGCCCACGACAGCCATATCCGTGAACGGATCCTGCGTGAGATCAATGCTACCGGCTGGCGGCCGGCCGGCTTCCAGGTCTGGGTGCGCAACGGCGCCGTGCATCTGCACGGCCTGATCTTCGACGAACGAGCTCGCCAGGCCGCGATCGTCCTCGCTGAAAACACCTCGGGCGTCAGGGAAGTCCACGATCATCTCTGCTTCGTCGACGGCTACTCCGGCTACTACGTGGAATCGCCGGAAGACGTCAAGGCGGCTAGCTGATCAGATCGAGGAGCCCAACATGGCGATGAGTACACTGCTTGTCGTCTGAGCCGTCTGTCTCATCTTCGCGATCTTTGCGCTTGTGCTCGCCTTGACCGATCGCAGCACGACGCGCTGGCGTCAGGAACAGGCTGCCTATCCCGATAAGAACGGGACCTAGCAGCGCTCTTTGCCTCGCGCGCCGAGACACTGATGTCTCGGCGTGCGGCCACCATTCATTGCCCTGCATTCCCCGAAGCTACGTATAAATACGTAAGTGGCTTCTACTTAGGGGAAATATCCAAATTTCCCGATCCAGGAGATGCGATCAATCTGCCTCCATCGATTTTCCCATCCATGGAGCGTCGCCATGCAGACCCAGAACGCCATTTCTTACGAGAACAGCCGTCCCCCGACGAGCATCCTCAGCCGGCAGGCGCGCGTTGAAGGGCCCTTCGGCATGATTGGGACGCCGATGCGGTTCGCCCGCAACAGCGAAATTTACGGCGAGGACGAGGCCGCGGAATACCTCTACCAAATGGTTTCCGGCGCCGTCCGAACCTACAAGATTCTGGAAGACGGACGTCGCCAGATCGGCGCATTTTATCTGCCCGGGGATATTTTCGGCTTCGAGGCCGGCGAGACCCATATCTCCTCGGCCGAGGCAGTCTCCGAGACGCGGGTCATCGTGGTCAAGCGTGCCGCGCTCATGGTCCGTGCGACACACGAAAAGGATCTGGCTCGGCAGCTGTGGGATGCAACGGCCCAGGAGTTGCGTCGCTTCCAGGAGCATCTGATGCTGCTGATCTGCAGCGCGGAAGATCGTGTCGTCGGCTTCCTGCACGACATGGCGCGCCGCGCCGTCAAGCATGCGGCGATCGAGCTTCCGATGTCTCGGCAGGATATCGCCGACTATCTCGGTCTGACGATCGAAACGGTGTCACGCACCTTTACCCAGCTCGAGCAGAACGGCGTGATCTCCCTTCCGACCTCGCGTCGGGTGGAACTGCGCAACCGCGCGATGTCGAACAGGAACATGGCGGCGTAAGCGAAGGGCGCGCCAGGCTTCGATAATCGGCCGCAAGTGAGAGGCAAGGAATAGGATGCGGTCGAACCTGGCGATCAACTATGGGCAGGACAGGCTGCCGCGCTACACCAGCTACCCCACGGCTCCGCATTTTTCCGCGGCGGTCAGCGAGGCTGACTACCGGACATGGCTCAAGTCGGTTCCAGCCCGGCGGCCAGCCTCGATCTACCTGGATGTGCCGTTTTGCCGGTCGATGTGCTGGTATTGCGGGTGCCACACCTCCATTACCAGCCGCGACGAACCGGTCGCCGTTTACGCCGCCGGCCTTCGGACCGAAGCGCATCTCGTTACGGAAGCGGTCGGTCAGCGATTGCCCGTCTCCCACATCCATTTCGGCAGCGGCACTCCGACGATCATGACGCCCGAAACCTTTGCCGACCTCGTCAGCGCGCTACGCTACTCGTTTTTCGTGCAGCCCGACGCCGAGATCGTCGTCGAGATCGATCCACGCACCCTGACCGAGCCGATGGCGGAAGCATCGGGCTACAGCGGCGTCAACCGCGCGAGCCTTGGCGTCCAGAGCTTCGATCCTGTCGTCCAGCACGCCACAATCGGCTGCAGAGCCTAGAGCAGACCGCGGAAGCGGTCGAACGGCTGCGCCGTGCCGGCGTTGGCCGCATCAACTTCGACCTGCTCTATGGCCTGCCCGCTCAGACTGTCGCTTCCTGCCTGGATACTGTCGAATCATGCGTCGCGCTGCGGCCCGACAGGTTTTCCGTGTTCGGATACGCCCATATTCCCTCCTTCAAGAAGCACCAGCGCATGATCGAGGAGGCGCGGGTGCCGGCTAGCCTCGAGCGGCATCGTCAGTCCGAGGCAGTCGCGCAGGTGCTGACCGATGCCGGATACATCCGCATCGGCCTCGACCATTTCGCGCTCCCGGCGAC
Source organism: Bradyrhizobium sp. NAS96.2 (assembly GCF_001908235.1). Lineage (GTDB taxonomy): Bacteria > Pseudomonadota > Alphaproteobacteria > Rhizobiales > Xanthobacteraceae > Bradyrhizobium. The sequence goes on from NZ_LGHK01000150.1 coordinate 4,446, forward strand.
AACCTGGCCATCGCAAAGCGCGAGGGCCGGCTGCGGCGTAACTTCCAGGGCTACACGGACGATTCTGCCGAGACCCTGATAGGCCTCGGCGCCAGCGCAATCGGCCGCATGCTGCAGGGCTTCGTGCAGAACGCAGTTGCGGACACGCGACTATCTTGCACGCATTGCCGAGGACCGGCTTGCCACCGTCAAGGGCTACATGCTGACGGCGGAGGACCGTTTCCGAGCCGACATCATCGAGCGCATCATGTGCGACATGGCCGTCGGCCTGCCGGGAATGTGTCGCCGGCACCGCCGGGATCCTGGTTCGGCCGTCGTCGATCGTTCCCGGCTCGACAGGCTGATCGCGGAAGGCGCGGCGACGATGACAGGTCACGGGCTCCTGATCAACGATGATGCGGAGTTCCTGGTCCGAAGCGTCGCCTCGGCGTTCGACGCTCACCTTGGTCGCGCCACGGCCCGGCATAGCCGAGCGGTCTAGATCGAGGAGATGAAGGCAGGCGCGGTTGACTGCATCGAAAAACCGTTCGAGGACGAGGCGCTTGCGTGCAATCGGCGAGGCCTGGCAAACACAGTCGGCGTCCGCCGCCGACGGAACGGTCAAGCGCAATGCCGAGGCTCGCCTGGCGGATCTCTCGCCGCTCGAACGTGACGTTCTGCGGGACCTCGTGGCGGGCACGATCAACAAGGCGATCGCCCACGACCTTGGCATCAGCCCACGAACACTGGAGGTTTACTAGGCTAACTTGATGGCCAAGACCAATGTGCGCAGCATGTCGGAATTGATGCGGATCCCGATTGCTGATGGGCTCTGGACCTTGACTGAGATCGATTCATTCAGGTTTTTCGCGGCGAAGCCGCCGGCTTCGGATCCAGATGAGATGATCAAAACAGCCGCCGCCGCGCGCTGCGCTGACGGAGGAAATCCAGCGTGCTTTCCGGTCCTGGAAGAAAACGACGCACTCAAGGGTATCGCCTCCGGGGGCGACTTTCTATGCCACGGCGAGATCAGCACCGGAGGTCGGCGATCGACTACTCGAGTTCTTCGTCAGCATCCGCGGCGGCGTCTCCGATGCTGCCAGGAACGCGGCCGCAAGAATTTGCGCACGCTAAATAATCTCGAAGTATCGTTCGCGCTCAAAGTCAGTAACTCGATGTTGAATGGCTTCCCACTCCCAGCGGCGGGAGCATGAGAAGGCTTCGACAAACCTTTCTCCAAATAGATCGATGGCTTTTTGAGATCGCGCAAACCGACTTGTGGCTTCTAATAAATGTTGGGGAAGCCGCTCGAGGGAACGTTCATTTTCCTCGCTTGCATCACCAACAAACGGAGCTGCTAAGTCAGCATCCTCTTCAATTCCTAGAATGCCGGAACCGAGGGCGCACGCGAGGGCAAGATATGGATTCACATCTGCGCCGCTCAGTCTGTACTCAAGGTGGTGCGCTTCCGAGCCTCCGGGGATGACCCGCACCGCACAGGAGCGATTGTCGATCCCCCAGCTTGGGCAGATTGGAGCCCAAAAGCCGGCCACCAATCTCTTATAGCTATTCACGTTAGGCGCAACCAACACACAAAAATCCGTCATGTACTTCAGCTGTCCGCCAATGAATTGGCTCATCGTTTCCGAGATGTTCCACCTCGTCTCGCTGTCGTAGAACGCACTGTTGCCATCAGATGACATTGAGATGTGAATATGTCCCGATTGACCCGGCCAATTCTCGGACACTTTGGCCATAAACGAGGCTGTCATCCCTTTCGTCTGCGCCCACGATTTTATCATCGACTTGAATACGACTGCTCGATCAGCTGCATCCAGGGCATCACAATGATGCAGCGACGCCTCAATCACGCCGGGCCCGGTTTCAAAATGAAGCCCACTGAGAGGCGTCCTAGCGTTTTCGCACAGCGCTAGGATCTCGTCGAACAGCTCTTCGTTCGCAATGGCCCGCGTCAGTGAGTAACCGAATGGTCCAAGCGTCAACGGAGCCCATTGATCAAAGGGCTTATTATTGATGGTCTCAGCGCTCTCCTTGAAAAGCATAAACTCAAACTCGAACGCAGCAGTACAGCTATATCCATGGTCAGCTGCTCTTCTTAGGACCTTACGCAGAACACCACGCGGACAGATGCTCTCATGGTCACCGGCAAACTCAGCAAGGTAGAGATCCCGCCGATTAGACACGGGACGGCCGGTGCGCGACAGAATGCGGAGGTCCGCATCCCCGAACGCTGATGGCGGCCTCTTGGTAAAACTCGCTGGTATCACTCGGTCCGAACAATCCCAGGCAAGCACTGCTTCAGAGAATCTGACGATTCTGTCTCCATTCGAAAGATCCTCAGCCGCGACATGCTTCCCTCGAAGGACGCCGTCAAAGTCGCACACTCCAGCCACCGCGACGCGAGCCGTATTCACGCTAGTCGTCCCGATTTCGCTTGGCATTAGTTCTGACCTAGGCTTGCCAGATCGAATACCTCGTCCATCCGCATTGCTCGCAACTCGCGATAGTCACTCTCAAGCTGGTTCAAGTCGTTGTTCACGAGGTACACGATACCCGGTGTTGACGCTAAATCGGTCGTCGGAACCAGATTTTGTCCCACTGGAACGAACGCAATTGCATCCGCGAAACTTGGCAGCTTACGGATTGTTTCGAGCCCCGGATAACCGCGGACAAGACCGCCTACGTCAGAGATGAGCGAGACACACAGCGCGTGAGCCCTCCGGCTGTACGGGCCGCGCTGCCTCATATGTGCAAGAAAGCCAGCAGGATCTGCGTAGCGCCACGCCGTTAGGGTCATGTGATTGTGACCCAATGCCATCGTCCGGGCTTTTCTGGACATTGTCCCTTGGAGCCTCGCTCCAAAGTCCACTAGAACCGGCCCCGCCTTGTCGACGATGATCTCCGCATGAGCAGGTCCGTTGACGATCTCGAGCGCTTGCAACGCACGCATCAAATAGTTGGACAGCTGTTCCACGACTGGATCCTCGCCATCCAGCAAGCGCTCGAGCGAGCAGACCGATGCTGCGCCCCTTACGGGAACGGTGTCATAGGTCCAGACCTCCGTGACGAAACTTTCTCCATCGATTGACACGGCATTTACAGTGTATTGTTGTCCCCTTATCTTCTCCTGCCCAAGAGCAAAATGATTCAAGGCTCCGACACGATTTGTCTTTCCTACAATAGCACTCGTAGCCCGCTGGACGTCAGCATCAGTCGAGCAGAAAAACACATCCTCCGTGCCGGTGCTATTCAGCGGCTTGATTACGATTTCGTCGAAGCTTGCTTGTCGCTTCCAGCTTGTCAAATCTTCAACGCTACTTGACACCACCTGCTTGATCGATCGCACTCCTGCGGAGGACAACGCTTCAGACAAGCGCGATTTGTCGCGTCTTGCAGCTGACCGGGCGGTTCCATTCGAAGGTAAGCCGAGCCGCTCGGACAACGAGTCCGCTAGCTCAACTCCGGTCTCGCATCCGGCTATAATGAATTCCATCTCTCGGCATCGAAGCGCCGCCAGGTGATATTCGATGACCTCCTCGTCCCTCATGTGCTCGTCCGGACGAATTAGCTCATCATACGAAGCAGCGTCGAAATGCGAGCGAAAGATCGGAGGAACCTGCGCAGCCGACATCACATGCACCGTTCCAATCCCGTAACGTCTGAACTCCTCAGGTAGGTAACGGCCTGTCGAGTACGCATCGACTATTGCACAATGGCGCTTGTTCATTTGGACCTCCGATACTGGACATAAATGGCGCAAAGGGCGACAGCCGTAATGAGAATATTTCCAATGAAGGTGTATGAAGAGGGCGCAATACGTGCATCGCAATACTGAAACAGAAACGAAGTGATCGGAGCCGCGGATAGGACCATGTTTACCGTCATTGGTTCTACGCGGCGGATGCCCTCCTGAATCAGGAGCAAAGGAACAATGATCGTCGATATTGCAATGATCGCGATCGCACACCAACGCTGCGAAACCTCAAGTACGATTGAGGAGCGATCGACAAAAAGCAGCAGCAACAAAATCGTGCCATAGAAGCGATGTGCAAGCACTTGTCGGCCCGACAATCCACGGTCAAACAGCAATTTCATGAGTACATTGGTAAGGGCGAGCGATAGACCGGCCACGATGGCCACAAAAATGCCGAAGGATGATCGAGGCCCCCATTCGACGCCGGCATTGCCGCTTGCCGAAATCCAAATCATGTACCCCCCGATGAGCGCAACCAAAGCACTTACGGCAATGTCCGATTTCGGCGGAAGGCCCTGTTTTCTGATCAGAGCGTTCAGCCACACGGTCGCAGCAGGCCCCAACGCCACCATGAACGTGACTATGATAGCGGGTTCGGCGTATTTCAGTCCGATGAAAAGCCCAACCCAGCTGATTGCGGTGACGACGTTGAGCGACGCCAGGGCTGTAAGCGAGGACTTCGTGATCCTTGGTCGACCGCTTTCGCGCCGAGCCAAAAGGTTGAACGTCAGGCACACCAGGGCAAAGGAAAGCAGGAGAGTGCTGTAGATATCTGCCTGCTGGAAATACGATGCCGCATAGATGTCACCTGCCGCACTAACGATGACATAGAGGACGACAAAGAGAACTCCCACGGCGAAACGATGCGGCCCTGTTTGTTCCGCCTGCACGCGCGTGGAATCGAGCGATCCAAGAGCCTCTCTCGAACCGAATTCGAGAGACTCTTGTTTCGATTTACAAGGAGTACATTTCGCTTGGCGTTTCACAATATCCCTATCGCTTATTTCTCTGGCAGTACGCGACACAAGCCTCTCCGAATGCCTTGAAGAGCCGCTTGCTCAACAAATCGGTAGCCACGTGCCACTCCGGATGCCATTGCACACCAATCTGCAGGGTCGGCGCGCCAATTACGGAAACGGCTTCGACCAAGCCGTCGGACGTCCACGCTTCGGGCTTCAGCGCAGAGGCAATTTTTTCTATGCCTTGGTTATGCAACGAGTTGACTTGCGCCTCGGTCGCGCCCGCTATCGGGAAGAGCACACCATCAGACGGTATTGTTACGCAGTGCGTCACATCGTACTGGCGATCCCTTGGGAGATATGGCTTCTCGGCGTGCATCGCTCCACTCTCCGGCCTCCATTCCGACAGCGACGCATGAAGCGTGCCGCCGAAATAGACGTTAAGCTCCTGGAGGCCACGGCAAATACCCAATATGGGCATTCCGAATGCAACGGCCGCGCCGATGGTCGCCGCGGACAGCCTGTCCCTTGGCCGGTCGCGGATGCCAACTTCAACATCGTGCTGGCTTCTCGGTGTAGTGGAAGCAGGCGATCGCACGACGGCAGCATCAATATTCGATTCATCTCCTGTCAGCACCAGACCGTCCAGCCTGGACATGATTGGAAGAACGCCATCCATCCCCACATCATCGGCATCGATAGTCGGTAGTATCACGTTCGTTACCCCCGCGTAACGAACGAGGGCATGCACGTATTTGCGCCGCAACCAATCGCGGTGCACGCCATCAGCCAAGAGACGGTTTGAGGTGATGCCAACCACGGCTCGGACTGATTCTGCCTGTTGCGAGATCAAGCCATGTTCTCCCGCGCATTTGCGCCAGCCAGGGACTGCTCATACAGGCGTCGATTTCGCTCCTTTAACTGGGAGATTACGCTCGGCTGACCTTGAGGCCCTTTGACGAATAGCCCTCCCCAAGTTGAAGCAACACTTGCGTACTGAGGATCCAGCATTCGAATTTTCTGAGCTTTGCGCAAGAGCCAGAAAGGGATGCCGGGCGACAGATGATGCTCTAGGTGGTATTCATCCAAATTCTGCCCGAAGATCGCTCTCTCCAAAAAATTCCCCTTTCTGTTGCGAGTTAGATAGACGTTCTTGGTTTCGGTCTCGCACATGGGCGAGTGTTCGGCGAGCTCGATAAACCAGCCGAGGACCTGAAACGTGGTGAGATAGGGCACGATCCAGAACAGGATGACGAAGTGGAGGATACCAAGCAGATATGACCCGCCCAATATGGCGAACCAGAACAGATAGAAGCCATACTTATCGACAAGTATGCCCGTCCGATCCTGGTCCTCGCTGTCTGCTATCGAAAACCGGTTCGTCCAAAGGTACTTCAGATACGCGACCGTCGCGCCACCCAGTATCGGCTTCCAGATTATATTGAAGGCGTACCGCCCAGGAGGCTGAACGTCGTAAACGCCGCGGGCCAAAAAGAATTTTAGATCAGGATCCTTCTCCGGGTCGCCCAAAAACGGGTGATGCAGATAGACGTGTGAGATCCGGTATGCCCAATGGCGCTGGAACAGGGGATAGGCCGCGAACAGAATCCCCAGGACATAGTTCCAGGTGGTGTTTCTCGCCAGGGTACGATGGGCCGCATCGTGAGCGATTGTGGTCAATCCACGTTGATAGGCACCTATCAGTAGAACAGCGAGCGGATAGAGCCACCAGGAGACAGAGATCGTCGCGACCACGCAGGTTGCGATTACAGCGTAGTCTTTGGCGATATAAACAGCTCCGGTTATGTTATCTGGTCTCAGCTCGGAGAGCCGCTTGTTGATCTCACGGCTGAATTGAACCGCCTCATAACGTGACGACTTCAGTTTCCACGCATCTGCCTGTTTCATGCGAACCCCTTCCTGACAGCTTCAGGTTGTCAGATTGCCGAAAGTGCCTTGTTCAAGTCCTTGATGATGTCGTTGACATCTTCGATGCCGACACAGAGCCGGATCGAGCCACCAAATATGCCGGCGGCTTCGCGCTTTTCCCGTGGGACGGTGGTGTGGGTCGTCGAAACAGGATGTGTCACGAGCGTGCGGGCATCCCCCACGTTTGAAACGTGGTACATCAAGTCGACGTTCTGGATGAACTTGCGTCCGGCTTGTTCGTTCTCGACCTCAAACATGACCATCGCCCCGTGCCCATACTCTTCGTTGAGTGTTTGATCGATGGTTTCTCGATCAGCTCCTTCAAATAGGCCTGGGTAAAAGACGCGACATACTTTTGGGTGTTCTTTAAGAGCCTCGGCTACGATCTTCGCGTTTGCGCAGTGCTGCTTCATGCGAAGGTGCAGTGTTTCAAGCCCTTGGATCAGTTGAAAGCTTGCAAAGGGGGCGATGGCCGCACCGGTATCGCGCAGCCAAGTCATCCGGGCCTTTAAGAGAAACTCGCTCTGAGCAAGATCCTCGATATCCTGCAACGCGTTGCGCCAGATGATGCCACCGTGGGCGTCGTCAGGGTTGTTGAACAAGGGAAAGCGTGAGCTCTCCCTATAATTGAAAGCACCGTTGTCAACGATTAGTCCGCCTAGCGTCGTGCCATGGCCGCAGATGTATTTGGTCGCGGAGTACGTCGTAATCGCGGCACCGAGCGCTGATGGACGGCACACGAGCGGCGTTGTCGTATTGTCTACGACCAGGGGCACGCCGTGCCTTCTGCCGATTTCTGCCAGCTGCTTGACGGGAAGCGGAATCAAACAGGGATTCGAGATCACCTCTCCGAACAGGCATATTGTGCGATCATCAATTGCACGCTCGAAGGTCTCTGGGTATCGAGGATCCGCCGTCTTAACGCTGATACCGAGACGCCTCAACGTGTTGTGGAGCAGGTTCCACGTATTGCCATATAGGTACGGAGATGCGACGACATTGTCCCCCACTTCGCCGCTCGATAAGTTGACGATTGCAAGGAACGTCGCCGCTTGGCCCGATGCAACGGCGAGTGAGTCGCTCCCCATGTCGACAGCGGCATACCTCCTTTCCAGCGCACGGGTCGTCGGATTGATAATCCGCGTATAAGTGAAACCATCGGCCTTTACGTTGTAGACGTCCGCAATATGGTTGAGATCACCGTCGAGTTCGTAAGCCGTATTCTGGTAGATCGGCACTGCAACGGCCTTAGTTGTGGGGTCGCGACGATATCCGGCGTGCAGAACAGCGGTTTCCGTGGAAAATGGGTACCGCGAGGCCGTCGCGATTGAATGCGATGTATCGGCACGACTTTCGCTCGTCTCCCGGGGTGACGTCCGTCCCGCAAGCCCGGCGCGACCAGACCGAAAATATGTGCGAAAGGCGCACCCCAACTGCTCGATCCAACTGGGTTGAATTTCTCCAATACAGCCAATCCGAAAACTCCGTGTCGGAAGATGGAGCTTCGAGTAGACGTACAGATTGTGGGCCGCCAAGTGACAATACAACCGATCGAACGCGACCTGATCCGAAATCCCAGCTGGCGCAGCGAACGCCACGCAGATTGGGGACTGTAAGTTCACCGCGAGAAGCGGGGTCGCCAGCCCGTCGAGTTCGTTGATGACGCGATCCTTTATTCTTTCGTACCTGCGGCGCCTAACGTCGATGCCTTCGTCTCCCAAGATCTCGAGCGCCTTTGTGGCTGCCTGAACGATATGTGTGGGTGGAGTCGATCGCCATTCACCTGTGCGCTCGAGCGAGCGCCATTGATCTCTAACGTCGAGCACAAGTGATCTCGGTTCTCGAACAGCATTCTCCAGTAGTTCGTGAGACGCAATGACGTAAGCGATCCCTGGGGGCCCTTCTATGCACTTGTTGCTCGACGTGACCAAGACGTCTGGTCCGCCACGACTTAGGTCGATGTGGATGCCGCCGAACGAACTCATTGCGTCGACGATGGTCTTGATCCCTCGCTGCTTTGCACCGTCTACGATTGGCTCGAGCGGATTGACGATCCCCGTCGTCGTCTCGCAATGGACAAAGCATAGGTGAGTGATGGCCGGATCTTGGTTCAGACAAGCGGCAACTTCTTGAGGATCCAAAGCCTCGGTGGCTCGCTTGACAAGCTGAACCGCTTGAATACCCCAGAGCCGGAGAATCTTGAATATGCGCTCACCATAGATGCCGTTTATGCAAACGAGGGGTCGGTCGCCCTGCGACACAAATGACGAGAGAGCGGCTTCCATTGCAAAGGAGCCACCTCCCTGAATAGGAACAACCGAGTAGCCTTTTGGATTTCCCGACAGATTGAGTATCAACCGCCTCATACGGGCGGTCACTTCCTTGAACTCGAAATCACGCGATGCAAGGTCGAACTGCATCTGCGTTTTAACCGCTGGCGCGAGCGCAAGCGGACCAGGCGTTAACAAACAACGCTGCCTTGTCACCCCATTCTCCCCTATAGTTGTATTAATCCGCGGCTCTGGAGCATGGCCGCGCGAGGCGCCCGGCTCTTCCTGGCATTTGACATCGAGATCCTGGAAGCGATCTGCACCGCGGAGATCATGACGGAAGCACAGGTCAAGACAGCGCCACCATCTCGCGTCGAACGAAACAGTCGGCCAATCTGCTTGGGTCTGGCCGCTGCCGTTCAGTGAAATGTGGAAGTTCGCCAACTGTCCCCACCGGACCATCGCGTGAGGCCGCTGAGCCAGCCAGCGAACCCACAACTGCCGCTGCTGACAGCGCTCATCTTACAAGGGCCTAAGAGGTGGGACATGCGCACTTTTTGTCACTCGTTAACCGGCTATGTCTGAGATCGTACAACTTGACGCCACGTGCGATTCAACCCCTTTCAGCTCGTCGGACGAATATTTCCGAATTTGCTTTGTGACTGCGGCCACGCGCTTCTCTAGCCCACGCCTACCTCTGTCAAAGTCGGCCAGCATGACGCCTTAACGCCTAAACGCAGCGGCCTTGGCACGTTTGTCCAGTCGGATTTGACGGCAAGCCGCGACGCCTGCGATTGCTCTTCTGCGGCGATCAATTCAGGGCCGTAGTGCTGGCGGAAAACGACAGAGGTGCCGCTGCGGGCACGCACCGACGGAAAACGGCCGCGGCCGTATACCATCCGATAGTCGACGCAGCTTCGGCGACGCCGTAGATTGCAGGACGGTTGGCGGAAAGCGCGCTGCAGCCGTTGACAGTGTTCTGCGCCGCATATCGAAAGCACGGTCTGGATGCCCTCGCCCGTCACGAGCACCTCGCCGATTGCCGAATCGAGCCGCTTATCTAGACGATCACCCGGCCTTCGCGGTGTATCGAGCCGCCTTTTGACGAGACGCACGGGATCGCAAACGTTAGGACCGGGCCGGGTGAATGTTCCCGACGATGAGCTCCTCCCCACACATTACGCAAGCGAACGATGCCGGCTAGATATCAGTCGGCATGTCGTCATGGCGACGGCAGCAGCAACACCGGAGCAACGCAGCGCATTTTCGTGCAAAAGTGAAAGTACCGGGATGCGCAAAAGGCGCTGAGCGAGTGCCCGGGCAAACAGCTGCGACATCGTCAAAAGCTACCCGGCGTCTCGCTCGTTGGCGTCAACCGCCTCGAGATCGAGACCCGCAATGCACGGCAAGGCCGCCTTTCTGAGCATCTGACCCAGATGGACTTCTTGGAAAACTCGGATATTTACCATTGGCCTAGTCTGGCGGCCAGCTTCACTCCACCTGGTCAGCCGGCTCTATGAGGGCCCTCGTCATCGTCACCACCAATCTCGCCTTCGGAGAATCGCCCAGTGTGTTCGGCGACGCCAAAATGACCACTGCGCTGCTCGATCGGCTGGCTCCGACGGGGCGAGCGCTACCGTCTAACCACGCCGCGCGAAGGGGTCACAATTGGAAGCCTTGCAGGATCTCCTTGACGTGCTGAAGCTCGCGGTTCTCCCGTTCCAGTGCCTTCGGCTTCTCGGCAATGTCGACCGGAACGCCAGCCCGCTGCTCACTGTCAACCTCCGCCGCCTTCACCCAGTCATGCAATGCGGCGTGCAGCCGATCTAGCCGCAATCGATGTCACTGCTGCCCAGCGAGACGGGTACTCGCTGGCATGATGCACAACCACCCCACTACCCTCTCTTCGATCACGTTTGATCACGCCTGATCCCTATGAATCATCTATAAAAATAGCAGTTTTCTCGCGTTGCGCGCTGGGGGTGTCATTCGGCCTGCAATATTGGCTCTGACTCACTTTTGATGCACTTTGAGGGATGTCTGGCGCTTTGATTGGAGGAGAATCAGCGCCATGCAGCAGGCACTCCACCGCTCCAGTTTGGTGCCGCGTGGGTTTGTTGTAGAGAGTGCTCACTACGAGGGTGATAAGGCGATTGTTGTGGTTCGGGCTTCCGGGAGCGTCGGCCTTTGCCCGTCGTGCGGAACGGTTTCCCGACGTGTCCATAGCCGCTATCGACGCCGCGTAACCGATCTGCCGCTCTCAGGTCGGACCGTCCAGCTGCTGGTGGTCGCTCGCCGTTTCCGCTGCGATGCGGTTCTTTGCGGGCGTCAGATCTTCACTGAGCGCTTCGCCGAGGGCGTACTGGCACCATCGGCGCGCCGCACGGCGAGGCTGGACTCCATCGTTCATCACCTCGGCTTGGCGCTTGGTGGTCGGCCGGCGGCAGGCTTCGCAAAACGGCTGATGCTGCCGGTGAGAAACGACACGCTCTTGCGCGTGGTCCGACGCCGCAGCTGTCCGCCGGCTGACCCTCTCAAGGTCATTGGCATTGACGATTGGGCCTGGCGGCGCAATCACCGATACGCCAGCATCATCTGCAACCTGGAAAGGCGCCGGGTCGTCACTTTGCTGCCGGATCGTGAGCCCGCGACGGCCCAAGCCTGGCTCGCCGCTCATCCCACGATCGCAATCGTCGCCCGTGACCGTGGTGGCGGATATGGCGAAGCCGCGACCAAGGCCCTGCCGCACGCTGTACAGGTCGCCGACCGTTGGCATCTGATGGAGAACGCCAGTCGGGCCTTCCTCGACGCCGTTCGCAAATCGATGCGCCAGATACGCACCGTCATCGGTGCGACCACGATCGATCCCGAGCTGCTCACAGCCGCCGAGCGCCTCCAGTATGAGGGCTATCTGCGCCGCGAGGAGACCAACGCGGCCATCCTGGCTCTGTCGAAGAACGGCATACCTATCAAGCAGATCGTGCGTCAGACCGGCCACAGCAGGAAGCTGGTGCGACAGGTGGTCCGCGGCGAGCGCGCTGATGTCTTCCGGACCCGCCAAAGTTCGTTGGATCTGCATTTGCCATGGCTGGACGAGCAGTGGGCGTCTGGCTGCCGCAACGGGGCTGAACTTTGGCGCCGTTTGAAAGGGCGTGGCTTCCGAGGCTGGCTCCGCGTCATCAGCGAGTGGACGACCCGCAGACGACGAGCGGAAAGGGCCGACACACAAAACCTTCAGAGGATTCCGTCGGCCAGAACGATCGCGCGCCTGATGACAATCGGGCGGGACTTGCTCACGAAAGCGGAGACCGTCACGGTCGCGGCGATCGAAGCTGGCGTGCCAACCTTGGTTGAAGCACGCGAGATCATTGCCGAATTCCACCTGATGATCCGACGCAAGACCGAGGCGGGCCTCATCACGTGGATCGAGCGCGCCCGCCCAAGTCTCGTCGCCTCGTTCGCCAGCGGCGTCGCCAGGGACGAAGCGGCGGTCCGAGCGGCAATCACGTCGCCCTAGTCGAACGGACAAACCGAAGGACAGATCACGCGCCTCAAGCTTGTCAGGCGTCAAATGTATGGCCGCGGAAAGATCGATCTGCTCCAAGCCCGTTTACCGTTTTCGAGGGCTTTTTGCTGCTCCCATTTTGGCTGAGAATTTCGCTCGTGGAAGCGTCGGAAGGAAAGTCGCAGCGTAAAATCGGCGAGGGGCGCGATGACTCAATTATGATTGCAAGTCGATGGCGAGCGCCGCAACTCACGTCAGATTAGCGCTCGTCACGCGTCGCATGCAGGAGGCGCCCATTGAAGCCGCCGAGGAACTGCGCGGCGAAGAACCGCGTGATCCGCATTTCGCGGGAACGGCCGCCGCCCAGCTGCCATATGCGACATTGCGATCGAGCGTGTTGTAGCAAGTGTTGACCGCTCCGCCGGCCCACCAACGGCCGTAGATGCCCATTGACGGATCGAAGATCTTTCTCGGCCACTCGATCCAATCAACCTCTTTCGCAGCTTCCGCCCAAAATCCTTCCGGATCAGCTAGCGCACGCGCAAGACGTTCCTGATAACGGCTCACACCTAAGCCCCCAATGATTGACGGCTTGCTCATTTTGATTCCTTCACAACCACGTTGAGGGTCTGCACCGTCTCGGAGATTGTGTGATGCTGCGGATCCGCC
>NZ_LGHK01000151.1 GCF_001908235.1 Bradyrhizobium sp. NAS96.2
GCCTCTGCGTTTGAGGCGGGGCCGGTGCGAGCGTGCCCGCAATGATCGCGTGCGCCGCTGCCAGCGACACACCGCGCTGCTGCAGCAGGACAACGGACGCGATCAGTCCAAAGAGAGCCAGCATGACAACGTAGCGCAGGGGCGCTGACGACGACCATCGCGGACGGCGCGGCATCTTGGCCGGCGCGGCAGACTCGATCGTCGTGACGAATGCTTCCTTGGCATCAATCCGCCGTGGCGCCTCGATCCGCCGCGCGGCGCCTGCCGCCGCCAGGAATTCCGGCAGCGCCCGCGCCGGCGGCACCGAAAACGTCTCGACCAGATCATCCCTGGTGTGCGCCTCGACGCCCTCGATCGCCACCTCCAGCGCCTGCATCAGACGCTGTTTTTCGTTCGGGTCGTCATGCGCGAGCTGCTGCAGCTTCTGCCGCGCCAGCTCGTAGACCGCGCTGCGCAGCTGCTGCGGGTCGGAACGCACGGAGTCGATGGTCCGCGCCAGCACCAGCGCGAACTCCACCTCGGGGTGAGCAGGACTGGTGTCCCTGACCGTCCTCTGGGCCGGCGTCGACGTCATAAATGTTAGTCTGGTTCGCCCTTAATGTTACAACATTCTAGGCGGCTTTTAATGTTAACACAAATGACGAAACCCGCGGCCGACGCCGCGGTTTGACGTTACCGATCCGAGCAGCAGCAGGGTTCATTGCGCCGATCTTTGCAAATCCTGGACGACTGGTTCTTCGCGCCGAAGCGGGACCGCCGATCCTGGCCGGACCTCCTGCTGCTCGCGGGATGGATCGCGCTGGCCGGCTTCCAGATCGCCCGTCACGTGATGTGGCGCGACGAAGTCCGCGCGCTCACCATCGCGCTGAACGGCGACAATGTGATCGCCATGCTGCGAGGCCTGCATGGCGAAGGCCACCCTGCCCTTTGGTATCTGCTGTTGCGCGGCGCGCATGCGGTGTTCGGCCGGGTCGAGGTGCTGCCCGGCGTCGCCTTCGTGGTCGGGCTCCTTACGGTCGCGCTGCTGATCTTCCGCTCGCCATTCCCGCGGCCGTTGGTCCTGTTGCTGATCACGAGCCATGCGCTGCTGTTCGAATATGTGGTGATGGCCAGGAACTACGGCATCTCGGCCCTGTTCCTGTTTGCGATCGCGGCCTGCTATCCGGCGCATCGCGACCGCGGCCTCCTGCTCGGCGCGCTATCGTTCCTGCTCGCCAACACCAATGTCGTCGGCGCGATCATGGTCGGCGCGTTCCTGCTGTTCTGGCTGCTCGACCTGCTCGAGACCCAACTCGCGAACCAACCAGGCTGGCGCTGGTCGCCACAGCTGACCAATTTTGCGATCAACGCCATCATCGCGACGATTGGCGTCGTGATCTGCGCGGTGACGATGCTGCCGACCTATAATGATGCGGCGGCCCGCGACTGGTCGCATGCTTCGCCGCTGGCGGCTGCAACGCTTTCCCTTGTGAATCCCGGCGCGACGTCGCTGGGCGCGCTGTTTGCCAATTTGCTGCCGGGGATCGCAGGATCGGTGCTGCTATTCGGCGCGACGCTCGGGCTGCTGCCGCGGCGTCCGGCCTTTCTCGCTGCGATCGCCGCATTGCTGCTGACGTCGCTGTTCTTCGCGGTCGCCGCCAACGGTGCCTACCGTCACGCCGCGGTCTGGCTGTGCTTCCTGATCACGCTTTACTGGATCGGCTGGGGCCGGATCACCGCGACATCCGCCTCTCGAGCATGGCACGATCGACTGTTGCCCGCGATCGGGCGCGTATCGGTGCTGCTGGTGCTCGCGATCCAGAGCGCCGCCGGCATCAACGATCTGCGCAGTGCTGCGAGGGGTATCGTCGCGAGCCGCAGCGCCGATCTCGGCCGCCTGATCGCCTCACGCCCCGATCTCGCCAACGCGGTGATCCTCAGCGAGCCGGAATATCTGGTCGAAGCCCTGCCCTATTACGTCAAGAACCCGCTCTATCTCGCGCGCGACCGCAAGTTCGGCAGCGTCGTGATCTTCTCGCGCAAGGGCAGGATGGACAGCGATCTCGGCGAGACGCTGCGCCTGGCACGCAAGCTCCGCGAGACCTCTGGTGCGCCCGTCCTCATCCTGCTGGCCTACCGGCTCGACGAGATCACGCCCGACCGGATCTATGACGAGGGCAAGAACTGGCGGACGTTCCGCGCCTCGGCCGCAGAGATCAGCGATTTCCGCGCAGCGACCACGCTGATCCGCCGCTTCGATCCCGCCAAAACCGACGAGAGCTTCGACGTCTATCTCCTCAACTAGGCGAGCGAGCGATCGAGGACACCAGGAAAGGACCGCGCGATGGCGCTGATGGACGGCAAGATCGAAGCTCGCAAGCCGGCCGCCGGCATCCGGCAGTACTTTGCCATCCTGCGGCTTGATCACAGCACCAAGCACATCTTCATCGTTCCCGGGATCATCCTCGCCTGGCTGTTGCGCGGCGCGAGGAGCGAGCACCTCGCCGCCGACATCGTCCTTGGCCTCGTTGCCGCGGTCTGCATCGCGTCGGCGAACTACGTCATCAACGAATGGTTCGACCGCGATTTCGACCGCCATCATCCGACCAAGTCGCAGCGCTCCGCGGTGCAGAGCGCCATGGACGGCAGGATCATCGGGCTGGAATGGCTGGTGCTGCTTGCGATTGGCCTTGTCTGCGCGGCAGCGAGCAGCCGTCTGATGCTGCTGGCAAGCAGCATCTTCGCCCTGCAGGGCATCGTCTACAACGTCCCGCCGCTGCGCAGCAAGGACAAGGCCTATTTCGACGTGATCTCGGAGTCCGTCAACAATCCGCTGCGGCTGTTGATCGGCTGGGCGATGATCGACCCGACCTCGCTGCCGCCGGGTTCGGTGATCCTGTGCTACTGGTTCGGCGGCGCGTTCCTGATGACCGCCAAGCGGCTGTCCGAATATCGCGAGATTGCTGCGTCCCATGGCAGGGAGCTGCTGGCCCGCTATCGCGCGAGCTTTGCCGATTATACCGAGGTGTCGCTGACCGCCTCGTGCCTCAGCTACTCGCTGTTCTCGGTGTTCTTCCTCTCGGTGTTCCTGGTGAAGTACCGCATCGAGTACATCCTCGCGATGCCGCTGGTGGTGATGCTGTTTACCACTTATTTCTCGATGTCGACAGCGCCGGGGTCATCGGCGCAGAAGCCCGAGAAGCTCTATGGCGAGCGCGGCCTGATGCTGATCGTGCTGGCGCTGGTTGCCGTCTTCCTGGTGGCGAGCTTCGTCGACATGCCGTTCCTCGCCAGACTGGCCGAGCAGCACTACATCACGCTGGACTGAAGCCGATGAGTTAACGCCGGCGCGGATGCGCCTTCTGGTGCCATGCCCAGGCCGAGCGAATGATGTGGCCGAGATCCGAGCGGCTGGCCTTGAAGCCGAGGCCGCTCTCCGATTTGGCGGGATCGGCGACCAGGATCGGCGGATCGCCGGCCCGCCGCTCGCGCACCACGCTCGGCACCGCCTCGCCGGTCTCGGCGCGGATTGCGTCGAGCACCTCGCGCACCGAATAGCCGGTGCCGGTGCCGAGGTTGAACACGCCGCCGGCGTCGCCCTTCAACAGCAGCTCGAGCGCCGCGATATGGGCGGCGGCGAGATCGTCGACATGGATGTAGTCGCGCACCGCGGTCCCGTCTGGTGTCTCATAGTCCTCGCCGAAAATCGCAAAGTCCGGCACGTGCCCCAGCAGCGCCATCAGCGCGCGCGGAATCAAATGCGTTTCGGGATCGCGCAGCTCGCCGATGGTGCCCGAAGCATCGGCGCCGCAGGCATTGAAGTAACGCAGGCAGACCGATTTGAACTGATAGGCCGCGCGATAATCGGCCAGCATCTGCTCGATCATGAATTTGGAGCGGCCGTAGGGATTGACGGTCGGCCCTGCGGCGCTCTCGGGAATCGGATCGCGCCCGGCGTTGCCATAGACGGCGCCGGTCGAGGAAAACACCAGGCGGTCGCAGCCCGCCTCCCGCATGCCGCGCAGCAGGCCGAGCGTGCCGGCAACGTTATTGCCGTAGTACTTCTGCGGATCCGCGACGGATTCGCCGACCGCGCTGAACGCGGCGAAGTGCATTACGGCGAGCGCATTGTGCTCGCGGATGGTGGCGGCGATCTTGCCGTGATCGGCGACATCGCCGATGACGAGCGGGCCCCATTGCACGAAGTTGCGGTGACCGGTCGACAGATTGTCATAGACGACCGGAACAAAGCCGGCCTCGGCAACGGCCTTGGCGCAGTGGGACCCGATGTATCCCGCGCCGCCCGTGATGAGGATCGAACCCCTGCTCGCCATTGAAGATGCCGTTCCTGCGCGGGCCAATCCCGCGCCTCAACAGATGCAATGGTCGATGGGTACGACATTCCGTCGGGCGCGGCAAAACGACGATGCGAATAGCGTTAAGACCGAACCGATTTGCTTCAGCAGTGACGGTTAACGCGAGCCGAGCGGAACGTTGGTCTGATGCCCGACCGGCGGCCCGTGGCGTGACGGCCTGCCGTAAGGGTAAACCGGTGTTGCCGGCGGGACCGGCCGGGTGGCCTGCGGCCGCGATGTCGGGACACCGCCGCCCGGGCCATCGATCGAATAGCGCTGTGCGCCCTGCGTGGTCTGCCCGGTGCCCTGTGCGAGCGCGGGGGCCGCCGTGGCGACGACCAGCGCCGCCGTTATGACGAGGCTGGCCAGCTTCATGTCGATGCCTCGATGGGTTGTATCGGGATCAACCGGTCACGCCGCCGATCGTTCCGCGCGCCGTCGCGGCCTTCGCGATCTTCCGCCTTCCTCACATGAAACGTGGCGTGGCGAAATGTCTCGCCGCGCCACGTTCAATCGATCGGGCTAACTTTTGAAATTCAGGCGCCGGCCGGCGCGACCGCGGCCCAGTGATCGGGGTTCGCCGGGGTCTGCATCCTGACCCAGCGATAACGCGCCTGCGACCAGGTGCGGATTTGCGCGTTCAGATTGTCGAGCACGACGTCGCCGCCCTCGACGCGGACCACCAGCACGAGATGATGCTCGCCCCAGGAGGTCACCACCTCGCTCAGCAGCAGATTGCGCATCGGCCAGCCGCGCGCCAAGAGCTCATGGCGCTTGCTGACGGCATAGTCGTTGCAATCGCCGCGCGCCGGATTGATCAGCCATTCCTCGCCGGCGAGGCCGCGTTCGTTGCGCTGCGGCACGATGCGACGGTTGACCGAGGCGTTGACCTCGATCAGGTCGGCGATGCGCTGCTTGGTCAGGCGTGTGGCGCCGCCGCGGAACACCATGCGGGCGCGGGCTTTCGGCTTGCATTCGTCGGCATAGCGCATGCAGAACATGGTGTAGGCCATCGGCGCCAGCGTCGGCTCGCTGAAGCGGATCTTCTCGACCACGCCGCCGAGCGGCAGCGGGAATCCGATCATTCCGGCCTGGGTGTGCTGCGCGCTTGTCCCGAGCGCGACGATGGCCAGAAGCAAGGCCATCACTCTCTTGACGCTGTACATTCTTCACTCCCCAAAGTGACGGGAAGCATCTACGGGAAATGTCTTGAGTTAAGGCTCAGGCGCGCGGCAGCATTTGTCTCAAATGCTCAGAAGCGCCCGAGCAGTCCATTAACCAAGCCGGGTTCCCGCGCCGGCAAGCCTTGCAGCTGCCGAATGATAACGCGCGTGAAGGTCCAACGGACCACGGCTTATCGCGCTTCCGAGCGCCGGCGCGCTCTGTTAAACCGTCACGCGTTGCCTCGGCGCGATCCCGCACCAGCTCATGACGAGATCGGCGAGCATCTTGATCTCGAGATCCGCGGGCGTGCCGCCGGCGAAATCGGCCACCGATTGTCCCAGCGCGACGGCGCGAACATAGGCCGAGCGGCTTCCGATCATCGGCCCGATCTCTTCGTCGAGCGTATCCAGCTCCTCGATCAGCTGCTGGCCTTCGAGCGTGCGCTGGTCGACCCGGTTCGGTACGATCATGGCGCGGAGCGCCGTTCGCCGTGCTGCGCGCACCTCGCGCACGATGTCGATCGTCCGCGCGGTGGCCTCGATGTCGAGGCCTGACGGCGTACATGGCATCAGCACGATGTTGGCGATCGCGAGCACGGCGCCCAGCACCCGGTCGTTGGGCGCGGAGTCCACGACGATGATCTGATGCGGAATCTGGCGCATCAGCTTGGCCCATTCGGCCACCGGGCGGGTTTCCGGATCAAGCTGGTAGACGGGAAACGTCAGATTGCCGGGCTCGGCCCAATGGCAGGCCGACGCCTGGGAGTCGGCGTCGACCAGTCCCACCACGCCCGTGCGCCGGTCCAGTTCTGCAGCCAGTAGGACCGCAAGAGTCGTCTTTCCGACCCCGCCCTTGCGCTGGGCAACCGAGATGACAAGCGGCATCGCTAGCTCCTGGCGTTATCCCCCGTGCGTGCGCGGGAGGACACCTTCATCAACGAGCGTCAGCATCCGGGGCAGACAGACCCGCCTTGCGTCGTAATTGTCCCTCACGAAGCTCCGCGCCTTCATCCGCATCTTCTTGAAGGCTTTGGGCCGTGACAGCACCGAGACTACCTGATCCGACAGCGCATCAATATCAAAAAACGGCGTCAGCAGACCATTGCCGTCCGAGATGATGTCGCGCAGCGGCGCTGTGTCGGACGCCACCACCGCACATCCCGCGCTCATCGCCTCCAGCAGCGACCATGACAGCACGAAGGGATAGGTCAGGTAGACGTGCACCGAGGAAATCTGCAGCAGCTCGAGATACGGTTCCCGGGGAATCCGGCCCAGGAAATGCACGCGGCGAAGATCGATGTCCGACCTGACTTCGCCCAGGAACATCGACTTCCAGCTCGAACCCTCCGGCGGATTCGCGCCGTACGACGTCCCGCTGCCGCCGACGATCACCACCTGCGCATTCGGCCGCGCAGCCATGATTCTCGGCAGCGCTCGCATGAAGATATGGAATCCGCGCACCGGCTCGAGGTTGCGCGAGACGTAGGTGATCACTTCGTCGTCCGCGGAGAGTGTCGCGCCGTTCGGAAGCCGAAACCCTGCGATGGGGTTGGGCTTCACCTCGTCGGTGTCGACGCCTTCGTGGATGACCTCGATCTTGCCCTGAAACTCGCGGGGAAAGGTCGACCTCTGCCACGGCGTCGGCGAAACGCCGGTGTCGCATTCGGTGAGCGCCAGCAGCGTGGTCGCATTCTTCAAGTGGAGTGCGACATTACCATCGAGGCCCGTCATGGGAAATTCGGGATCGAAGCCGACGTCCCTGCCCTCGGCACCGTAGTAGAATTCGCAATACAGGATGATGCGCGCTTTCGGAAACATCGTGCGCAACGGCAGCGTCTCGCCCCAACCGGGATGCGCGAAGATCAGGTCGGGAACGAAGCCCTGTCCCGACAGCGACGACAGCGCATACAGCACCTCTTCGGCACGCCGTGCTTCGACGTCGAAGCGGCGCGCAAAGGGATGGACCATCGCGGAGTCCGACTTGGTCGTCGAATATTTGAGCAGCCGGATATCCGGCGACGTGCTCGCGGTCGATGAGCCGACCGCGACGACCTTGTTTCCGGGCTGCTCCGCGAGCGCACGCGCAATGTGGCGATACTGGGCTGGAAAGTTGTTGTGGACGAAGAGGACGTTCATTGGCGGGCGAGCGCGCCCCCCGGCCGCGCGGTCTTCGATTGGGGTCAGGGTCGATACCATGACCGGCAGGGTGTCTTCGATTTGCACGTGCGAAACTATCTCACCGGGTTAACATTAAGCCCCCTTCTATCACACAGATTTTTGGGGCACACTGTGTGAGAAACATATCGACCCATCCGTTAGGCTCGCAGGCGACCATGAACGAACAGATTCAGCAGAAGACCATTGACCTGGCACGAGGGCTTTTCCTTGTTCGCTACAATGGCGCGGAAGACAAGACATCACCTCCGGTGGTGCGGGTATATGCGGATCGCGCCAGCACTAACAATTGTAACATTATTACCGGACCCGACGGGGCCAATGGAACCCTGTTCGCGCCCGAGACCGCGCTGGTCGTGTCGGTCGCCCGGCCAAGCCGCCTGATCGTCGAGGTCACGGCAGGGCGCGCCGGCGGGTCGACCGCCGCCAATATCAAGATCGAACCGCTGACCCAGGGACAGCCGGCCGCGCAGCCCGCCAGCCAGCCATTCGATACGGACGAGCCCGATCCTGGCCTGGACCGTGGCGAGTTGAGCGATCTCAAGCTGCTGGCGCATGTCGCGGGTCTGGGCGACGTCACGGTCGGCCCGAATACCTGGATTGCCGGACCGGCCGCTCCGGCCCGGATCGAGGGAATTTCCCTCGATTGGCCGAACAAGCCGTACGATCTCAACCTGCAATATGCCGTCAAGTTCGCGAGGCCGCAGCGGGGCGACAACCAGTTCGTTCCGCTGGGAACCTTTGCCGGAACCCGGGGACGCGCGCTGGCCATCACGGGGTTCTCGCTGGAAGCCTCGGGCCCCGGCGCGGATCGCTACACCATCGCAGCCGAGACCATCTTCCTGGGCGCTCCGGCCCTGCGCGTGACCGGGAACCGGATCGTGGTGGCCGGCCCTTCAGGCCGGGAACCGCTGGTGGGTCTCAAGCTCACTGTCGAAGAGCACCGGGTGCAGGCAGCGCCGCTGGCGCCCCGGCAGCCGAGGCGCGCTGAGCCCGTCGCCCCGATGCCCCGCCAGGAGGCGCCGCGCCTCGAGGGACGGGTGCGCGTGTTCCGGAGCCGGCAGAGCGCCGTCAAGACGGCGGGCTGACCATGCGCGCAGACAAGGGCGACATTTGACCGCCGACGCGCGCAGCATCGCCTTTACGTCCAAAACGCTGCATCACGTCGATCTCGAGCGGGCCGCCGTCGCGGCGCTCGAGGCACGTGATTTCCGGCGCGCATTCGCGCTCGCCGACCGCCGCTGCCGGATCTTGCCGCATCCCGGCGCCCGCGCCCATCTGCTGCGCGCGGAAGCGCTGTTTCGCCTCGATCTCAGGGATGCGGCTGTCGCGAGCGTAGCCCGGGCGCTGGAGCTCGAACCGGACGATCTTGTCGCCGCGCGGCGAATGATGGCGTGGGGCGACGGCCTTCCGCAGCTCGAAGCCGCACGAAGCATCGCGCGGCGCGATGACGATCCGGATTCAGTCAGGAGCGCGCTCCTGCTGCTCGAGCAGAACGGCCAGCACAGCTGCGCCCGCGTCGACTTCCTCGATGAGGAGGTGAAGGGATGGGTGACGTGGCGGGGGTCGGACGATCCATACCTTTCACTGGCGCAAGCCGATCAATCCAGCACCATCCAGCTTCCCGCCGACCCCCGTCACAGATTTGCGCTCAACGGGCGACGCGCTGCGAGCTTCCGTCTGATGCGGCCGGCGTCCGCGACCTCGCAGCGCCTCGAGATCGCACAGGCAGACCACGTCATCGCAAGCATTCAACTCCCGGCCAACCGTGCTCCAGATCGCAGCAATACGCCGTTGCGGCCGCCTCGCGCGCGCAACGGCGAAACGCCGCCGCTCACCATCATCATCCCGGTCTACCGGGATCTGGCCGCAACGCGTGCCTGTATCGAGAGCGCATTGACGGCCGTCGCCTGCACGCCCGGCTCGACCATCGTCGTCGTCGATGATGCCTCGCCCGACCCCGCCATCAAGCATCTGCTCGGCGAACTGGCTGCAGAGTTGCGCATCCGGCTGCTGACCAACGCGCATAACCTCGGCTTTGTCGGCGCGATCAACCGGGCCCTCGGCGAGACGGGGGCGGGCGACGTCGTGCTGCTGAACTCGGACACGATCGTGCCGAAATATGCGCTGCAACGCTTGCGAAGCGCCGTGCGATCGACGCCGCGCGTGGGTACGGCGACCCCGCTCTCGAACAACGGCGAATATACCAGCTTTCCGGTCCCGAACCGCTCCAATCCCCTGCCCTCGCCCGATGAACTGGAATTGCTCGACGAATTGGCCGGCATGGCGAATTCGGGGATGGCCATCGACATCCCCAACGGCATCGGGTTCTGCCTCTACATCACCCGCGAATGCCTCGACGCCGTGCACGAGCTCTCCGACGATTTCTATCGCGGCTATCTCGAAGACGTCGATTTCTGTCTGCGCGCCGCCGAGGCCGGTTTCCGCAACGTGTGCATCCCGTCGGTCTTTGTCGGACACGAGGGTTCGCGCTCGTTTCTCGGCGAGAAGCGTTCCCTGGTGTTGCGCAACCTTCGCGTCCTCGAGCATCGATACCAGCGCTATGCGACGGAGTGCGCGGCGTTCCTGGTTGCCGATCCGCTGCGCGAATGCCGCGCGGCGCTCGAGCTCAAGCTGCTCTGCAACGAACCGCGCGCCGCCGGCCCGCACGTCATCCTCTGCGGCTCCTCGATCGGCCGCGAGATCGCGGTCGGGCGATGCAGGCAACTGGCGGCGGACGACAAGCGCGGTCTGGTCGTTCATGTTCGCGCCGAGGGAGAACGCCGGATGGCCGCGATCTTCGATCCGGATGGCGAAGCTCCGCAGTCGATCGCGCTCGACGTTGCGACGCCCGAGGGCCGCGAGACCTTGCTGAAGTGTCTCGCCGATCTTCGAATCGGCTCGCTCGAGATCGCAGAGCCAAACCGTATCCCCGGCGCCTGCCTCGCACAGCTCACGCAACATTTCGCCTACGACCTCCTGGTCACCGACACTGCGTTTGCAGTGCGCACCGCGACTGGATCTGGCGTGCACCCGGACTGGACAGGTCTCGTCGAACGGGCCCGGCGCGTGATGGTGATCGGCGAAAACGGGGCCGAGTTCTCCGAAGCGGTGCTCGGCCTGCAGGTGACCAGGCTGAGCGCCCCGCCGGCACAGCCGGTGCCGCCGCACGCCGCGAGCGGC